>NZ_JAGPYY010000010.1:0-102918 GCF_024454075.1 Corynebacterium sp. CCUG 71335
AACTCGTCACTGAACTTCCTAGGCATGATCCAATCCTCCTCTAGAAACGATCGGAACTAAACCCAGGACACTTCAACCCGTCTGGGCCCCAAAGGTTTCAACTTGACAGAAGTAGTTCCGAAAGATTGGGATAGCCATTAACTGTTCTGGCGGAAACCTTGGCCGACTGACCTTTTCGCTAACGCAATACCCTCAGCCTGGCGCTCACGGATAATGGCCCGCTCAAACTTCGCAAACGAACCAAAATGCCGAGCATTGGATCCGCACGCGGATCCGTGGTGCCTTTCGCAAACGTGAGATTCTAATGAAGAAAAGTAACAGTCACGCCCGTGTCGGTAAGTTCATCAACCATACCGCGCGAATCCGTGTGCGCGGTGGAAACTATTGCTGACAACAGCCTGACAGAATCGTTTAGCGTCACGCGCAAGCGTGAAGTACTGCGCGCTCGGAACGTCTAATCCAATCATGTGCTACCAAGGAGGTTTCCAATGGTGCATGCGCTACAGTGCGCACCGGCGACACTCTTAGTGCGACTTTGAACCTCGATGATTTCAAAGCCCTCACTTCGGTAACGTTGGAGCAAAATCAATCCTATAGTCCATCCTCGCCTTTATAAAAGGGAATAAGCTGAAGTGACATCGTAGGGCACACTCCACAACTGCACCTGCGGGAAAACTATCTTTTAGGCCACTGGCGGACGGCCGGGATGGGCACCTTCTGCAAAACCAGCTTCGTAGAGGAGATCGAGCACCTCAACCCCAGCTAGGTAGGCTTCAATTTCCTGCGCGTACAGCGGGAAAAGACCCAAGAAGTGGACTGTCTCACCGCCGAACTGTGTCTTGAGCAGGTCGAACTCAGTATCCAGGGAAACCGCGCCACCGAGAACGAATCCAGAGAAGTCACTGCCCGGATAGGTTTCCTCCAAGGACTCACCCCACTGGGAAGAGGAGCCGTACGACAACCACGAGTTCGTGCTCCGGGGCAAGCGCGCAGTCATCTTCAGCAAGTCTAGCGGCCATGAGATCCCTTCTTGCCCTTCATTCGCACTCGACGTGACCTCATCTAGGGGCCAGTCACCCGGCAGAGTCATGATCAACTCAATGCGGTCGAAGTCTTCTCTGCCCTGAGGCATCTCCATCTTGTGCCAGCTCATACCGGACGTGACCAGTGTCCACAATGGACGCTCTTCGGTGGGCCGCCAGCAGTAGATGTGGACCGGTTGCCCGTCCAGTCCGAGCATTTCGTGGTAGACCCAGTAGTCCTCACCGAGGACGGGGGTGAAGCGCGAAGCGACGAGGTCGTCGGGATTGAACTCTTGTCCTGCAATGTTGTCCATGGCTGGGTTCCTTCTGTGTGTGAATTCAGGGGTCAGGGAGAGTTACCAGCCGTCCTCGCCTGCTTCGACCTTGCTGTCAATCAGCGCGCGGATCGGCTCGTTGTACCACTCCTCCAAGATCTCGGCTTCCGCCAGGCGCATGGCTTGTCCGTGGCAACGACCAGTGACTTCACCCGGTATCCACGGGTTGCCACCGTTTTCTTCGCGCCACTGGGCGATGAGCCGAGCGAAGTGATCATCGCAGCGCTCGCAGGCTGCTTCGTTTGCGTCCTCGAAAGCGGCTTGAATCGTTTCCTCATCGGTAGGTCGGCCAAGTTCCTCGTGTGCCGCACGAATCGTTTCTTTGAAAATCATTGTGGGCCTTTCTCCGTGTGGTGCCTTCAGTTTCAATACGACGGGGGGTGCTGTGGGGTGGTGCTAGGTGATGCGCTGGTTCCCGCCCCGATCCGCTGCACAGGGTCGAATTCAAACAGGGGAATCAGCGGTTGATCGGGGTCGGCTCGATCTTCCACACCTCGTTCGCGTAGTCGCGGATGGTGCGGTCGGAGGAGAAGCGGCCGGACTCGCAGATGTTGATCCAGCACATGCGTGCCCAGTGCAGCGGGTCCGCGTAGTACTCGGCTGCCATGCGGTCGCGGGTCTCTTTGTAGGAGTCAAAGTCACCGAGCACGTAGTACGGATCGGCGGTGTTCCAGCCGCCGTCGATAAGCAGGGAGTCACGCAGGTCGGCGAACATACCGGTGCCGGAGTCGTCGAGGGTGCCGTCGGTAAGCGCATCGATCGCGCGCTTGATGGCGGGGTTGTTCTCGTAGACCTCCTGGGGCTGGTAGTTCTCCTTGAGCTCCGGCAGCTCCTCCTCGCGTGCGCCGAAGATGTAGGCGTTGTCCTCGCCGACGGAATCGACGATCTCCACGTTCGCGCCGTCCATGGTGCCCAGGGTCAACGCACCGTTCATCATGAACTTCATGTTGGAGGTACCGGAAGCTTCCTTACCGGCGGTGGAGATCTGCTCTGAGACGTCGGTCGCAGGAATGATCTGCTCTGCCGGCGAGACGTTGTAGTTCTCCACGAACACAACGCGGAGGAACTCGGAGACCTCCGGGTCGTTGTTCACCAGGTCACCGATGACGTTGATGAGTTTGATGATGCCCTTGGCGCGGTCATAACCGGGTGCTGCCTTCGCGCCGAAGATGAAGGTGCGCTTGGGCACGTCACGCTCACCGTCGTGCTTGATGCGGAAGTACAGGTCCAGGATGTAGAGCGCGTTGAGCAGCTGGCGCTTGTACTCGTGCAGGCGCTTGATCTGGGTGTCGTAGACGGACTCGGGATCGATCTCCACGTGCTCGTGGACGCGGACCCAGTCGGCAAAGTCGCGCTTGTTGGAGGACTTGATCGCGCGCAGTTCCTTCATCACTGCGTCATCGTCAGCGTAGCGGCGCAACTCGTTGAGCTTGTCCATGTCGGTGACCCATGCGTCGGAACCGACGAGGCGGTCCAGCAATTCCGACAGACGCGGGTTGCACATGCGCAGCCAACGGCGCGGGGTGACACCGTTGGTCTTGTTGTTGAACTTCTCCGGGTACAGCTCGTGCCAGTAACCCAAGGTGTCGCGTTTGATGATCTCGGTGTGGATCGCGGCGACACCGTTGATGGAGTACGCGGCGTAGCAGGCGATCCACGCCATGTGCACCTTGTTGTCGTGCACGGGCGAGTATTGGTGAATCGTGTCGGGAGAAAGCTGGCGGGACGCCATGTCCTCGCGGTAGCGGCGGTCGATCTCCACAACGATCTCCCACACTCGGCCGAAGAGCTGCTGGAAGATGGATACGTCCCAGGTCTCCAGCGCCTCCTGGAGGACAGTGTGGTTGGTGTAGGCGAACGTGTTGGTGACAACGTCCCAGGCATCTTCCCAGGTCATGCCGTGGTCATCGAGCAGGATGCGCATGAGTTCCGGGATGCCCAGCACCGGGTGGGTGTCGTTGAGCTGCACGGAGTTGTAGTCGGCAAAACCGCGCAGGTCGTCCCCGTGGTGCTCGATGTAGTTGTCCACCATCTCCTGCAGCGAGGCGGAGACGAAGAAGTACTGCTGGCGCACGCGCAGCACCTTGCCGTCGTAGGTGGTGTCGTTCGGGTAGAGCACGCGGGTCAGGTCATGCACGGCCTCGCGCTCAAGGATGGCGTCAGAGAAGCGCTGGGAGTTGAATGCGTCGTAGTCGAACTCGCTCATCGGGGAGGCGTCCCACAGGCGCAAGGTGCCTACGTTGTCGGTGCCGTACCCGGTGATGGGCATGTCGTAGGGGATGGCACGGACGTGCATGTCATCGAATTTGACGATGCGCTGCTGCGTGCCGCGGCGGACCGCGAACGGGTGGAAGCTCTCGCGCCACGCGTCCGGGTGCTCTTTCTGGAAGCCGTCGACGATTTCCTGGCGGAACAGGCCGTAGCGGTAGAGGATGCCGTAGCCGGTGACCGGGTAGTCCTGCGCGGCGGCAGAGTCGAGGAAGCACGCAGCCAGGCGGCCCAGGCCGCCGTTGCCCAGCGCGGCGTCGTGCTCAGCTTCGAGCACATCGAGGAAGTCGTGGTCATTCTCTGCTGCTGCGCGCTTCGCATCGTCCACCAGCCCAAGGTTGGTCAGGTTGTTCAGCAGCGCGCGACCCATGAGGAACTCTGCGGAGAAGTACGCCTGTTGGCGGGTGGCAGAGTACGCCTCGCGAGTAGCCTCCCACTTGTCGCCGATGTTCTCGATGACGGCCAGGGACAGGCCGGTCCAGAACTTCTTGCGGGATGCGGAGTCGGGGGCGGAACCAGAGACCGAGCGGACGTGGCCTCCAACAGTGTCAACGAATGCGGGCGGATGTGCTGGCATGTTCATTGCGGTGTTTACCTCAGTTATTCATCTGGTTTCATCAGGGTGCGCTTTCGTGCGCCTGCCACTGTACCGAGATTGCGGATACTGGGTGCCGCCCCAACTAGTGCACCCGGGCGACATCAGACAACGTCAACCAGCACCGAGCTGCATCGGGTAATCCCGAGCAACACAGGGCTACTGCAGCACAGGGTTGTAGCGCAACGCGTTGCGCACGGGCGAGCATTCTGTGGCGATGCGCAGCCCGTCGGCTACTCGTCCCTGCTCACGCAACCTGTAGAGGTTGCTTACCATGCGGTCACGGATGTCGTACGGGGACAATGTATTCACGTAGACCTTGGTGCCGCCTTCGAAGCCGGCCAGGGTGGATACACGCCATTTCAGGTTGATGTGCCACGGCATGGGCATGTCCAGGTCGATGGGTTTGTGGTGCCATTCTTCGTTGCTCGGTACTTCCGGGCCGGTCGCCGCGTGGGCGGCGTGAATGAGGTCGGACATCCCGCGCACCTCGTCTGCTGTTTGCAGCCACGGTTCCGGGGTCGCGGACTTGGAGTAAATGTTCATGGTGGGGTAGCGGTGGCCGATGCCCGCCGTCATCACCGCGTGATCGTTCTCCGCGATGATGAGGTTGTGGTAGCTGGCGTAGTTGATGCCCCACTCGTTGTAAATGTTGGGGTTCTGGCGCAGTTTGTCTATCTCAAAGTCGGCTTGCACACCGCGTTCGTCGATCGCAACGAGCTGTTTGTGCAGATGGTCGAACGAGGCACCGGCAGGAGCGAGCCAGTTTTGGAAGACGGACACGTACGGCGCGTAGCGGTTGCGTTCATAGAGGTCGCGCAAGGAATCGATGGTGAACGCGATGAACGCGTGGTGCTCGTCGGGCGTCAGGGTGCCGGAGGACGCGAGCTGGGAAGAGTCCTGCGCGCCGTCGACAAAGTGGCGGCTGCCGATGATCACGTCGTGTCCGCCGCCGAAGTAGGCGGGCACGTGCGCGAGCAATTCCTCTTCGGTCAGGTTGTCGTCGTGGCCGCCGGCTTTCAGGCGCATGCGCACGACGTCGAAGACGTGGTGGCGCCCGGCATCGTCGGCGAGGTAGCGCTCCATGTGGTCTTCGCGGGAGGTGTCCATGTGGAAGCCGTAGTTCTTCGCCCAGTAGTCGTAGGAGACGATCTCGAAGAGGTTGGGCACGCGGCGGAACATCGGCTGCGTGTCGTCCAATTCATGCGGCAACAGGTCGCGGAGGATCTCCCACCCGCCGTCGCGCTGGACAATGCGGGATTTCTCCGGCGGGGTCTTCAGCTTGCGTTCCGCGCAGAAATTGCAGGAGTCGGTGAAGTCGTGCGGCTCCAGGGAGTGCGGTTCTTGCTTGGGTACGGCCAGCGGCCGGTTGCCGCGCCCCGGCACCGTCCACACCTGGGTGCCCGAGAACGGGTTGTACTGTTTGATGGTTCCGTCCGCCATGTGGCTGATCGGGTCGCGGTGAGTCATGCTCCTCAAGGCTATTAGCTAGTCTGTTTTCATGCCTGCTATTCAGTTTGACGTGCTTGTTCCCGACGATTCCGCCGCGCGCGAAGTGGGGGAGGCATTCACGCGTGCGGTGGAGATTTTGGTGCGGCGCGGCAAGCTTAGCGACGGCTCCGTCCGCCACACCGGCACACCCGACCTCCACGGGGACACCCTTGAGCAGCTGCGCGGCGCCTACCGCGAAGAGCGTGGGGAAGAGCCGGCCGGGGCAGTCGTGCACCGCTACGTCATTGAGGCCGACGGGGCTAGTTCCATCAACAGCCTGGCCATGGGCTTGTCGCGCGTACTCACCCCGAAGGCGGATTTGCCGAAGGATCCGGTGGCGCTGGAGCGCCAGATGGACTTCGAGCTTCCGGCTGTCTATCCCTGGGCCGTGGAAGTGTTGAGGTAACCCACCGCGGCCTGGGCGCCGGCACGGATGAGCTGATCGCGAACGTCTGCCTCGGACTCGCCGGGCTCACCGATCTCCACCGTGATCACATCGTCTGGCAGCTCTTCTTCGAAGCCGCCCGCAATGACTGCGACGGTCGCACCGGTGCCCTCGGCGAGCTCGGCGACGACGGAGACCACCTTGCCGCCTGCGGACTGCTCGTCGTATGTGCCCTCGCCGGTGACTACGAGGTTGGCCCCAGCGATCTTCTCCTTGAGGCCGTAGGAAGAGGCGACGGTGCGGGCACCGGAGACGACGTGGACGTGCTCGTCGTTGCCGTGCAGGAACCGCGACAGCCACGTGATGCCCACGGGCAGCGCGCCGGCGGCACCATAGCCGGGCTGGTCCGGGTCGATGCCGGCGAACTCGCAGAAGTGGTGCAACGCGGCATCGACACGCTCGATGTCTTCGTCGCTGGCACCCTTCTGTGGACCGAAGATGCGGGCAGCGCCACGTGGGCCGGTTGCGGGGAACTCGGAGTCCGCCAAGAGCACCCAGTCCACAGACGCTGCCGGAATGTTCAGCTGCGCGGTGTCGATGTCGTGGAGGTCGCCCAAGTTCCCGCCGCCGTGGCGTAGGGGATGCCCGTTGGCATCCATCGGGTTGGCGCCTAGGGCAACGAGGATGCCGGTGCCACCGTCGATCGTGGCAGATCCGCCCATGCCCAGCACGATCGTTGTCGCGCCGCGGCTCTGCGCGTCAGCGATGAGGACCCCAGTGCCGTAGGTGTCGCCGGTGAGCGGGACAGGCTTGTCCTTCACAGCGGGTAGCCCTGTTGCTGCCGAGACGTCGATGTACGCGGTTTCCTCCGCGGCGTTGTAGACGTAGCTAGCCTCGGTGAGACGTCCAGCGGCGTCGGTGGAGGGGAGGGTGACCACGGTGCCGTCGAAAAGCGACGAGGTACCCTCGCCACCGTCTGCCATAGGCATGTGCTCAATGTCACAGTCGATGATGACTGACTGGATTCCTTCCGCAATCCATTCCGCAGCGTCGGCGGCAGAGGCCGTGCCCTTGAATGAGTCTGGGGCGACGATGACGCGGATGGTCTGCGCATCTGGCTGAAAATTAGCAGGTAAGCCGACGTTGTCCTCATCTTCGTTGCGTCGGGCGGGAGCTGGGTAGGGGTGCGTCATCGAAATCCTTCGTTCATGCTCATCCAGCTGGGTGGGGCCGGACGCGGTAGGTTCATAGCTGCCAGTTCACCGAAGACGATAGCAACGGGCGGCAAGAAAAAGCGCAGGGAGTCCATGCGGGACTATAGTGCTTAACTGTCAACCGTTAGAAAAGGAAAGGATCCAGCATGGCTAACTACGACGATGAAATGTCCGGTTACTACGACAAGCTGCTCCGCCGCAACGCCGGCGAACCCGAATTCCACCAGGCAGTCGCTGAAGTCCTCGACTCCCTGAAGATCGTCCTGCAGAAGGATCCTCACTACAACGACTACGGCCTCATCGAGCGCCTCTGCGAGCCGGAACGCCAGATCATCTTCCGCGTGCCGTGGGTCACTGACTCCGGCGAGGTACGCGTTAACCGTGGCTTCCGCGTTCAGTTCAACTCCGCGCTGGGTCCTTACAAAGGCGGCCTACGCTTCCACCCGAGCGTGAACCTCGGCATCATCAAATTCCTCGGCTTCGAGCAGATCTTCAAGAACTCCCTGACCGGCCTGCCCATTGGCGGCGGCAAGGGCGGTTCCGACTTTGACCCGAAGGGCAAGTCCGAGCAGGAGATCATGCGTTTCTGCCAGTCCTTCATGACGGAGCTGCACCGCCACATCGGTGAGTACCGCGACGTCCCGGCGGGTGACATCGGTGTCGGCGGCCGCGAGGTCGGCTACCTCTTCGGCCAGTACCGCCGCCTTTCTAACGAGCATGAGTCCGGTGTCCTCACCGGCAAGGGCCTGACATGGGGTGGCTCCCTGGTCCGCACCGAGGCCACCGGCTACGGCGTTGTCTACATCACCAACGAGGCGATGAAGCACAACGGTGACTCCTTCGACGGGGCGAAGGTCATCGTCTCTGGCTCCGGCAACGTGGCCACCTACGCCATCCAGAAGGCGCAGGAGCTTGGCGCCACCGTCATCGGTTTCTCCGACTCGTCCGGCTGGGTGGAGACGCCGAACGGTGTCAACCTTGAGCTGCTCCGTGAGATCAAGGAAGTCCGCCGCGGCCGCGTTGACGAGTACTGCAAGGAGGCAGAAGGTACCTTCCACTCCGACGGCTCCATCTGGGACCTGTCCGCCGATGTCGCTCTGCCGTGCGCAACCCAGAACGAGCTCGACGGCGATCACGCCCAAAAACTCGTGGACAACGGCGTGAAGTACGTCGCCGAGGGTGCGAATATGCCGTCCACCGCTGATGCCATTGAGGTCTTCCGCAAGTCCGGCACCCACTTCATTCCGGGCAAGGCCGCTAACGCCGGCGGCGTGGCAACCTCCGCCCTGGAGATGCAGCAGAACGCCTCCCGTGACTCCTGGTCCTTCGACTACACCGACGAGCGCCTCAAGCGCATCATGGAGAACATCTTCCGCAACGTTTCCGACACCGCGGCCGAGTACGACCACGAAGGTGACTACGTTGTCGGCTCCAACATCGCCGGCTTCAAGAAGGTCGCCGACGCTATGCTTGCTCAGGGTGTTATCTAGCCTGATCTAGGCTGCGCCACCTGCAACACACCGCCCCGGCCTGCCGGGGCTTTAGTGTTTCTACCAGTACTTTAGAAGTCATGTACCGCGTATTTGAAGCATTGGATGAGTTGGTCACCACTGTCGAGCAGGCTTACGGCGTGCCCATGACATCGAACTGCATGGTTCCCCGCAACGAAGTGCTCGCGCTGCTTGACGACATCCGCAACGCCCTCCCCGTCGAAGTCGACGATGCACAAGACGTCCTGGACAAGCAGGACGAGATCCTCCGCGGCGCCGAGGAGCGCGCAGACGAGATGATCGTCGAGGCCGAAGATCAAGCTCAGCGCCTCGTCTCCGACGCCCACAACGAGTCGGAGTCGATGCTGGGTGAGGCGCAGCAGCGCGCCACCATGCTCGTTGCAACCGCCGAAGACGACGCGAACACGCTCGTCGACCGCGCACGCGAGGAGGCCGACACAACGGTCGACCGCGCCCGACGCGATTCCGAGCGCCTTATCGCTGACGGTAATGAGTCCTACGAGCGCTCTGTGGTCGAAGGCCGCGAAGAGCAGCAGCGTCTCGTCTCCGAGGCTGAGGTCACCCGCCGCGCCGACGAGGAAGCGCACCGTATCGTCGAGACCGCCCACACCGAGTCCAACCGCCTGCGCACTGAGTGCGATGAGTACGTCGACTCCAAGTTGGGTGAGTTCGAGGAAACTTTGACCAGCGTGCTGCGCACCGTCTCCTCTGACCGTTCCGCTCTGCGCCACGGCGCCGGAGCATCCGGCCGCGCTACGCACGCCGACGGGTACGCCCGTTACGACCGTGAGCGCGCTGAGCGTCCAGAGCGCCCCGACCGTGCCGACCGCGCCCGTCGCCCGCGTTCAAACTAACGCATCACCGCCCCTGCCACCTGCTCTGCCTGAATCTGTCGCGGGGGCGGGGACACGGTAGGCTTGTGCGCGTTATGGCTACGAATCCGTTTGTCTTCGATGTAGCCGACGTCCTGCGCGGCGACGGCCTTCCGAAAACTCTCACTCATACCGGCCCATCCCCGTCACGCATCGGCCCCGAGATGATCGCCATCCCGGAAGGCGCCGAAGTTGAGGTGGAGGCAGCGATCACGCCGCTGGGCAGTGGCGTGCTCGTTGATGCTACAGCGACCGCTCAGCTCCAAGGCCAGTGCGTTCGCTGCCTGCGTCCCCTCACCCCGACCGAGACCCTGACCGTCTCCCAGGTCTTTTCCGGTGGCGACGACTTCATCACCGGCGACGCTGAGGATGACGCGGATGCCGGCTCCGGCGACGATGTGCCCCGCATTGTGGACGACACAGTTGATTTGGAACAGGCGTTTGTCGACGAAGCAGGCCTGAACCTGCCGTTCAACCCCACCTGCCAGCCGGAGTGCCCGGAAGATTCCGACGTTCCCGCGCCCGACGGTATCTCCGAAGAAGAGACGGACCGCGTCGACCCGCGCTGGGCCGGTTTGGAGAAGTTCCTCGGCGACGGGGACAGCGGGAGCAAATAGTGCCGCGGGCGAAGAAGAACAAGCTCTCGGGTTCTCAGGCGTGGGCTGAGGCGTTCGCGGGAATCGATCACGCTTCACTGCTGGAGCGTCTCGGTGTTGACGTTGAGCCTGATCTGCTCAAACTGGCGCTGACTCACCGGTCTTTCGCGAATGAGCACGGGACCTTACCGAACAACGAGCGTCTCGAGTTCGTTGGTGACGCCGTGTTGGGTCTCACGATTGCCAACGAGCTGTTCGACCGTTTCCCGTCCCGGCCGGAGTCTGACTTGTCGCCCATGCGCGCCCGCATCGTCTCGCGCTACGGGTTGGCGGATGTTGCTCGCAGCATCGACCTCGGCGCACACGTCCTGTTGGGGAAAGGCGAGGAAGCCACCGGTGGCCGCAAGAAGGACTCGATCTTGGCGGATACGACCGAAGCCGTGCTGGGTGCAATCTACCGGCAGCACGGCTTTGATGTGACCCGCGACGTGATTACCCGGCTCTTTGACGACAAGATCGAGAACGCGCATTGGATCCAGGACTGGAAGACGGAGCTGCAAGAACGCGTCGCAGAGCTCGGCGGCAACCCGCCCGTCTACACCGCCACGGCCAAGGGGCCGGAGCACGAGCAGATCTTCACCGCCGAAGTCGCCATCGACGGGGTTCGCCGTGGCGTAGGCCGCGGCCAGAACAAGAAGACAGCGGAGCAGAACTCGGCCCGCGAGGCATTCTTCTTCCTCAAGGAGCACCCTGAAGCTGTCGCGCTGAGGCAGAAGTAAATGCCCGAACTCCCCGAAGTCGAGGTAGTCCGGCGGGGGTTGGACACGCACATCGTCGGCAGCACCTTCGACACCGTCG
Organism: Corynebacterium sp. CCUG 71335; assembly: GCF_024454075.1. Taxonomy (NCBI): domain Bacteria; kingdom Bacillati; phylum Actinomycetota; class Actinomycetes; order Mycobacteriales; family Corynebacteriaceae; genus Corynebacterium; species Corynebacterium sp. CCUG 71335. The sequence continues at coordinate 11,148 of NZ_JAGPYY010000010.1, forward strand.
AGGTGCTTCACCCGCGCGCTGTGCGCGGCAACGATGTCGATCTCACGGAGATCCTGCCTGGCCTGAGTGTCACGGGCACAGGTAGGCGCGGCAAGTTCATGTGGCTCGAGCTTTCCGACGGCGCCGCGGTCATGGTCCACCTCCGCATGTCCGGCCAGATGATCGTCGGAGAACCAGGGCTCGTCGACAGCCCCCACCTGCGCATCCGCGCGCTCATGCACGGCGTGGGTTCCGCGCCATTCGAGCTCGACTTCATTGACCAGCGCACATTCGGGTCCTGGCAATATACGCAGCTTATCGACGGCATCCCCGCCGCCATCCCGCATATCGCCCCGGACCCGTTCGAGACGGATTTTGACCCAGTGGCTACCGCCCGTGCGATCCGGAAAAAGAACGTGGCCATTAAGACGGTTTTGCTGGACCAGTCGGTGGTCAGCGGCATCGGTTCTATTTATGCCGACGAGGCTATGTGGGCCGCCGGGATCAAACCCACCCGCAAGGGGCGCGCCCTACGGCAGCGCGACGCAGTCCGGTTGCTGGAGGAATCTCGCGCCGTGATGGCCCGCGCGCTCCAGGCAGGCGGAACGAGCTTCGATTCGCTCTACGTCAACGTCAACGGCGCCTCCGGTTACTTCTCCCGATCCTTGAATGCGTACGGGCAGGCGGACGAGCCGTGCGCCCGCTGCGGTACCCCCATCGCCCGGACCGTGGTCAATGGCCGATCCAGTTATTTTTGCCCGGTCTGCCAGGTGCTTTAGGCACTGCTCCTAGTAACCATTACGTCGATGGGTCGGGTTGCCGATAAACTCCCCGGCATGGAAACCGCCTTAAACGTTGTTGACGGCACCATCAACGACATTCTCTGGACATACATCGTCCCATTCTTCCTGGTGCTGGGTGGGCTGTACTTCGGCCTACGCACGATCTTCGTGCAGATTCGGTCGTTGCCGGACATGTTCAAAGCCATTACCGAGTCCCCAAAGGGCAAGGACCGGGAAGGGCGCGACCTGGATGAGGAATACGGTGGGCTCTCCGCGTTCAAGTCCTTCACCATCTCTGCTGCCTCCCGTGTGGGCACCGGCAACGTCGCCGGTGTTGCCCTGGCTATCTCTGTCGGCGGTCCCGGCGCTGTGTTCTGGATGTGGATGCTCGCCCTTCTCGGAGGAGCGACGGCCTTCGTTGAGTCGACGCTTGCCCAGCTGTGGAAGACCAAGGACGAGGACGGCAACTACCACGGTGGCCCCGCTTACTACATGACCCGCGGTCTGGGATGGGCCCCGCTGGCCACGATCTTTTCCGTCTTTCTCGCGTTGACCTACGGGTTCGTCTACAACGCCATCCAGACCAACTCGATCGTTGAGGCAGTCGGCGGTTCCCTGGGCACCGACTCACTGGTTATGAAGGGCGCGGTCGCAGCGATTATCGCGGCGCTGACTGCAGTGGTCATCTTCGGCGGTGTCACACGCATCGCTAACTGGACCCAGGTCATCGTGCCGTTCATGGCCGGCGCATACATCATCATGGGTGTCACCGTCGTTGTGTTGAACATCGGCGAGGTCCCTGGCATGGTCAGCCTCATCGTGGGCCACGCCCTCGGCTTCCAGCAGGTTGCTGGTGCCACGGTCGGCTTAGCGCTCATGCAGGGCATGCGCCGCGGCTTGTTCTCCAACGAGGCCGGCATGGGCTCCGCCCCGAACGCCGCTGCGACTGCAACCGTGTCCCACCCGGTCAAGCAGGGCCTAGTGCAAACGCTCGGCGTGTACTTTGACACCCTCATCGTCTGTTCCATCACGGCCTTCGTCGTGCTGCTCGGCCCGGCGGTGAGTTACGGAAAAGACGACATCCAGGGCGCCGCGTTGACCCAGTCCGCGCTGGCTGATTCCGTCGGTGCATGGGGCGCCCACGCGATCACATTCATCCTGTTCTTCCTGGCGTTCTCCTCCGTGCTGGGCAACTACTACCTTGCACAGGCCAATGTGGAGTACCTGACGGAGAACAAGACCGTCATGCTCGTCTTCCGCCTTGTGGTGATTGGCTTCGTCATCTTCGGTGCATTCGGCTCCGTGCCGCTCGTGTGGGCGCTCGGCGACACCATGGCTGGTCTGCTGGCCGTCTTCAACATCGCGGCAATTGTTCCGCTTGGCGGAGTGGCCATCAAGCTGCTGAAGAACTTCAACGATCAACGCCAGCAGGGCATGGATCCGGTCTTCCACCGCGACATGCTGCCTGAGGTGAAGAACGTCGAGTTCTGGGACGGCTCCGACCCAGTCACCCGCCGCAGCATCGAAGATCGTGTCACCGCACGCGATGCACGCCGCTCTGGCGAAAGCAACGACGAGGGCGGGCTGACAGAAGCACGCTAATCTGGTCTGCATGGCAGACACACGCATGACAGCCCACGTTCACGGACACGTCCAAGGCGTGGGCTTTCGCTATTGGGTGAAATCCCAGGCGAAGAAGCACAACATCACCGGTTACGCGAAGAACCTCGAAGATGGCCGCGTGGAGGTTGTGGCTGAGGGGGAAGAGGCGGACGTCGATAAGCTTCTGGCGCTGTTGCGCGAAGACCCGTCGACGGCCGACCGCCCGGGGAACGTGACTCACGTGGAGGCGCAGCACAGTGAGCCGAAGGGCGCGCAGGGTTTTGAGGAGCGGTAGGTACTCCGTCAACTAACTGTCGACTAGAATCACCCGAATGCACCTCAGTTCGTTGACGCTTAAAGGATTCAAGTCCTTCGCGTCGTCGACGACGATGAAATTCGAGCCGGGCATCTGCGCGGTCGTTGGCCCGAACGGTTCTGGCAAGTCGAACGTGGTCGATGCGCTGGCGTGGGTGATGGGGGAGCAGGGGGCCAAGAATCTCCGCGGCGGGAAGATGGAGGACGTCATCTTCGCTGGTGCTGGCGAGCGCAAGCAGCTCGGCCGCGCGGAGGTGACGCTGACGTTCGACAACTCGGACCGCAAGCTGCCAATCGAGTACACGCAGGTGGCCATCACCCGCCGCATGTTCCGCGATGGCGCGTCGGAGTATGAGATCAACGGCTCCAAGGCTCGCCTGATGGATATTCAGGAGCTGCTGTCGGACTCAGGCATTGGCCGCGAGATGCACATCATCGTCGGCCAGGGCAAGCTCAATGAGATTCTCGAGTCGCGCCCGGAGGACCGCCGCGCGTTCATCGAGGAAGCTGCCGGTGTGCTCAAGCACCGCCGCCGCAAGGAGAAAGCACAGCGCAAGCTGACGGGCATGCAGGCGAACCTGGACCGCCTCACCGACCTCACCGACGAGCTGGGCAAGCAGCTCAAGCCGTTGGCGCGCCAAGCTGAAGCCGCGCAGCGGGCGGCGACAGTCCAGGCGGATCTGCGCGACGCTCGCCTGAAAATCGCAGGCCACAGGGTTGTCACTCTTCGCGCGTCGCTTATCGACGCCACTCGCGCAGCCGAACTCCACGCCCAGAAAGTCCAGGACGTCACCGCCGAGTTGGAAGACGCCGAAGGACACCAGCAGACAGTAGAAGAAAACCAGGCACGCGCGACGGGCACTGCTGACGCTGCGCAACAGCTCTGGTTCGGCCTGTCGTCGCTGGCAGAGCGAACGTCGGCGACACTGCGCATTGCCTCCGAACGCGCCCGTCATGCTGACGAGATTGTGGACTACCGCGGCCAGGATCCGAAGAAACTGATCGCGCTCGCCGAGCGGGCGGAGGAAGACCATGCCGCGAAACAGGCCGCGCACGACAAGGCCCAGGCTGCATTGAACGCTGTGCTGTCCGAAGTCGCGGAACTGAAGGAGAAAGCCGCCGCGGCCGAAGCTGAGCACAAAGCCCAAGTCAGGGCGATTGCTGACCGGCGTGAAGGCGTGGTTCGCCTGCTCGCCCAGGAGGAAAGCCAAGCAGGAGCGGTTGAGTCCGCCCAGCAAGAAGTGGAAAGGCTTGCGGCAGCGGCGGAGGAGACGCGCCAGCAGGCCCGCAATGCGGAGGAGCAGGCGGCTCAAGCTGCTGAGAAGCTGGCGTCCGTCGACAGTGAGCGGGAACCTCTCGTCCAGGCGCACACCCGCGCCGGGGCGGAAGCCGATGCGGCGGAGAAGCGCCTCGACCAGCTCCGTGAGGAGCAAAAACAGCGTGAGAAGACTGTCTACTCTCTATCTGCACGCATCTCCACACTCGCTGAAACCGCCCCGGTCGCCGACGCGGCCGATGTCTTAGGCCAAGGTTTCGCCCCGTTGGCCGACTGGGTCAAGGCAGAAGCAGGGTTGGAGAAAGCTTTGGCAGCGGCGCTCGGCCCGCACGCTGAGGCTCTCGCCGGCGAGGTCGGCGAGGAGGTTGCAAGTGAGCTCGGTCAGGCGACGCGCACAGTGGTGGTGGACACCCAGGCCGGTGGCCGCTCCTGGCGTCTCGACGGTGCACCCCCAGCCGGTACGACCTGGCTGCTCGATCACGTGACACTGGCACCGGAGATCACTGGCCCTGTGACGCGCCTGCTTGTCGATGTCATTTTGGCCGAGGATGTCACCTCCGCCCGGGCTGCGGTGCAGGATGATCCCCGCTTGCGTGCCGTGACGGCGGGCGGCACCGTTGTCGGCGAGGGCTGGATCGCAGCCGGATCCGGTGGCGCGTCGTCGGTTGAGGTCGCCGCCCAGATCGAACAGGCGACTGCGGAACTGGAACGCGCTCAGGCTGCGCTCGACGAGCTCTCCGGTACCCTTGAGGGCGCGAAGATCGCTGCCGAGGAAGCCCGGGTCGCAGCCGCCTCAGCGAAAGCTGCGCTCAAGGAGCACGACGCGCACGCCGCCTCGTGGAAACGCGACCACCAACGCCTGACCAGTCAGGCGCAGCAGGCGCGGCAGCAGCATGAGCGCGCCGCCAAACAAGCCACCGAGGCAGAAATCCGGCTCGCTGACCGGGTGAAGCACCTTGCGGAGACCCGCGACCGGCTATCCCGGGTCGAGCAGCCCGACACCGACGAAGAGGCAGATTCTACTGCCCGCGACGAGGCTGCTGCGCAATTAGCGGACGCCCGATCCCGCGAAATGGAAGCCACACTGGCCGCCCGTTCCGCCCAACAGGCGGTGGAGCAGGTTGCGGGCCGGGGCGCTGCGCTGCGTCGTCAAGCGGAAAGCGAACAGCAAGCCAAAGCACGTCATGAGGCGGCAATGGCGCGGAAGCGAGCCCAGGCACAGCTCGCCCGGACCGTCGCAGCGCACGCCGAAACGCTGCAGGAACGCATCGCCGACGCGCTCAGCCGCGCGACCGAACAGCGCGACGAGCTCACCTCCCAGGTCAAGCAGCTCACCGCCGCGCAGTCACAAGCGCGCGAGAAAGTCAGCGCGTTGCGCCAGCAGTTGAGCCGGCTTGGTGACACCGCACATGCCGCTGACATCGCCCGTGAGCAGGCGCAGGTGCGCATTTCCGAGGCGGAGGAGAAGATCGTCGAGCAGCTCGGCATCGCCATCGACGATCTTCTCGAGGGGTACACGCCCGGTAAGGACTTCGAGAAAGATGCCGAAACCAAGCGCCTCAAGCAGGCCGAGAAGGATCTCGCCGCGTTAGGCAAGGTCAACCCGCTGGCGCTGGAAGAGTACAAGGCGATGGAGGAGCGGTACAGCTTCCTGTCCACCCAACTCGCTGATGTCATCCAGGCGCGGAAAGATCTCACCGGGGTGATCGATGACGTCGATAAGCAAATCCTGCAGCTGTTCACCGACGCGTGGCACGACGTGGAACGCGAATTCCCCCGCGTATTCCAGACGCTGTTTCCCGGCGGTGAAGCGCGGCTGCTGCTGACTGACCCTTCGGACATGCTCGCCACCGGGATCGAGATCGAGGCGCGTCCCCCGGGCAAGAAGGTCAAACGGCTCTCGCTGCTCTCCGGCGGGGAGAAGTCACTCACGGCGTTGGCGATGCTCGTGGCCATTTTCCGTGCCCGCCCGAGCCCGTTCTACGTGTTGGACGAGGTCGAAGCAGCGCTTGACGACGTCAACCTCCGTCGCCTCATCGCCCTCCTCGAAGAGCTCCGCGAGGACTCGCAGCTCATTGTGATCACCCACCAGAAGCCGACGATGGATGTCGCGAACGTGCTCTACGGCGTGACCATGCGTGGCGACGGTGTGACCCGCGTGATCTCCCAGCGCATGAGCCCCTCGCCGAACCCGCAGGAGTAGGGTGCCGCCCCGCTCGCTGTGATCTGGTGGCACTATGGGGGCCATGATGAATTCAACCGTTCTGTGGATCATTGTCGCCGTCATCGTGGTGCTTCTCATCATCGTGGGCATCATCGTGGTGGTGGGCAACAACCGCAAGAAGTCCAAGACCGTCTCCTTTGACAAGGCGGAGCCGGAGGAGCCGAAGGAACTCACCCAGCAGGAGAAGTCCGGTAACTACCAGGCTAAAGGCGGTTTCAACTTCGCCCCGGCGGGTGCTGCGACCGCGGAGAAAGAGCCCGTGCGTGTCGACGAGCCCTTGAACACGCCGACACCCGCCGAGCCTGAGCCGGCAGCTGCTGCGGCCAGCGCTGAGCCTGATGCTGTGGTGGATGTTGACGGTGATCCGGTCGTCGACGACGACATCGTCGAGGTCGACGAGCCTGTCGAGGTCGAGGAGCCGGTTGAGGAAGAGCCGGTTGAGGACGAACTGCTTGATGACGCACCGGCCGAGGCTGTTGATCCGGACGGTTTGAGCGTGGGTAAGCCACTTGGGGCGATGTCCGCCAATCCGGAAGCTGGTGCGGCTGATGATGCAGCTGAGGATGCCGTGTCTGCCCAGGTGCACGACGACGCAGCCGATGTTGCCGAGCCGGCTGCCCCAGTCAACCAGACCCCGGAGGAGGAAGCAGAAGAAGCGGCTGAAATCGCCCGCACCACTGCGGATGTGGCTGAGGAAGCCCGTGCGCAGACCCCGGTGCCCGAAGGCGAACCTGCCCCTCAGCAGCAGCCACTGGATGACATTGCCCCGGCTGCTGGCCGCATCGGCCGTTTGCGCGGTCGCCTGTCCCGCTCCCAGAACGCCATCGGTCAGGGCCTGCTGGGCATTCTCACCGCCGGTGATTTGGACGAGGACGCGTGGGAAGAGATCGAAGACACCCTCATCATGGCAGACCTCGGTGCAGAGCTGACCATGAAGGTGACGGAGAATCTGCGCGCGAAGATCGCTGAGCGCGGTGTGGCCTCTGAGGAAGAAGCTCGCGCCATGCTGCGGGAGACCCTCATCGAGGCAGGCCGTCCCGAGCTGGACCGCTCCATCAAAGCGATGCCGAATGAGGGCAAGCCCGCCGTCATTCTCGTCGTGGGTGTGAACGGCACCGGCAAGACCACTACGACGGGCAAGCTTGCCCGCGTGCTCATCTCCATGGGCCACCGCGTTGTGCTGGGCGCGGCTGATACCTTCCGTGCTGCAGCCGCCGACCAGCTTGAGACTTGGGGTCGCCGTGTCGGTGCGTCCACGGTCCGTGGTGCTGAGGGTGCTGACCCCGCCGCAGTTGCTTTCGACGCGGTGAAGACCGGCGTCGAGGAGCAGGCTGACGTGGTCATCGTCGACACCGCTGGGCGCCTGCACACCTCGACCGGCCTGATGGATCAGTTGGGCAAGGTCAAGCGCGTCGTCGAGAAGAAGTCTCAGGTCGATGAAGTTCTGCTCGTCCTCGACGCGACGGTGGGGCAGAACGGCCTGATGCAAGCCCGCGTGTTCAAGGACGTTGTGGAGATCACCGGTGTGGTACTGACCAAACTCGACGGCACAGCCAAGGGCGGTATCGTCTTCCAGGTGCAGGAAGAACTTGGCGTGCCGGTCAAGCTCGTCGGCCTCGGCGAGGGCGCGGACGATCTCGCACCGTTCGAGGTGGAGGGCTTTGTCGACGCGCTGCTGGGCACGTCGAAATAGCAATGTGATTTAGGTGGTGGGTAGCAGCTAGGCTGTACCCACCACTTTTTTCATTTGCTACGAGGGAGCTTTTTTCGTGTTCGAGTCATTGTCAGACCGCTTGCAAACAGCGCTGAAAGGTCTGCGGGGCAAGGGCAAACTCACGGAAGAGGACATTAACGCCACCGCCCGTGAGATCCGCATCGCGCTGCTTGAAGCCGATGTCTCCCTGACCGTCGTCCGCGCCTTCATCAAGCGGGTCAAGGAGCGCGCGCTCGGTGCCGACGTGTCTGAGGCGCTCAACCCGGCGCAGCAAGTGATCAAGATCGTCGACGAGGAACTGACCAACATCCTCGGCGGTGAGACGCGCCGCCTGAACCTGGCGAAGAACCCGCCGACTGTGATTATGCTGGCCGGTCTGCAAGGTGCCGGTAAGACCACCTTGGCCGGCAGGCTCGCACTGCACCTGAAGAAGCAAGGGCACGCCCCCATGCTTGTGGCCTGCGACCTGCAGCGCCCTGGTGCTGTCCAGCAGCTGCAGATCGTCGGCGAGCGCGCCGGGGTGCGTACTTTCGCGCCGGACCCGGGTACCTCGCTGGATTCCGCAGAACACGAAATGGGCACCTCTCACGGCGATCCGGTTTCCGTGGCTCAGGCGAGTATCGACGAAGCCCGCCGCACGAACGCGGATGTGGTCATCATCGATACCGCCGGCCGGTTGGGTATTGATGAAACCCTGATGACCCAGGCTCGCAATATCCGCAACGCGGTCAACCCGGACGAAGTCCTCTTCGTCATCGATGCCATGATCGGTCAGGACGCGGTGACCACCGCGCAAGCCTTCGCTGACGGTGTGGACTTCACCGGTGTCGTGTTGACCAAGCTCGATGGTGACGCCCGCGGTGGTGCAGCGCTGTCGATTCGTGAGGTGACGGGCAAGCCGATCCTGTTTGCGTCGACAGGCGAAAAGCTCGAAGACTTCGATGTCTTCCACCCGGACCGCATGTCCAGCCGCATCCTCGGCATGGGTGACCTGCTCTCCCTGATCGAGCAGGCAGAGACCATGATGGACCAGCAGAAGGCGGAAGAAGCCGCCATGAAGCTGGGGTCCGGCGAACTGACGCTGGAGGACTTCCTGGATCAGCTGCTGATGATCCGCCGCATGGGGCCGATCGGCAACCTGCTGAAAATGATGCCCGGCGGCAAGCAAATGAACGACATGGCTGACATGGTCGACGAGAAGCAGCTCGACCGCATCCAGGCCATCATCCGCGGTATGACCCCGCAGGAGCGTGAGGACCCGAAGATCCTCAACGCTTCCAGGCGCAAGCGGATTGCTAACGGTTCCGGAGTCACTGTCGCTGACGTCAACCAGCTGGTGGAGCGCTTCTTCGAGGCGAAGAAGATGATGAGCAAGATGGCTAACCAGTTCGGCATGTCCGGAATGCCCGGCATGCCGGGGATGCCTGGCATGGGCGGCGGCCGGTCCGCGACGAAGAAGCAGCCGAAGGGCCGCAAGAACAAGAAGGGCAAGCGCAAGCCGCCGAAGAAGCAGAACGGGCCGAAGATGCCGCCGATGGGCGGAGCGCCCGGTGCCCCGGCAGCCCCCGCCGGTCCTGGTGGAATGCCGGGGATGCCCGGGATGGACGGCCTCGATCCGGCTGAGCTGAAGAAGATTCAGGAGCAGCTGCCTCCCGGCATGGACGGGCTGGACCTAGGCAACCTGAACAACATGGACATGAACGAGATGATGAAGCGCATGGGCGGCATGCCCGGAATGGGAGGCATGCCCGGAATGGGCGGTGGCTTCCCGGGCTTCGGGGGGAAGAGAAAGAAGTAAGGTCCGAGAGTTACTCGGACCCGGAATACTGCTCGAGCTTATAAGCCGATCTGCATGTTTCTCACCAGGGCTTTCACGTGAGCAGTATTACGGAAAACCCCGAGTAGTATTCCGGTGTCGCGCGTTAGTTGAAGATCAATTTGCCCGGTTCTCCCAGCGCGGGGTTGTTCGGGTCCGCGGGTGCGTAGGGTCCGTTGGGGTGAGCCTCGCCGGTAGGGTCCCCGTCGTCGGTGGCAGGGTCAGCATTCTCCGGTGCAGGCGGCGTGGTCGGGCTGCTTTCGCCGGTGGCTTCAGTGGCATCGGTGGCATCGGTGGCATCGGTGCCGCCGTTGTGCGGAATCTCCAGGGCGTCGAAGATCTCTCTGAGCTTCTCCCACACCAGCGGGGTGGTGGTTCGCGCGTAGGCGTTGGAGATGTGGTTCTGATCGCGGTAGACGTAAAGGTTGCCGATGATCGGCGGGCACAGCGTGTCGTCGCAGAACCAGTCGGACGTATCCAGGGACCACTGCTGGTTCTCCGGGAAGAGGAACGCCTCGCCCGGGTCTTCGTATCCGTAGACGGTTTCGCGGACGGTCGAGCAGGCTTCCATGGAGTTGCCGGCAACGAGGCACTCGTTGGGGTCCATGTGCTCGCCCTCGCGGCTGAATACCCACGGGTTGTCGCGAATGCCCAGGAAGGGGATGTCGTTCAGGCGGAGAGTGTCCCACACGTTTGCGTAGGCGGCTGGAACGAGGTCAGGGCCGACACTGCCTTCGCCGGCGCGGCCGGCCGGCCGGGTCGAGGTGGACACCGCCAGGTCCGGGTCGAGGTCGATGATCTTTTGGAAGGCTTGCTGGGACCACTCGGCACACACTTCAGACACAGTGTCCAGATCATCGAGGACTAGCGGGCACTCCTGACGCATGTACGGTACGACCTTGAACCCGTGTTCGCGGCCGAGGATGTCCAGGGGGATGACCCAGGGCTCCGAGTGGGAGCCGCCGAAAAGAACCACGGTGGTGTCGGCTTCGGTGTCGCCGTAAACGCAATGCTCGCCAGGCATCATGTCGGCTGGCTGGTCCATCCAGATCAAGCAGCCGTCATCAACGGTCGGCGGGAACATGTCAGCGATCAAGGTGGGGTCCGGTTCGGCTTGGGCCTCCGGTACATCGGCGCCGAAACGCGCCATCACGCCCGGGTAGGTGGCCGCGTCCAGGACGCCCTCGGCGTTGTCCACTTGGCGGGCAAAGACCGGCTGAATCGCCAGCAGACCTGCCAACAGTAGTGCGATGACGGCACCGCCGGCAGCGCGGAGGCGGCCAGGAAGCGTCGTCAAGCTTGCTTTGGCGCGTTGAACGGGCTTGTCCGTCGTTTTAGGGCGCTTGGCGTGCTGGCGCAACGGGTCTTCGACCAAGCTGTAGGTCAGGTGCGCGAGCGCGAGCGACAGGCCGATGACGAGGATGCCCAAAGCGATCGACGGCGTGTCGCGTTCCGATCTCACCGTGAACAGAATGAGCAGCGGCCAGTGCCACAAGTAGAGGGAGTAGGCCACCTTGCCCAACCACTTCATCGGGGAGGACGCCAGTACGCGGGCGACAGCGTGATCCGGCCCGGCCACGACCACCAGCGCTGCACCCAGCAGCGGGAGCAGCGCGGCGGGGCCGGGGAATGCCAGCGAGGTGGAGATGACAAAGCCGGTGATCGTGATCATCACTAGGCCGAGACCCGCTGCGAACGAGCGGAGGCGTGCCGGGATGACATCGGCGAAGGGGATCATGGCCAGCAGTGCACCGAAGCTCAGTTCCCACAGGCGGGAGGGGAAGGCGTAGTAGTTCTCCGGCGTGCCGACGAGCCCGTGCCGCGACGCGTAGGCAAAGGACGCGATCGTGACCAGTGAGAGCACGACAATGGCGCCGCGGCGCAGTCGCTTAACACCGATATGTGCGCGGGTAGCCAACAGCGCCACGATGATGCCGGCCGCGATGGCGAAGAGGTAGAACTGCCCCTGCACACTCATGGACCACAGGTGTTGCAGCGGGGATGTCTCTGAACCCGCGGCGGCATAGGCGGCGTCCTGCGCAGCGAGCTCGTAGTTCTGGTAGTACAACACGGACGCGGTGAACTGCTGAGTCAGCTCTAGGCTGAGCAACTCCGGCGTGAGATACTTGATCCCCAGGTAGGTCGCGGATAGCACCACCGCCAGCGCTGGCAGAAGACGCCGTGCGGTGCGCCACAACGGCCACCATGGGTTGAGCGACGGGTTCGGGCGGACTGCATAGCGCAGCTGCGCACCCATGAAGAAATAACCGGACAGCAGCAGGAAGACATCCACACCGCCGGAAACGCGCCCGACGAAGACGTGGAAGACTACGACTAAGGCAATGGCGAAACCGCGCAGGCCGTCTAGGTCGTTGCGGTACGTCAGCCTAGGCAAGGGGGCTTGCCCCTGCTCGCGTGGCTTCTGTGTGCTTACCGTGGTAGTCATGCAATCTTGTCCGGCGTGTCTCGCTCGTATGTTTTGTTGATCCCCGCAGACCTTACCGCGCTTTCCCTGTAAACCTCATAACCCACGCCTCTTTTGGTGTATAGGCCAGCAGCGGGTAGGGTGATTCGAGCTGCGTAAGCGCCGACCCCGGTAGTGCCAGTACAGCACACAACCGGCCGGCCAGTCACACGCAGGGAAATCTAAGGGTTGAACCGGTCCGCCAATAAGTGGCGGATGTCTGCACTGCCCAGTGACCGTAAGGAAGTACTTAAACATGGCTGTCAAGATCAAGCTGCAGCGCGTGGGCAAGATCCGCAATGCCCAGTACCGTGTTGTCGTTGCCGATGCCCGCACCCGCCGCGATGGTCAGGTCATCGAGAACATCGGTATCTACCACCCGAAAGAAGAGCCGTCGCTCATCCGCATCGATTCCGAGCGTGCACAGTACTGGCTCGGCGTCGGCGCACAGCCGACGGAGCCGGTTGCGGCTCTGCTCAAGGTGACCGGCGACTGGCAGAAGCACAAGGGCCTCGACGGTGCAGAGGGCACCCTCAAGGTTGCTGATGAGAAGCCGTCCAAGCTCGACCTGTTCAACCAGGCTCTTGAGGAAGCTGCTGGCGGCCCGACCGCTGAGGCCATCACCGAGAAGCGCAAGAAGGCTAAGGAAGAGGCAGAGGCTAAGGCTGCTGCTGAGGCTGCCGCTGAAGCTGAGGCTGCAGAGGCAGCTGAGGCTGAGGCTGAGTCCGATGACGCTGCTGAGGACGCACCGGCTGAAGAGGCTGAGGCCGAAGAGAACTAGTCGCCATCCCGCGAACCTCTCTGGGCTAGGACCTGGGGAGGTTTTCTCATGCCCGGAAGGAGATCGCGGTAGCCTGAGCTGCATGGAAATCCGGATTGGCAGGGTAGTGAAATCTCATGGTGTCCGCGGTGAGGTGGTTGTGGAGCCACTCGCGGACGACGAGGACATTCATTTCGCTCAAGGCGAGGTGCTCCACGGCCGACAGGCCGGCAAGGAGCGAGACCTGACCGTCACATCGGTGCGTCCGCATCAGAAGCGCCTGCTGGTCACGTTCGAGGAGGTTGCGGACCGCACTGCCGCAGAATCTCTGCGCGGCATGCAGTTCTTCGCCGAGCCGCTCGAGCGCGACGAGGACTCCGACGAGTACTACGACCACGAGCTCATCGGCCTGAAAGTGCTCCTTGACCATGCCGGAGGCACGCACATCGGCGATGTCACCGGCGTGATGACCATGCCCAACCGCAAACTCCTCGAAGTGGATTACCACGGCAAAGAAGTGCTGGTGCCGTTCGTGATGGACATCGTGCCGGAGATCGACCTGGATGAGGGCTACCTGGTGATCACTCCGCCGGAGGGTCTGTTGGAGCTGTGAGCATGAGACTGGACATCATCACGATCTTCCCCGAGTACCTCGACCCGCTGCGCCACGCGCTGCTGGGCAAAGCGATCGAACAGGGGATTCTCTCCGTCGGCGTGCATAACCTGCGCGACTGGGCCACCGGCAACCACAAAGCGGTGGACGATTCGCCGCTCGGCGGCGGCCCCGGGATGGTCATGCTCCCGGAGGTTTGGGGCCAGGCGCTCGATTATGTGGCGCAGCTTCCGCTTATCGACGGCAGCGCCCCCCAACTCCATTCCGCCACCCCGCACCGCAACGACAAAGCGCGCCATGACGACGTCGCCGCTGTGGCGCCGCGGCCGTACCAGGAAGAGAGGGATTGCCGGGCGGGCGAGGATCCAGAAGCGCCCTTGCTGCTCGTACCCACGCCCGCCGGGGTGCCGTTCACCCAGGCGGATGCACGGGCGTGGTCGCGCGAAGAGCACATTGTTATCGCCTGCGGGCGCTATGAAGGCATTGACCAACGTGTGTTCATGGACGCCGCGCAGCGCTACCGGGTGCGGGAGGTCTCCATCGGCGACTACGTGCTCATCGGTGGGGAAGTGGCGGCATTGGTCATCGCTGAGGCCGTGACGCGACTCATTCCCGGTGTGCTGGGCAACACCGAGAGCCACGAGGAAGACAGTTTCTCTGACGGCCTAGTCGAGGGACCTTCCTACACTAAGCCGCGTCAGTGGCGGGGACTCTCGGCACCGGAGGTGTTGCTGTCGGGGGACCACGGCAAGATCGCCCGGTGGCGCCGTGATGAGGCTTTGCGCAGGACGCAGCAGGTGCGGCCGGAACTCGTCGATAAGCTGCGCGCAGAAGGTGGGCTGGATGGAGATGACCTATTCACGCTCGATGCGCGGGATGTCTCCACCGACATCGCGGTGATCATGAATGCGGTCGCGTGGGAAAAGTCCCAGGGCAAAGTGGCGAAGAAGCTGCGCCGGGCGGGATTCATGGATGCCGCCGTGACAGTGGAGCTGCAGGATCAGATGTGTGTGGTGGACAATGCCGTCGTCACGCAATATTTGCAGGCTGAAGACGGCCCGCTGCTCGATCCGGTGTACCGCGTTGTTGTGGAGGGCCGCACGGCGCTGCCGCTGAAGGACGCGACTCAGGCCGTGGTCAACGCACTTCCCGGTGTCCAGTACTGGTACGGAACGACGACGGAGAAAACCGCACGGCGATTTGGGTGAACCCCTGGTGGTGTGCTTGAATATTCGGGTCATGTAGCCGACACGAACCAGCCGAGCGCCTTGCATAGGGAAGAGCCGCTAGGGTCCTCTGTCCAAATCTGAAAAGGAACATTCGTTATGTCTAACGGCATTATCGACAAGGTCGACGCAGGCCAGCTGCGCGATGACATCCCCGACTTCCGTCCCGGTGACACCCTGGGTGTCCACGTGAAGGTTATTGAGGGCAACGTTACCCGTACCCAGCTCTTCGAGGGCTTCGTGGTCCGCCGCCAGGGTTCTGGTATCCGCGAGACCTTCACTGTCCGCAAGATCTCCTTCGGCATCGGTGTGGAGCGTACCTTCCCGGTTCACTCCCCGAACATCGACCACATCGAGGTTGTCCGCCGCGGCCGTGTCCGCCGCGCGAAGCTGTACTACATGCGCGATTTGCGCGGTAAGGCAGCGCGCATCAAGGAGCGCCGCTAAGCTCCTGCCGTGCGAAACGCCCTCACCTGGTGGTGGGGGCGTTTGGATTTCCTGGTGCTAAGGTGATTGCCCGTGACCCACAACCCTGATCCCCGGTCTTCCCGCCGAACCGCCCCGTGGCCCGAACTTCCGCAGCAGTCCGGTAGTCCTGTGACGGCGCGGTACCAGCCCCGCCCTTCTGGTGAGTCGAAGAAGGCACCGAAGGACGACAAGGCCACGATGCCGTGGTACGTGGAGATCCCCATGGTGGTCGTGCTGACGCTGGGATTGATCTTCCTGCTCCAGACGTTTGTGGGACGCGTTTACCTGATTCCGTCGGCGTCGATGGAACCGACGCTGCACGGCTGTGAGGGCTGCAACGGTGACCGCATCTTCGTAGAGAAGGTCTCCTATTACTTCTCCGACCCGGAGCCGGGCGACATTGTGGTCTTCGAGGGCACTGACTCCTGGAACACCAATTACGTGTCTAACCGCTCGGACAACCCGATTGTGGCTGGGCTGCAGCAGCTCGGTTCGTACGTGGGCTTGGTCGCCCCCGACGAGAACGATTTGGTCAAGCGCATTGTCGCAACCGGTGGCCAGACCGTGTCGTGCCAGGCGGGAGACCCTGCCGTGATGGTTGACGACGAGCCGATTGACCAGTCCTACATTCTTCAGCCCCACGCGAACCCGATCATCGGTGATGAGGCTTCAGAGGCCTGCGGTGGAAGCTTCTTCGGGCCGCTGACAGTGCCGGACGATCATGTCTTCGTCATGGGCGATAACCGCACGAACTCGCTCGACTCCCGCGCCCACATGGGCGACCAGTTCCAGGGAACGATTCCGGAGGAGAACATCCGCGGCAAAGTCTCCTTCATCATTCTGCCGCTGACGCGCATTGGGTCTGTGAACAACCAGGACATTCAGCCGCAGCAGCAGTAGCGTGAGGCGACTCAAGCAGTTGCGCACGTATGAAGTCGCGCTGAGCAAAGCGGGCTTGGGGCCTGTCGCAGGTATCGACGAAGCCGGCCGCGGCGCATGCTTCGGCCCTGTCACTATCGCCGCGTGCGTGCTGCCCGACAAGCCCATTCCAGCGCTCGACGGTCTGACGGATTCCAAGAAGCTCACGCCTGCCAAAAGAGCTTCGCTTTACGACGCTATCCTCACCGTCTCGGACGCCCACTGCGTCGTGCATATCCCTGCCGCGGAGGTGGATCGGCGCGGTATCCACAACGCCAACCTTGACGGCGCGCGCCTGGCCGTAGCGGGTCTCGGACTTACTCCGGGCTTCACGCTTGTCGACGCATTCCGCGTCCCGGGTCTTACCATGCCCCAGTTGCCGATCATCGGCGGGGACTACACCGCCCGCTGCATCGCCGCGGCGAGCGTGCTGGCGAAAGTCAGCCGCGACCGGCTCATCACGAAGATGGCGGAGACTTTCCCTGACTACGGCTTGGAGAGCCATAAGGGCTACGGCACGGCGGCGCACATGGATGCGGTGCGCCGTCACGGTGCGAGCGCGGAGCATCGCTACACTTATGCCAACGTTGCAGCTGCCCACGAGATGTACATGAGGAGCCGGACACAATGAGTGCTGAGGAACTGGACAACTACGAAGCAGAGGTGGAGCTGTCCCTCTACCGCGAGTACCGCGACGTGGTCAGCCAGTTCTCCTACGTGGTCGAGACAGACCGCCGCTTCTACCTGGCCAACGCCGTGGAGCTGATCCCGCACACCGAGGGCAAGGATGTCTACTACGAGGTCCGCATGTCAGACGCGTGGGTCTGGGACATGTACCGTGCGGTCCGTTTCGTCCGCTACGTCCGCGTGATTACCTACAAGGACGTCAACATCGAGGAGCTGGATAAGCCGGAGATGGTCATTCCTGAGTGACCCCTTTTCTAGCTCTGGCCGCTAATAGGACCTGTGGATAACGGTGGTAATCCACAGGTTTTGTCGTTCTCGGATGTTTCTCTCCCCCTGACGGAACCGATCGAGGTTCTCCGGTAGTCCAACGAAGTAGATCGTTTCAGCACGACTCTTCACACAGGTTCTGGACAACAGGGGGATACATGACTGCGGGCATCACGCCACGCGACCAGTACATGCTGGGAGCACTGGGGGAGACAGAGGTAGCCACCCGCTACGAACAAGCGGGGTACATCATCGTGGCGCGCAACTACCGCTGTCGCGATGGGGAGATAGACATTATCGCCATGGCCACAGACGGCACGACTGTGTTCGTGGAGGTGAAAACGCGCCGGGGCACGAACTTCGGCGGCGCTGAATCCGTGACCGCACGCAAGCTTGCGCGCATGCGCAAAGCCGCGGTGCACTGGCTCAGAGATAAACCGTTCAGGCAGGTGCGGTTCGACGTTGTCGAAGTGCTTTTCGACGGTCACGACTGCCACACCCGCCTCTACCAAGGAGTCGACGATGGCTCTTGCTAGCACCTACTCCGCCACCGTCGAAGGCGTGACGGCGCATTCGGTCACCGTGGAGGCCAACGTCGGTCCCGGCTTGCCGGGGATGCACATTGTCGGCCTCGGTGACAAAGCTGTCGGGGAGTCCCGGGACCGGATCCGCACCGCGGTGGCCAACTCGGGCTTGCCGTGGCCGCGGACGAAGATCATGGTCTCGCTCTCACCGGCCAACTTGCCGAAAGCCGGCTCACAATTCGATCTCCCTATCGCGCTGGCCGTTTTGGCCAGCATGGATCCGGTTATCGAGCGTCGCCTCAAGGGCTGCCTGGTAGTCGGCGAACTGGGGTTGAGTGGCCAGCTCAGGCGTGTCGACGGCATTTTGCAGATCATCCTCGATGCCCTCCACAGCGTCCCGCTCCGAACCATCGAGCACATCGTCATTCCCGCCGGTAACGCTCAAGAAGCGGCATTGGTTGGCCACCCCAGTGTGCGGATTGCGCAGAGTCTCACCGAAGCGTGGCAATGGCTCGCGGGGGAGCGGGAACTGCCCGGCTTGGAGAAGGTCGACCACGTCGTGCGTTCGGTCCCGGTTGCCGATTTCCGGGATGTCGTCGGGCAAGAGCAAGAGCGCCGCGCTTTCGAGATCGCTGCCGCCGGGGCGCACCACATCCTCATGATCGGCGCACCGGGTTCGGGCAAATCCATGCTGGCCGAGCGGTTGCCGTCCATCCTGCCCGAGCTTTCGTCACAGCAAGTCGTCGAGGCCACCGCGATTCATTCCATTTCCGGGGAGTCGAGTGGTGAGGTGATAGGGCAAGCTCCCTTTGTGGCGCCGCATCCGTCGTTAAGCAAGGCGGCGCTGATTGGTGGTGGTTCCGGCATTCCGCGACCGGGTGCCGTGAGCCACGCGCATCATGGCGTGCTGTTTCTCGACGAAGTAAGCGAGATCCCTGCCGACACCCTCGACGGGCTGCGCGTGCCGCTGGAAAAGGGGGAAGTTCGGCTTACCCGGGCGCGCCGGGAGGTGGTGTACCCGGCGAACTTTCAGCTGGTCATGGCGGCGAATCCATGTCGTTGCGGGGTGGACGTGCCGGAGAAGTGCACCTGCCGGCCGATGGAACGTGTTAACTATCTGCGCAATGTGTCGGGCCCGCTGCGTGATCGCGTCGATATCTCGCTCAGGACGTCTTCGGTCGGGGCGGTGGTGGGCAGGGCCGACAACGAACCGTCGGAAGCGATCGCGCAGCGAGTGTTGGCGGCGCGTGACCGGGCCAAGCACCGGTGGGAGAAAGCAGGCGTGCGCGCGGCAACCAATTCGCGCGTTGCGGGGGCGACATTGCGGCGGCACTTTCCGGCGGATGACGCCGGCATGGCGGTGATTGAGGGTGCCTTGGCGAATGGCGACATCACGCAGCGGGGAGTCGACCGGATCCTGCGTCTGTCGTGGACCATCGCCGATCTCGCGGGCGCGGAGCGGCCGAGCCTGGAGCACGTTTTCGATGCGCTGGAACTGCGCGCATCCAAGGAGAGGGGAGTACTGGTATGAGTGCATCGAAACTTGAGTCGTGGGCATATTTGAACCGGGTCGTGGAGGGGCCCAACCGCCACTTGCTCGCGCACTTGGGTGCCGGGCGCGATGCCGACGAGCTTGCCCGCGGCATCCGCACCCGCGCGAGTTGGCTGGGGGAGCTGGGTCCCGCGACAGAATCGCGCTACACCTGGGACCGCCCCGCCGAAGACCTGGAGGAGGCCGCGCAGCACGGATACTCGTTGATCACCCCGGAGCATCCGGAGTGGCCCGCCGATGAGATCGCAGCGTCATTCGGCAGCGCGTTGAGCAAGCAGGAGCGGGGCCTGGGCCCGGCTGCCGACGAAGAGCCCCTCCCGCCTGAGGGGTACCCACCGCACTCCTTGTGGGCGCGGGGCAATACGAACCTGGCGCAGTTGTTCGCGCAGTCGGTGGGGATCGTCGGCACGCGAGCGGCGAGCGCCTACGGCCACCACGCAACCGCGGATTTGTGTACCGGTCTTGCGCGGCATAGGTACACGATCGTGTCCGGCGGGGCACTGGGTATTGACACCGTCGCCCACGAGACCGCCTTGAACAACCAGGCGTTGACCGTTGTTGTGGCCGCGTGCGGGCCGGGGCAGATCTACCCGAAGCGCAACGGCAAACTGTTTGACCGGATCGCGGCTGAGGGCGGTGCCATTGTCACCGAGTACCCGCCGGGAATGACTCCGGACCGGCACCGATTCCTGACTCGAAACCGTCTCGTGGCGGCGTTGACTCAAGGGTCGATCGTCGTCGAGGCTGCGTTCCGGTCGGGCGCGTTGAACACGCTGAAATGGGTGAAGACGTACAACCGCATTCCGCTCGCTGTGCCGGGGCCGATCCTGGGGCCGGGCTCGCTGGGAACGAATCTGGCCATCAGAAACGACAGGGCTGACATGGTGCTCAGTGCCGACGATGCGCACCAGCAGCTCGGTGCGATCGGCTCCACTGATGCCGATGGACAGTTGGAGATCGACTTCGAGGCAGACGCGATCCAGAAGCTCTCCCGCAACGAGCTGCGCGTCTACGACTCGCTGCCAGTGGCCGGAGCGGGCGGAATCGACGTCGAGGCCGTTGCCCAGGCGAGCGGGTTCACAATCGCCCTCGCAGTTCACTTGCTTATGGACCTGCACAAGAAAGGGCTCGTGGTCAGGAAAGGGAAGATGTGGGAAAGGAGTGAGAGCTAGACGGCAGCGCGGCACTTTCGCGTGTGAAGCGCCGCGCTGGCTGCTGCATTTTCGTGCCGTCCACGCGTCAAGTAACACCAGCACCAGCAGTAACATCTGAAATGGGTGTATGTAGGGCCGATTTCAACGGCACGAAAATGCGAAAAATCTTATGGGTTGAGCACCGCTAGAAGTTAAACCATCTGACCGGCGAGACCGTGTGCTCGGTCAGGCGTATGCGTGGATGTCCCGGTGAGCACGAGGTGCGCCCATATACTTCCACTGAAGATGAGAAGTAGAGTTCCGGAGGTTGGGCGATGGCGCAGTTAGAAGAGGCCATCGATGACTTCGCTGACCACGCGCTGCTTGTCAAAGGCCGCTCCGAGGCGACAGTCAGGGGCTACCGCAGCGACCTGCGCACCTTGGCCGAGGTTGCTCCGACCTTCGACGATTTCACCCTCATCGCCCTGCGCGGGTGGCTCGCCGACGCGATGCGGCAGGGCCTTGCGCGCTCCACAATGGCGCGGCGCACCGCGGCGGCGCGAAGCTTTTCGACGTGGGCGTACGAGCGCGGCTACCTTGACTCAGATGTCGCAGCACGGCTGGTGACACCCCAGATCAACCGTCACCTGCCTGACGTGGTGACGCCATCGCGGGCGGGCGAGCTCGTCGAGGCGGAAATCAATCCTGACGCCGACGGGCCAGAAGCTGCGCGCGACCGGGCCATGCTTGAGTTGATGTACGCGACAGGCATGCGCGTGGCGGAGCTGACGGGACTCGATGTGGATGATGTCGATACCAAGCAAGGGCTTGCCCGCGTCACCGGAAAAGGCAACAAACAGCGGGTTGTGCCGTTCGGGGAGCGTGCCACGGCAGCCATCGAGGAGTGGAAGACCCGCCGCACCGAACTCGTGGGGGAGAAGAGCGGGCACGCGCTGTTTCTCGGCTCCCGGGGCGGGCGGATCGACCAGCGGCAAGTCCGGCGCGTGGTGGAGCGCGCCGCCCAGCGCACCGGGGACACGGATCTGAGCCCCCACGCGCTGCGGCACAGTGCGGCGACCCACATGCTGGAAGGCGGGGCGGACCTGCGTGTGGTGCAGGAGTTGCTGGGGCACTCGTCGCTGCAGACGACGCAGATCTACACGCACGTTTCCGCGCAGCGGCTCAAGAACGTGTACGACCAGGCGCACCCGCGGGCGTGACACGCTGACCGTCGACGGGTTTGAGCCGGATCGGCGGGGCGTCGAGCAGGCTCAGCGGGTTGATGTAGGAGTCTTTGCCGGTGCGCGCACCCCAGTGCAGGCCGGCATGGTCTGCCATGGGGTGGGCCATTCTTCCGATCGGTTGGCCTTCGCGGACGTGGTCGCCAACCTTCACGGTGGCGTGGACAGGCTGATAGGTGGTGCGGATTCCGTCGGGGTGGTCGATGGAGACCGTCGGCACGCCGACGACAAGGCCGGTGAAAGCGACCACTCCCTCCCCGGCGGCGAGGATGTCTTGGCCGGTGCGGGCAGCTAGGTCGACGCCGCGGTGGCCGGGCAGCCAATTCTTCTCCGGGATGTCGGCGCTGCGGGTAACGCCCGTGGCGTGCGGGGTACCTGTTGTCGGGTCGACATAGGCGGCGGCCGGGGTGGCAGCGGCGATGCCCGTCACAAGCGTCATGAGCATCACAAGCGCGGCTAACGGGGGTGAAGCGGTGCGGGTGTTCATGGGGTTCAGTGTGGCGGGGATGGTGGGAGGATGCGTCGCTAAGCGAAATGCCCTGTGGAAAACCCGGAGTTGTCCACAACCCCGATTCGTCCGCGTGCCGTGAATTGGCGCATACGCTGGAACGATGTAGACTCCACTACTAGCAGTGTGCCCTACGGGGTGTGCTGACTACGCGCGATGAAAATGCCTGGTAAGACCCTTGCGTCAAGGGCCTTGCGCAACACAGGTGCTATTACCCGCAACGGTCCCACGAACATGAGCACACGGGCGGTTCCCTGCCCGGTGAGAATTTTTGAGGGCGTGGGTGTGGCTCGTCGCTAGGGTGCGGGCAAAACCCGCACAACAGACAAGTAACCGAACACGATTAACTCCCAAGGAGACATTCCCATGGCAGTCGTAACCATGCGTGAACTCCTCGACGCCGGTGTGCACTTCGGCCACCAGACGCGTCGTTGGAACCCGAAGATGCGTCGTTTCATCTTCACCGACCGCAACGGCATCTACATCATCGACCTGCAGCAGACGCTGACCTACATCGACGAGGCATACGAGTTTGTCAAGGAGACCGTCGCACACGGCGGCACCATCCTCTTCGTCGGCACCAAGAAGCAGGCTCAGGAGCCTGTCCAGGAAGAAGCTGACCGCGTGGGCATGCCGTACGTCAACCACCGCTGGCTCGGTGGCATGCTGACCAACTTCCAGACCGTGTCCAAGCGCCTCGCCCGCATGAAGGAGCTGCAGGCCATGGACGCTGCCGAGGACGGTTACGCTGGCCGCGGCAAGAAGGAAATCCTCATGCTCAACCGCGAGCGCACCAAGCTCGAGCGCGTGCTGGGCGGCATTTCCGACATGACCAAGACCCCGTCCGCACTGTGGATCGTGGACACCAACAAGGAGCACATCGCTGTCGCCGAGGCAGAGAAGCTGCGCATCCCTGTTGTCGCCATCCTGGACACCAACTGCGACCCGGACACCGTCGACTACCCGATCCCGGGCAACGACGACGCGATCCGCTCCGTCAAGCTGCTCACCCACATCGTGGGCGAGGCTGTTGTTGCTGGTAAGCAGCAGCGCGAGGAGCGCCAGCTGGCAAAGGCTCGCGAGGCTGCTGGTGACGCTCCGGCAGCTGGCACCACCCAGGACGCCGGCATCGCCGAGGTTCAGGCTGAGGCTCCGGCAAACGCTTCTGGCGAGAACGTTGCTGAGGCTGTCGCAGACGTGGAGGCCACCGAGACCGGTGCGCCGCAGGGCACTCCGGCAACCCCGGCCGCTCAGGAGGCAGACGCTGCTTCCGCTCCGGCGCAGGAGGCTGCAGCTGAGGCTGTGGAGAACGTCGACAACCCGAACAACGACGTCGACCCGGTCTAAAACACGTGACATCGCGAATGTGACCCCCGCGCCCGCAGTGCGCCCTGTGAGCATAAAACGCCACGAAGGGTGCGGGACGCGGGGGTTTGTCGTGGTGTAAGACAGCTCCGGCAAACTCCGCGCGAGTCCACTACGCTGTCTAACGAACTACATAAAGAACGAAGATCCAATAACGAGGAGGCTCGCCCCACTATGGCGAACTACACCGCTGCAGACGTGAAGAAGCTGCGCGAAACCACCGGTTCCGGCATGCTCGACTGCAAGAAGGCCCTGGAAGAGGCCGGCGGAGACTTTGACAAGGCCGTTGAGATCCTGCGCGTCAAGGGCGCAAAGGACGTGGGCAAGCGCGCTGAGCGCAACGCCCTGGAGGGCTTGGTCGCCGTCTCCGGCAATACCATCGTTGAGATCAACTCTGAGACCGACTTCGTTGCCAAGAACGAGGAGTTCAAGCAGACCGCCGACCAGATTGCCCAGGCCGCGGCCGCTGTGAAGGCGAACACCCCGGAGGAGCTGGCCAACGCTGACGTCAACGGTCAGCCGGCTACCGAGGTGCTGCAGAACCTGTCCGCGAAGATCGGCGAGAAGCTGGAGCTGCGCCGCGCCGCCACCATCGAGGGCGACAACGTGGAGGTCTACCTGCACCAGAAGGCTGCCGACCTGCCGCCGGCAGTGGGCGTGCTCGTCGCCTACACCGGTGACAGCGCTGAGGCTGCTCACCAGGTTGCTCTGCAGATCGCCGCTATGAAGGCCCGCTACCTGGACAAGGACTCCGTCCCGGCTGATGTCGTGGAGAAGGAGCGCGCGGTCCAGGAGGAGATCACCCGCAACGAGGGCAAGCCGGAAGCTGCCATCGAGAAGATCGTCGAAGGCCGCTTGGGTGGCTTCTTCAAGGATGTTGCTTTGCTCGAGCAGCCGTCCCTGGCTGACTCCAAGAAGACTGTCCGTCAGTTCGCTGAGGAGTCCGGCATCACTGTGACTGACTTCATCCGTTTCGAGGTTGGCCAGCAGTAAGCTCACGCTTTCCGCGGACCCCGGTATCGTCGCTTGTCGACGGCACCGGGGTCTTGCTTTTGCAGCCTCCAGTGCGAGTAGACTGGGTCGGCGGAATAGCCCGCCCCCTGTCGAACCCCGTCGAAGGAGCTTTCGGTGACCGACCCGATCAACGAAGATCACGTCCAGTCTCGCCGCGGATACAACCGCGTCATGCTCAAGCTGGGAGGTGAGATGTTCGGCGGCGGCAAGGTCGGCATCGACCCGGATGTGGTGGAGAACGTGGCCCGCCAGATCGCCGATATTGCTCAGAGCGGCACCGAGGTGGCGGTGGTCATCGGTGGCGGTAACTTCTTCCGCGGTGCGGAATTGCAGCAGCGCGGCATGGACCGCGCCCGCTCCGACTACATGGGCATGCTGGGCACGGTGATGAACTGCTTGGCGCTGCAGGACTTCTTGCAGCAGCTGGGCGTGGACTGCCGTGTGCAGACCGCCATTAACATGGCGCAGATCGCGGAGCCGTACCTGCCGCTGCGCGCATCCCGCCACCTGGAGAAGGGGCGCGTGGTCATCTTCGGTGCAGGCATGGGTATGCCGTACTTCTCCACCGACACGACTGCTGCTCAGCGCGCCCTCGAGATCGGGTGTGAGGTACTCCTCATGGCTAAGGCTGTCGACGGCGTGTACTCCGACGACCCGCGCACCAACCCGGACGCGGAACTCTACACCGAGATCACCCCGCGCGAGGCGATCGAGAAGGGTCTCAAGGTCGCCGACGCCACCGCGTTCAGCCTGTGCATGGACAACAACATGCCCATCTTGGTGTTCAACCTCCTCAAAGAGGGCAATATTGCGCGTGCTGTCGCCGGTGAGCGCATCGGCACCCTCGTCCAGTAGGCGGCCCGGTAATTGCTAGTTGGAGCCGCCCTCGGTGTCGGGTCAGTTGTTCCTGCCCAGACTGCGGTGAACGCCCGGCTGCGTAGCAGCATCGGCGCACCGATCCCGGCATCGCTCATTTCTTTCTTCGTCGCGCTGTGCTGCGCCGCGGCGGTGGCCCTTGCCGTTTCCGGGCCGAACGTCGATTTTGCGGCGGCTGCCGCGCAGCCGTGGTGGGTGTGGATCGGCGGCGCTATGGGCGTGGTTTTCCTCACTGGCAGCGTGGTTTTGTTTCCCATGCTGGGCGCGGTGGAAACGATCATCATCCCGATCCTGGGGCAAGTGATCATGGCCCTGGTCATCGACCACTTCGGGCTGTATAACTCTCCCCAAAACGAGGCGACGTTCTGGCGCGTGCTCGGGGCGTTCGTCGTGGTGGCTGGCATTGTGACTGTTCATGTCCTGGGCACCCCCGGTTCGCAGCCGGGGCTCGGGGAGGGACGCGCTGACGCCGGTGCCGCCTGGGGATGGCGCGCCTTCGGAGTGCTCATGGGCATGTGCTCGGCTACGCAGACCGCCGTCAACGGCCACCTGGGCACTGTGCTGGGCAGTTCATTGCAGGCCGGCACGATCAGCTTGTTCGTCGGTGTTGTCCTGCTGCTTTTGCTCAGCATGCTCGAACCGACCTCCCGCAAAGCCCTGCTCACCGGGATTGAGCCCGGGCCGTGGTGGATGTGGCTCGGGGGTGTCTTCGGCGCGATCTTCGTCGTGGGCATGGCCACGCTCGCACCCATCTTGGGCACCGGAACGACGGTCATTGCTCAGCTGGCCGGCGCGATTATTTGCGGCCAGGTCATTGAGGCGCTCGGGTTGTTCGGCTCGGCCCGCACGCGCATCAACGGTGCGCGTATCGGGGGGCTTGTCCTCGTCTTCGCCGGCGTGGCGATGGTCAGACTCCTCTAGCCGCCTTCCATTCCTGCCACACGTCTTCGACTTCTGCGGCGAGCGCGAGCACCTCGCTGTCGCTGGCAGTAATACCGCCGATGTGGATGGGCCCGACAGCAATCGCCGGCCCGCCAGTGAGGTTGAAAAGAGAGCACCACGGCGACCACGCAGTCTGCGCGGCGAAGCTCTCCGCTGGGCTCATCGCGGAAAAGTGACCCACCGGCGGGGGATCTGTAGCGACGGTCGGGGTGAGCAGCACATCCACACCCCACTCACGCTGCAATGCCTGCGACAATCCGGCAATATGGCGCTGACCCTCCGCGAGCTGCGCGGCAGTCACGGCGATACCTTGCTCCTTCAACCAGGAAATGTAGGCACTGTCCAGCGGGTCCACCTTCACGAACGCCTGCTGGATACGGCGGGTGAAGTGCGTAAACGTCTCTGCGGCCGCCTGATACGGGTGGAGCTTAACGACGTCGCAGCTGCCCCCGAGCACCTCCGCCGCCTGCTCAACGACTGCTATTCGGTCGGGGCTGACCACCGATTCAGTGGAGAAGAGGGGAGTGGTGAGGAGGCCGACGCGCAGGCGTCGATAAGCATTGGGCGCGTTGTGCAAGAACTGCTGGTCCGCGACTGTCGCTGTGATGAAGCCGTCGGTGGACACGGTCTTGCTGGTACCCGCGGGCTTGAAACCGACAACCTCGCATGCGGCGGCCGGAACGCGCAAAGAGCCGCCCGCGTCGCTGCCGTGCGCCGCGCGGTGCAGGCCCTCGGCGACGACGACAGCAGCCCCGGTGGATGACCCGCCTGGAGTCGCGCCCGGATAGGCAGGTGAAGTGAGCACAGGAACGTCGGGACGCTCGGCATAGATCGTGGCGCCAAGCTCGGAGGTGGCTGTCTTGCCGTTGATCGTCGCGCCCTCGCGCTGGAGAGCAGCTAAAAAGGGGCTGGTGGTCCCCGCAACGTATGTGCGCTGCGGGTTTCCGCCGGTGGTGGGCATGCCTGCGACATCGGACAGATCTTTAGCAGGGATGACCCAGCCGCTCAAGCGGCCCGTAGTTACGGGCTGCGGATCCGGGGCAAGATACGCGAAGGCGGGGTGCATAGTGTTCTACAGTCTATGACGGTAGCTGGCACTGCTAAGTTGGTAGAGAACACAATCAGGATCAGTGAAGGATGAACCCATGATCGATGACGTATTGCTCGACGCTGAAGAGCGCATGACCAACTCCGTGGAGCACACCCGCGGCGAGCTGGTGACCATCCGCACGGGCCGCGCGAACCCGGCGATGTTCAACAGCGTCATGGCGGAGTTCTACGGCGCACCCACGCCGATCAACCAGATGGCCACCATCTCCGTGCCGGAGCCGCGCATGCTGCTGATCAAGCCGTACGACCCGTCCACCATGGGTGAGATTGAAAACGCCATCCGTAACTCTGACCTGGGTGTCAACCCGACGGACGACGGCCAGGTCATCCGTGTGACCATCCCGCAGCTGACGGAGGAGCGTCGCCGTGACCTGGTCAAGCAGGCTAAGGGCAAGGGCGAAGACGGCAAGATTGCAATCCGCAACGTCCGCCGCTCCGGCATGGATGCGCTGAAGAAGATCCAGAAGGACGGCGACGCCGGCGAGGACGAAGTCTCCGCTGCGGAGAAAGAGCTGGACAAGACCACTGCCAAGTACGTCGACATGATCGACGACCTGGTGAACAAGAAGGAAGCAGAACTGCTCGAGGTATAAGCCTGTGACAGACAGCGAGGCACCAGCAGCCGGCCATTCACGCCGGGTGCATTTGCCGAAGCCGAAGAACTCCGCAGGCCGTAACCTCCCCGCCGCCATCGCGACGGGTCTCGCGCTGATTGCCCTCGTGCTGGTGGCCACATGGGTGGGTCCCGTGATGTGGTACCCAGTGGTGTGTCTCGCCATGGCGTTGGCCATGTGGGAGGTGCTCACGCGCCTGCGCGAGCACGGTTTCGGGGTGTACCGGTTCACCATCATCGTGCTCGGTTTGAGCATGGTCGTGTCCACCTGGCCGTTCGGGTACCCGGGCTTGCTGGCCACGTTCACGGTCAGTGCGCTGGCCATCATGTTCTCCCGTCTGTTCTTCCACGGGAGGAACACTCCGCCGCAGAACTACGTCCGCGACACCGCGGTGAGCATTTTCGTGCTCGTGTGGATCGGTCTGTTCGGCTCCTTCGCCGCGATGATTTCCCGGCTGGAGTCAGGAGATGTCACCGGCAGCCACTTCATCCTCACATTCATCGCGTGTGTGGTGGCCAACGACGTGGGCGGATACGTCGCCGGAGTCCTGTTCGGCTCCCATCCCATGGCACCGGCCGTCAGCCCCAAGAAGTCCTGGGAAGGCTTTGCGGGTTCAGTGCTGTTTGGCGCGGTGACGGGCGTGTTGACGGGCATGTTCCTGCTGGACAGCCCGTGGTGGACGGGACTCATCTTTGGCGTGGGAACCGTGCTCTGCGCCACCATGGGCGACCTGGTGGAAAGCCAGTTCAAGCGTGAGCTGGGCATCAAGGACATGTCGGGGCTTTTGCCCGGCCATGGCGGCATGATGGACCGCGTCGATGGCATTCTGCCGGCCGCCGCTGCGACGTGGCTGCTGATGAGTGTCGTGGTGATCTAACGGCCGTCTCACCCGTGCCTCTGGTTGCTATTCGCTAACTGCGCTATCCCGTGCCACAATGGGGCACGTCATGAGTGATTTTCCAAAGATCCAGTTGCTGTCGCCCAAGCGCGGCATGCCGCCGAAGCACTTCGCCGACCTGAGCGAGGAAGAGCGGATTGAAGCGCTCGGTGAACTCGGCCTGCCTAAGTTCCGCGCCGATCAGATCGCGCGCCACTACTACGGCCGCTTCGAGGCGGACCCGTCCACGATGACGGATTTGCCCGCCGCGCAGCGCGAGCTGGTCAAGGATTCCCTGTTCCCGCGTCTGCTCACCCCGGTGCGCAAGGTGGAGACCGACAACGGCGACACCACCAAGACGCTGTGGCGCTTGCACGACGGCATTCTTCTGGAGTCCGTCTTGATGCGCTATCCGGGCCGCGCCACCCTGTGCATCTCGTCGCAGGCAGGGTGCGGCATGGCGTGCCCGTTCTGCGCGACCGGCCAGGGCGGCCTCGACCGCAATCTGTCCACTGCGGAGATCGTCGACCAGGTCCGTGAAGCCGCCGCGATGATGGAGGCCGAAGGCTCCCGCCTGACCAACGTCGTGTTCATGGGCATGGGCGAGCCGCTGGCCAACTACAACCGCGTCGTGTCCGCGGTGCGCCAGATTGTCAGCCCGGCCCCGCACGGTTTCGGCATCTCCCAGCGCAACGTGACGGTGTCCACGGTCGGTCTCGCCCCGGCGATCCGCAAGCTTGCCGACGAAGGCCTTTCCGTCACCCTCGCTGTGTCCCTCCACACGCCCGACGATGAACTGCGTGACGAACTCGTCCCGATGAACAACCGCTTCACCGTTCAGGACGTGCTGGATGCCGCCCGCTACTACGCGGACCAGACCGGGCGCCGTGTGTCGATTGAGTACGCGCTCATCCGCGACATCAACGACCATGACTTCCGCGCGGACATGCTGGGCCAGAAGCTTCACGACGCGCTCGGCCCCCTCGTCCACGTCAACCTCATCCCGCTCAACCCGACCCCAGGGTCGAAGTGGGATGCCTCCCCGCGTGAGCGCCAGGACGAGTTTGTTCGCCGCGTCATTGCCCAAGGCGTCACCTGCACGGTCCGCGATACCAAGGGTCAAGAGATCGCAGCTGCTTGTGGCCAGCTAGCTGCCGATGAAAAGCAGGCGGGGGAGAAGGCCGGCGCTTAGTCCCACCGGGTCTCACCCCCACGTTTCCTAGCGCTATAACAACAAAACCCCGCTGAAGCGGGGTTTTTGCGTTGCGGCCGAAGGCTACGGGGACTACTTGTCCTCGACGTGCAGGGTTTCGCGGCGGTTCGGGATCTCCGGTGCGGCAATGACCTCGTCGAAGGCCGCGCCAGAGTGAGTGGAGTGGCCTGCGCCCACGGCGGTGCGCTGGCCGGCAGGAGCCTGCTGGCGAACCGTTGCCGGGTCGACGTTCAGGGCGCGCAGCTGGCTGTCCGTCAGCTCCGCGTAGGGGCCGGTCAGAGTCTTCTGCATGTAGGTCCAGTTCGGCTCGACATGGCCGACCGGCTTGTTGTGGGATGTGACCGTGCGTGCGGTGGACAGCTCCGGGCGGATCGCGAAGAGGATTAAGCCCAAGGCGATGAGCACGGCAAGAGAGATGAGCCAGATCGTTTCGACGTGGCCTTGGTGGTTACCGAAGTTGTAGGCGATGAGGAACGCCACAGAGATCCAGCCGGCAATCTGGATGGTGGCCGGCTTCAGCTCGCTCCAGCCGAACTTGGCAGAGGGGACATCAGCCTCGGAAACACCGTTGTAGACCTGGGGTGCGTCATCCTTAGCGCTCACAGCAAACTCCTTGCACGGAAATAGCACGGTAAATAGAAGTACGTTCCTATTATATTGGCACATCGCACCCGGTTGGGACGATTGGTCCCCCCGAATGATTGCGATCTTCAGCACGATCGGCCCGACCCGTTAACCGTTAGTTTGACCCCGCCTAGAAAGACCAGCGAAATGACCAGGGCAGCGGGGTAGAACGGTCGGCGTGTGTGAGAATGGTCGGGTGCGAAAGGTACTCATTCTCGGCTCGACAGGATCGATCGGCACCCAGGCGTTGGACGTCATCGGAGACAATCCGGAGGATTTCGAGGTAGCGGGCATCGCGGCAGCGGGATCGGATCCGCAGGCGATCATTGCTCAAGCCCGGCAGTTCGGCCTGTCGGCCGAACAAGTAGCCGTGTCCAAGCCTGAGGCTGCGCAGGTCATCTCGGTGGCGCTGGGCGGCGAGGTTCTCACCTCCGCCGAGGAGCTGGTGACCAATACGAGCGCGGACGTCGTCCTGAACGCTCTCGTGGGCTCCCTCGGGCTTGCTGCCACGCTGGCGACGCTGGATACTGGGGCGATTCTGGCGCTCGCTAATAAGGAGTCCCTCGTCGCCGGCGGCGACCTCGTCCTGGAACGCGCGAAAGAAGGCCAGCTCGTGCCCGTCGATTCGGAGCACTCCGCGATGGCCCAGTGCCTCCGGGCAGGCCGCACGGAGGAAGTGTCTCGCTACGTTCTCACAGCCTCTGGTGGCCCTTTCCGCGGTTGGACGCGCGAACAGATGTGGGACGTCACCCCGGAGCAGGCGGCCGCGCATCCGACATGGTCCATGGGGCAGATGAACACGCTCAATTCCGCCACGATGGTGAATAAGGGCCTGGAGTTGATCGAGGCCACACTGCTGTTCGGCATCAGGCCCGACATCATCGACGTCACCGTCCACCCGCAGTCCATTGTCCACTCCATGGTCACGTTCTGCGACGGCGCCACCATCGCCCAGGCCTCCCCGCCGTCGATGAAGATGCCCATCGCGCACGCGCTGGCCTGGCCGGGCCGTGTGCCGGAGGCGCAGCACAGCCTCGACTTCACCCAGGCGATGGACTGGCGTTTTGAGCCCCTGGACGAAGACACTTTTCCCGCCGTCAAACTCGCCCGTGAAGTTTCCCGCCTGCGCGGGACGTACCCCGCCGTCTATAACGCTGCCAATGAGGAAGCTGCGGCCGCGTTCCTTGCCGGGCGGATCCGCTTTCCCCAAATCGTCGACGTGGTGGGCGACGTGCTTGACGCCGCGTCCGATTTCGCCGTGCAGGCTGGGTCGTTCGGGGAGGTTGTAGACGTCGAAAAGCAAGCGCGCGTGCGGGCGAATGAGCTGGTGGACGCATGCTCGTAGGCGTCGTTGTATTCGCGCTGTGCATTGCGTTGTCGATCGCGCTGCACGAAGCCGGGCACATGCTCACCGCGAAGGCGTTCGGCATGCGCGTGCGCCGTTACTTCATTGGTTTCGGGCCCACGCTTGTGTCGCAGAAAGTGGGGGAGACCGAGTACGGTCTTGCCGCACTGCCGTTCGGAGGGTTTTGCGACATTGCGGGCATGACCGCGATGGATCCGCTCACGCCGGAGGAAGAACCGCACGCGATGTACCGCAAGCCGTGGTGGCAGCGGGTCGCGGTGATGAGCGGCGGCATCATCATGAACCTGTTTCTCGGATTCCTCGTGCTCTACATCGTCGCGGTGACAGCCGGTATCCCCAACCCGTACGCGGACCGCACACCGACGGTGGGGGAGGTCAGCTGCACCTCCGACCAGGTCGATGCGGAAACGCTCGCTGACTGCACCGGCCCCGGACCTGCTGGCAACGCTGGTATCGAGCCGGGCGACAAGCTCCTTGCTGTCGATGGACAGGCGCTGGAAAGCTTCGTCGATCTGCGCGACTACGTGCTCGAGCGCCCGGGCGAGACCATTGAACTCACTGTGGGGCGCGGTGAGAGCGAGGTGCTTATTCGCGTCCCCCTCGCCTCCGTCCAGCGCCTCGACCCTCAAGGGCAGGCCTATACGGCGGGTGCCATTGGTCTCACCAGCGCGCCCGTGAAAGACGCGGTGAAGCAGTTCGGTCCGGTCGAAGCAATCCCAGCTGCGGCAAACCTGTCGGGGGAGATGCTCCAAGCTTCTGTTGAAGGCCTAATTGCGTTCCCGGCGAAGATCCCAGGCGTAGTCACCGCGATCTTCGGCGGCGAGCGTGACGTGGAGGGCCCGATCAGCGTCGTCGGTGCGTCGCGCACCGGTGGAGAACTTGTGGAGAGGTCCATGTGGGATGTGTTTTTCATGCTGCTGGTCTCGCTGAACTTCTTCCTTGCCCTGTTCAACCTGGTGCCGCTGCCGCCGCTGGACGGAGGCCACATTGCCGTCGTCCTGTTCGAGCAGGTGCGGGACGTCTTCCGTCGCCTTCGCGGCCTGCCTCCGGGTGGGCCGGTGAACTACGAGAAACTCATGCCGTTGACCTACTTCATGGCGGCGTTGCTGCTCGGCGTGGGTGTGTTGGTCATGGTGGCGGACGTGGTTAATCCTGTCCGGCTCTTCGGCTAGGCTGTAGACCATGAATCAACCCATCGGTTTGGGCATGCCCGAAGGCCCGCCTCCGACCCTCGCTCCGCGCCGTAAGACCCGCCAGCTCTTCGTCGGCGGTGTCGGTGTCGGTTCGGAGCACCCCATCACCGTGCAGTCGATGACCACCACGAAGACGCACGACGTAAACGCCACGTTACAGCAGATCGCGCAGCTGACCGCGTCCGGTTGCGACATTGTGCGTGTGGCCTGCCCGAAGACGGTGGACGCGGAAGCGCTCCCGGCGATCGCGCAGAAATCCCCGATCCCGGTCATCGCCGACATTCACTTCCAGCCGAAGTACATCTTCGCTGCGATTGAGGCAGGGTGCGCTGCCGTGCGCGTCAACCCCGGCAACATCAAAGAGTTCGACGGCCGCGTTAAAGAGGTCGCCCAGGCAGCCGGTGACGCTGGCATCCCGATCCGTATTGGTGTCAACGGTGGTTCCCTGGACCAGCGCCTGCTGCAGAAGTATGGCAAGGCCACCCCGGAAGCGCTCGTGGAGTCCGCCTTGTGGGAGGCGAGCCTGTTTGAGGAGCACGGGTTCGGTGACATTGCCATCTCGGTGAAGCACTCCGATCCGGTGCTCATGGTGGAGGCCTACCGCCAGCTGGCTGAGCAGTGTGATTACCCGCTGCACCTCGGCGTGACGGAGGCTGGCCCGGCTTTCATGGGCACGATCAAGTCCTCCGTGGCCTTCGGTGCGCTGCTTGCTGAGGGCATTGGTGACACCATCCGTGTCTCCCTGTCCGCTGACCCGGTCGAGGAGATCAAGGTCGGCGACCAGATCCTCCAGTCGCTCAACCTGCGCCCCCGGAAACTGGAGATCGTGTCCTGCCCGTCTTGTGGCCGCGCCCAGGTGGATGTTTACTCGCTCGCCGAGGAGGTCACTGCTGGTCTCGAGGGCATGGAGTACCCGCTGCGCGTCGCCGTCATGGGCTGCGTTGTCAACGGTCCCGGTGAGGCACGTGACGCCGACCTCGGTGTGGCATCCGGTAACGGCAAGGGCCAGATTTTCGTCAAGGGCGAGGTGGTAGAGACCGTGCCCGAGTCCAAGATTGTGGAAACCCTCATCGCTCACGCAGAGCGCATCGCCGAAGAGGAAGGCCTTGAGGAGATCGAGGGCGCCAAGGCTGAGGTCAAGGTCACCAGGTAGACCTTCACCCCGCTCAGAGTGGCAGCGCTGGAAAGCTTTCCGGCGCTGCTATTTTTGAACCCCATGGAATCCAGGCTGACAGTGCGCGTCGCGGCGATCCTCGCTGTGCTCGCACTCGCCTTCGGGGTGGTGGCTTGCACACCGAAACCGAACCCCGCTCAGCCAGTGGCCAACGACTTCCTCGAAGCATTGCAGGAGCTCGATTACGACGCGATGTCGGAGCTTGTCGACGACCCCGACACCGCCATCCCCTCTATCCAAGCCACCGTCGGCGGCCTGCAAATGGAGGGTGTCACCGCCACGTTGAACCACGTGGACCAGCAAGAGAACATCGCCACGGCGAACTACACCTTCGACTGGCAACTTCCGCGCGGCCGCAACGTGTCCTATGACGCGTCGATGACCTTGACCCAGTCCAACGATGATTGGACGATCCGCTGGCAGCCCTCGATCCTCCACCCGCGGCTCGGCGCCAGCCACCACTTGGAGCTGCGCACTGTCCCCGCCGATCAAGCCAATGTGGTCTCCTCCGATGGTGTGGCGCTGCTCAGCCCCGGCATTGCCTACCGCTTGCTTGTGGACACTGAGGCAGTGCGCAACCACGCCGAGGCTGCATCCGCCGTCTCCTCCGCGTTGCAGAAAGCCCACGCTGAAGACCCGTCTGTGCCCACCCGGGACGCAGGTGAGCTGCAGAGTTCATTCTTGTCCGTCACCGGTGTCTACTCCGTGGCGATGATTCCGGCCGGCACACACAAGATCGTCCAAGACGCCCTCAAGGGCACCCCGGGTGTGCGGCTCAACGAAGAAGCCTCAATGGTCAACAACGACCCATCTTTTGCTCCCGACATCATGGCCCGCGTTGGCGAAGTCGTCCGCGATGACCTTGAAGGCGACTCCGGGTGGAAGATCGCCGTTGTCAACGAAAACGGTAATGAGATGGAGGATGTTGAATTCCATGAGGCGCGGCCGTCGCCGTCGATAAGCGTCAGCTTGTCGCATGAAGCGCAGACGGCGGCGGAGAAAGCCCTCGAGCCGATCAACGGGCAGAAGGCGATGATCGTGGCCATTCGCCCGTCGACCGGGGAAATTCTCGCTGTGGCGCAGACGAAAGCCGCCGATGAAGACGGCAACCTGGCCATGATGGGGCAGTACCCGCCGGGATCGACGTTCAAGATCATTACCTCCTTCGCCGGAATGGAGAAGCAGGGGCTCACGCCGGAGTCGGTCGTGCCGTGCCCGGGATCGATGGATATCTACGGGCGCGTGGTGAACAACTACGCCGGATTCGGCCTGGGCAATGTGCCGATGGACACCGCGTTCGCGCGCTCGTGCAACACCACGTTTGCCGACATTTCCACGAAGCTCGAGCCGGGGGAGCTGCAGACAGCGGGCAAGCAATTCGGCCTGGGAATCGACTACGAGATCCCGGGGCTGGAGTCCATGACCGGATCCATTCCCGTCGGCGAGGAACCGCTCGACCGCACGGAAGCCGGGTACGGCCAGGGCCTCGACCTTGCCAGCCCCTTTGGAATGGCGCTTGTTTCCGCCACCGCAGCGCGCGGGGAGACGCCGATGCCGTACCTGATCAAGGGGGAGGAGACCAAGGCCAGCGAGACGGCCGCGAAGCCGAACCCTCAGGCTATCGACGGTCTGCGCTCCATGATGCAGTCCGTGACCGGGCCGGGTGGCACCGCAGGCGGCATGGGCGCTGGCGGTGACATCCGCGGAAAGACCGGTGAGGCCGAGATCAACGAAGGTTCCCACTCCTGGTTTACTGGCTACCGCGACGATGACATCGCTTTTGCCACCCTCGTCGTTCTCGGGGGCGGGTCCGAGGCGGCGGTCGCAGTTACCGACGCGATGTTCCGCAATATTGATGACCCGGGACCGGAGGCGGGAGCGCCGAAGCCCGAGTAACTGCAGGGGCGGGCGCGGGTCTCGCCGGTTGTACATTTTCAGTGAAGTGTCCTGGGTTTAGTTCCGATCGTTTCTAGAGGAGGATTGGATCATGCCTAGGAAGTTCAGTGACGAGTTCAAGGACAAGGCGGTGCGGTTAGCCGAGGAGCTCGTTGAGCTTGAGGGGTGCTCGAAGTGGGCGGCGGCGGAGGAGATCGGCGAGAAGCTCGGCGTCTCGGCGCACACGCTCAACAACTGGTTGAAACCTGTCAAAGCGTCCCCCGACGTTCAGCGGAGCACTGGGGAGTCGGTTGACGACGAACTGAAGCGTCTGCGGCAGGAGAACAAAGAGCTGCGCAGGTCAAACGAGATCTTAAAGACCGCGTCAGCTTTTTTCGCAGCGGAACTCGACCGTCCCACCAGAAGATGATCGAATACATCGATGCGTATCGCGGTCGCTTCGGGGTCGAGGCCATCTGTCGCACATTGAAAGAGACAGAGTGTGGGTTTATCACCTCTCGTGGCTACCGAGCAGCGAAAACACGAGCCCCGTCGGCCAGGAGCTTGTCAGATGCGCTGCTTATCCCCGAATTGGTGAAAGTCTTCGAGGACAACTTCAGCGTGTACGGGGTACGCAAGATGTGGAAGGCCATGCAGCGCGCCGGCTGGGACATCGGTCGTGATCAGACGGCACGGTTGATGAAACTCGCCGGCATCCAAGGCCGCAGAAGGGGCCGCACTCCGATCACAACGCTTCGGGCTGATGTCCCGGATTGTCGTCCTGATCTGGTCAATCGTGACTTCACCGCGTCAGCGCCGCACCGGCTGTGGGTCGCTGACATCACCTACGTGCGTACCCTGTCGGGGTTTGCGTACACCGCGTTCATCACCGATGCGTACTCCCGCAAGATTGTCGGGGTTGCCACCAGGGCGAGCATGCGCACCGATGAGCTGCCTTTGGAGGCTTTTGAGCACGCTCTTTATCACGCAGGTGATCTCCGTGCTGAAGGACTTGTCCACCACAGCGATCGCGGCTCGCAGTACGTGTCCATTCGTTACAGTGAGGCACTTGCTCAAGCTGGGATCGATCCGTCCGTTGGCACCGTCGGCGATTCCTACGACAACGCGTTGGCGGAAACGGTCAACGGTCTCTACAAGACCGAGCTGATCTATCCCCACCGGCCGTGGGCGTCGGTTGGGGAAGTCGAGATCGCGACCCTTCGCTGGGTGTACTGGTGGAACAACCACCGCCTGCACGAGTCATTGGGATACATCACCCCACAAGAGATGGAAGACGCCTACTATCAACAATCACACGCCCACCCGTTGGGCGTTCAATAAGCGGAACGAAAACCAGGACGCTTCACAGTATCGCCTTTCGGATCTTTTCCGGCCGGTTCTGGGCCAGTTTTCGGGCTGAAGGGCGATACTAGAATGCTGCCTCGGACCCGCCCCGTTCGGTTTTGGTGCGCGGGACTAACATGGCCCGCATGAACCCACGTGGAAAACTCACTCCTGGTAAGCCGACCCCGCAACTCGAGGTGCCTGCGGACATTGAACGCCCTGAATACGTCTGGAAGAACGAGGTCCAAGAGAATGTCGGCGAGCCGGTCATCCAAACCCCGGAGACCATCGAGGCGATGCGGGAGGCGTCCCGTATCGCGGCGAACGCTCTCGAAGCGGCTGGCGCTGCCGTTGCCCCCGGCGTGACGACGGATGAGATCGATCGCATCGCCCACCAATACATGATCGACCACGGTGCTTACCCGTCAACGTTGGGCTACCGAGGCTACCCGAAATCCACCTGCATCTCGCTCAACGAGATCGTGTGCCACGGCATCCCGGATACGACCGTGATCCAGGAAGGCGACATCGTCAACATCGACGTCACTGCCTTCAAGAACGGAGTCCACGGTGATACCAATGCGACCTTCCTCGCTGGCGAGGTTGCCGAGGAGCACCGCCACTTGGTCGAGCGCACTGAGGAAGCCATGATGCGCGGCATCAAGGCCGCCAAGCCTGGCCGTCAGATCAACGTCATCGGTCGAGTGATTGAGGCCTATGCAAAGCGCTTCGGCTACAACGTGGTCACCGATTTCACCGGCCACGGTGTCGGCCCGACATTTCACAATGGTCTCGTTGTCCTGCACTACGATTCCGATTCCTACACCGACATTCTCGAACCCGGCATGACCCTGACGATCGAGCCGATGATCAACCTGGGCGAGTTGCCGTACGACGTCTGGGACGACGGCTGGACCGTCCAGAACCGCGACGGTGAGTACACCGCTCAGTTCGAGCACACCATCGTCATTACCGATGACGGCAACGAGATCCTGACCATTCCGGACTCGCAGCGCTAGGTCGTAGATCTTCCGCCTGCTTGGCGTACGCACGAAAAAAGGGAACCGCCGAAGCGGCTCCCCTTTCTCTATGGGAATCTAGAGCGAATCTAGAAGTCTATTTACCACGGGATCTGCGGCAGCAGGCCCTGGTTCAGGGCGTAGTTGCCCAGACCGATCACAGCGCCGATGGCAGCCAGGACGGAAACGGCAGTGAAAGCCTCGTGCCAGATGCGCGCCCACTGCGGCATATCTTCCGGGTTCGTGAAGAAGTTGTTGATATCGGCAGGCTTGCCAGCATCGGTGGCCTTGCCGATCTCGTGACGCACGTTACCCCCGCCGAGCTTGCCGAGCAGGTCCTTCAGGGGGGTGTCACCCTCCTGGTTGTAACCGATGCTGGAGCCCGAGCTCTGTGTTTTGGTGTCTTGAGTCTCCTCTGCCATTGCGACGGAGGTACCACCGAAAGCGACAGCGGTAGCGGTTGCGGCTGCGAGGGCAGCGTTGCGGAACTTGCGCATGATATTTCCTTACTACTGAAAGGTCGGGTGATTTTCGAAGCTCGAACGCAGTTACTTAGCGAACGGACCGTACTTGATGAAGTTGTCGATCGGGCCAGCGATCGCGCCAATCACAGCAGCGATGCCGAGAATCCAGGTTCCGACGTACAGGGCCTTCCAACCAGCCGGGACGTCCTTCCACTTCTTCTTGTCGCCGAAGATGTCCTCGCCCTTAGCCTCAGTCTGCTTCTCCGAGAGTTTCTCGCCTTCGGTAGCCTCTTCCTTCTTGTTCTCGTCGCCCTCAGGCTGGGTATTGGCGTCTGCCGGAGCCTGCGCGGCCGGTTGTGTGTCGGTGTTCTCCTGGGCCATTGCAACGGAGGTGCTGCCGAATGCAACAGCAACGGCGGTAGCGCCGGCGAGTGCGGCGTTGCGGAACTTACGCATAATACGAATCCCTTTCTGTGGATCTAGGTGGGGGCCAGCGGAACCAGGCTTCAAGCAAGATTGGAGTTTGCTGGAAGTCTGATCCACTTTCCAGAGAAACATACTAGCGCATGGCAGGCTGCTTTGCCTATATGACCTGGTAATTTTCAGGTTCTGATGTGTCTCTCAGGAACCTGGACGGCTGCCAGGGAGCGTACAGACTGCGCGGATTGAGCGGCGGTGGAACCTTAGACCGGCGGAAACTCGAAATCGAGACCCAGAATCGCGTTCTCCGTGACCTCCGCGAGGGCAGGGTGAATCCAATACTCGCGACGCGCCACGTCACGCAAATCTAATCCAAAACTTATGACGGTGATCATCTGTTGGATCAGAGTCGCGGCTTGTGGGCCCATGTAGTGAGCACCAAGGAGTTTGGCGGTCTTCTTGTCGGCAATGAGCTTGACGGCGCTGGTGGAATCCTCCAGGGCCCAGCCATAAGCGACGTCGCCGTAGGACTGGATCTTGGTGGTCACCTCGTACCCCTCGTCGCGCGCTTGCTGCTCGGTGAGACCGACAGATGCGATCTGCGGGTAGGTGAACACTGCGGACGGAACGTGGTCGTGGGGGAGTTTGACCAGGTCGTCGTTGAGAAGGTTGTGGCGCACTGCGCGCAGTTCCGCGTTGGCAACGTGCTTGAGCATGTGTGGGGAGGAGACATCGCCAATAGCCCACACGCCCTCGCAGGTCGTGCGGCCATACTCGTCAACTTTGATGCGGTGGTCGTCATGCATCTCAATCCCGGTGGCATCCAGGTTGAGACGGTCGCCATTGGCCACGCGTCCGGTGGCAACGAGGAGAGCATCGGAGGTGAGGGTGGAGCCGTCGTCAAGCGTGAGCGTGACGCCGCTGTCATCGTGCGACGCGGAGGCGACCGTTCGACCCACGTGCGTTTCGTAGCGCGGAGCTGCCAGGGCGTTGAAGCGGTCGTGGATGTCTTTGTCCAGGTGACGCATGAACGGAGAGCGGTTCACAATGCGCACGTGCGTGCCCAGCGACTGGAACACGTGGGCGAACTCCATCGCGATGTAGCCACCGCCGAGGATGGTAAGCGTTTTCGGCTGCTCCGGAAGACGCATGATGTCCTCGTTGGTGTGGAACGGCACACCAGAGTCGAGGATGACCTGTGGAATGAACGGGCGGGAGCCGGCGGCGATGAGGATCGTGTCGCCGGTGATCGTGGCGGGTTCACCGTCGATCGACGTGGTCAGCGTCTTTGGGCCGACGAACTCCGCATGGCCGTTGTAGAGGGTGATGTTCGGGCACTCCTCGCCGCGGCGGTACTCCTCGCCGGAACGGGAGATCACGTCGACGCGGTGGCCGAAGACACGGTCGACGATGGCCGGCCAATCCGCACCCTCGAAGGTGGTGTGGATGCCGAGCCGCTCTGAGTTCGCGGCAGCAGCTGCAGTGTCGGCGGCGACAACGTACATCTTCGTCGGAATGCAACCGGCGTTAAGGCAAGTGCCGCCGAACTGCGGGTTCTCCTCAATCAGCGCAATGGATTTGTCGTCGAACTCCGGACCGGGCAACGAGTTGCCGGAGCCGGAACCGATGATGATCAGGTCGTAGTGGGTCGGGTTTGTCACAGGTTCTCCAACCATTCGTCGAGGGTGTCAAACGCCTTTTGGCGGGCGTGCGGGAGGGATAGGAAGACGTCGTGAAGGGCACCGTCGATAGGCTTGGTCTCGTTGTGCTTGTCGGAGACAAACGGGGCCCAATGCTGGATCTGCTCGATGTCGAGAACCGTGTCAGCGGAGTCGGCGGCCGCCGAGTAAGACTTGCCCAAGTACGAGTGGGACGAGCACAGCGTCAGGGTGGGAACGCCGGCGTCGACAGAACCCTCGTGGATCCGGTCCTGGCCGACCATGACCGCACGTAGCCAACCGAGGTATTTGTCGTGGCCGCCGATAGCCTTCTTCTCGGTATCGAAGTCCCAGTGGCCGTGACGGCCTTTATAAATGGACTCGCCGTACGTGCCCTCGCCGACGGAAGGAAGGCGCAGGTTGGGGAACCTCGCGCCGAAGACGTTGACCACGGGCTTGAGCGCCTTCACCGCCCAGCCCGGGAACTGCATGTCCAACCATGGGCTGTTGAGCACTTGACCGGCGATTTGCTGGTGCGTGCGCCAGTCATGGCGGCGGACGTGGTCGATCCACAACGGGACGATAAGGCCACCGGTGGAGTGGGCGAGCGGAATGACGGCACCGTGCTTGGCGGCGATGAGCTTCGTGGCCGCGGTCAGCTCGTCGTAGTAGTAGCGCAGGTCGGTGGTGTAGTGCCAGCGCTGGCCCTCCTTGTGGGCGCGGCCGCACTTGCGCAGGTCGATCGCATAGAACGGGTAGCCGAGCTCCTTGTAATGCTTGGCGACGTGCTCCTGGAAGAAGTAATCCGACATTCCGTGCACCCACAGCAGAGCAGGTTTGCCGGTCGGCTCCTCCGGCTGGGACTGCACGAGGACCGCGGCGACCTCGCCCTCTCCGTCTGGATCACGGCCTAGGGGGAGTGTCGCGCGCAGAAAACCATCGAGTTCGTCGTCGATCCAGTTCAATGAGTTCAGGTCGGTAGCGTCGAAGTCCATGCTGTCCATCCTAGAGCGTGTCCTAGGTCTCTTCGCCGCGTCACTGTGTCCGCGAGCTGATTTGCTAAGGCGTTGTTACTCGCGTGGAATGGGGGAGGAGTAGAATGCGGAA
Source organism: Corynebacterium sp. CCUG 71335 (assembly GCF_024454075.1). NCBI lineage: Bacteria > Bacillati > Actinomycetota > Actinomycetes > Mycobacteriales > Corynebacteriaceae > Corynebacterium > Corynebacterium sp. CCUG 71335. The sequence goes on from NZ_JAGPYY010000010.1 coordinate 53,472, forward strand.
AAGCATTCAAAGGTGACAAGATCAAAGAGGTCATAAAGGTGTCAACAACCCAGTCCCAGCAGTCCAAGAAAAACACCCGAGGGGACGAGGTTGACGTCCTGCTTATCGGTGCCGGAATCATGAGCGCCACGCTCGGCGCGATGATCCACCAGCTGGAGCCGAGCTGGTCCCAGCTGATTTACGAGCGTCTCGACGGCGCATCACTGGAGTCCTCCTACCCGTGGAACAACGCGGGCACTGGCCACTCCGCGCTGTGCGAGCTCAACTACACGCCGGAGAAGAACGGCCGTATCGATGTTTCCAAGGCCATCAACATCAACGAGAAATTTCAGGTGTCTCGCCAGTTCTGGTCCCACCAGGTTCTCGAAGGCGTGTTGACGGACCCCACCGCGTTCATTAACCCGGTCCCGCACGTCTCTTTCGCCCAGGGCGAAGATCAGATCGATTATCTTCAGCGCCGTTACGACGCGTTGAAGGACAATTACATGTTCCCGGACATGGAATTCACGACCGACCGCGACAAGTTCGCCGAGGTGCTGCCACTCATGGCGAAGGACCGCGACTTCGACAAGGAGCCAGTCGCGATCTCCTGGACCACGGCGGGTACCGATGTCAACTACGGTGCGCTCACTAACCAGTTCATCGACCACGCTGGGCAGGTAGGCACGGAGGTCCGTTACGGCCACGAAGTGACCAACATCAAGAAGAAGGGCAACTTCTGGCACGTCACCGCCAAGAACCTGCACACCGGTGAGAAGGAGACCACCCGCGCACGCTTCGTCTTCGTCGGCGCCGGCGGTTACGCGCTGGACTTGCTGCGCAAGGCTGGCGTGCCCGAGGTCCGCGGTTACGCCGGTTTCCCGATCTCCGGTGCGTGGCTGCGTACCACCAACCAGGAACTGGTCAAGCAGCACCAGGCCAAGGTTTACGGCAAGGCGAAGGTCGGTGCTCCGCCGATGTCGGTACCGCACCTGGACCTGCGTGTTATCGATGGCAAGCAGTCCCTGCTGTTCGGGCCCTTCGGTGGCTGGACCCCGAAGTTCCTCAAGAAGGGGTCCTACCTGGATCTGTTCAAGTCCATCCGCGTCGACAACATCCCGTCCTACCTGGGTGTCGCCGGCTGGAACTTCGATCTGGTCAAGTACCTCGTCGAAGAGGTGTTCAAGCCCTTCGACGGCCGTGTTGAGGATCTGCGTGAATACTTGCCGTCCGCTGACGGCACGGACTGGGAGGAGGTCATCGCTGGCCAGCGCGTCCAGATCATCAAACCGGCTACCCCGCCGCACTTCGGCTCGCTCGAGTTCGGTACCGCTCTGGTCAACGATCAGGACGGCACGATCGCCGGTATTCTCGGTGCTTCCCCGGGTGCGTCTATCGCTCCGGCTGCAATGCTTGAGCTGCTCGAGCGCTGCTTCGGTGAGCGCATGATCGACTGGAGCGAGAAGCTCTACGACATGATCCCGACCTACGGCAAGTCCCTCATGCGTGAGAAGAGCGTTTACGACGAGCAGTGGGCCTACACCCTGAAGACCCTGCACCTTGACGAGCCTCGGGAGTTTTCCGGCACGACCAGCGCACACGACTAAGCTATCGGTAGGCGTGATCTAGCGTCGGCTACGTCCCGCAGAAGCTGACAAACGGGATGTCGCCCTGGGGCTCGGCCATCCAGGCCGGGCCCGCTTTGTCGTTATAGGGGTCAGTCACAGCCCGGAGCAGCTCAAAGTAAGGCTCGACTTTGCCCTCCTGCTCGGCAGCAGTGATAGCTCGCTCCAGCATCTGATTGCGGGGAATGAAGACTGGCCCATCGCGGTGCTCGCGGTTGTAGGCGGTGATGTCCTCAGCGGCAGCGAGAGCTTCCGGATCGGGAATGTGCTTCTCCCAAGCGCGATCCCAGGTCGGCTCAACCTCGGCAAGCACCTCGCGAAGTGCGTCCTCATTGCTCACGGGAAGCAGCGCCTCGGCGAGGCGGGCGAGGTTCCATGCCATGATGTTGGGCTGGTTGCCAAAGGCGTAGCGCCCACCCCGGTCAATGGAGGAGAACACTGCGTCACCGCGGAACTTCTCAGTGAACGCGCACGGCCCGTAGTCGATGGTCTCACCAGACAGGGCGGTGTTGTCGGTGTTCATCACACCGTGGACGAAGCCGATGCTCATCCACTGCGCAACAAGGTTGAGTTGGCGCTGTATGACGGTGGACAGCAGGTCCTCCGGATCCTCGAAACCAGCCGCGGCAACCACGTCGCGCACGAGTTCGTGCGAGCGCATGGCTGCGTACTGCACGGAGCCAACACGAAGGTGGCTGCGTGCCACCCGCACCACGATGCCGCCCGGGACGTGCCCCTGCTGGCGCAGCACCGTCTCCCCAGTGCTCAGAACGGCCAGCGAGCGGGTAGTCGGGACGCCGATTGCGTGCATGAACTCACTGACCAGGTACTCCCGCAGCATCGGGCCGATCGCACCGCGCCCGTCCGATCCGGGCCGTGAAAACGGAGTCGGGCCGGAGCCTTTGGCCTGGAACTCGTAGCGTTCGTTCGCGGGATCGGGGTTGGGGAGGATAAGGGCGCGACCGTCGCCAAGCACGGGCACGAACTGGCTGAACTGATGCCCGGCGTACGCCATGGCGTGGCCGCCGCTCGCTCCAGTGAGCCACGCGATGCCGTCTGTGCTGCGCAGCCAGGTGGAATCTAAGCCGAGCTCCGCAGCGAGTGGCTCGTTGAGCACCACGATCTGCGGGTCAGGAAAGTCCGCGCCGCGCGCGGGGATGGCCATGTCGGGGAGTGCGTCGACAATGTGAGGCATGGCCCTAGCCTAGACTTGATCGCCATGACGAACGGACACGTGACCCTAGTCGGCGGCGGCCCGGGCGAGTGGGACCTGATCACTGTGCGCGGACTGCGTGCTCTTGAGGCGGCGGATGTGATTCTCACCGACCACTTGGGCCCCACGAATCAGCTTGACCAGTTTCTTGACCTCACCGGCAAAGAGGTCATTGACGTGGCCAAGCTGCCGTACAAAAAGCAGGTCGCACAGGAGCGCATCAACGAGCTGCTGGTCACCCACGCCCAAGACGGCAAGTGCGTCGTGCGGCTCAAAGGCGGGGACCCGTATGTATTCGGCCGTGGTTTCGAGGAGCTGCAAGCCTGCGCTGCCGCCGGCGTCCCGTGCTCAGTTGTCCCCGGTGTGACCAGCGCGACGTCTGTCCCCGCAGCAGCCGGCGTGCCTGTCACACAGCGCGGGGTCACCCATTCCTTCACGGTTGTCTCCGGCCATCTCGCACCCGGTGACCCGCGCTCCCTGGTCGACTGGGACGCTCTCGGGCGCGTCGGCGGGACCATCGTGGTCATCATGGGCGTGCGCCAGGTGCGCCCCATCACGCGTGCGCTTATCGACGCAGGCCTGCCCCCTTCCACCCCCTCCACCGCCATTCAAGACGGCGAAACCGCAGACCAGCGCCAATTCCGGGCGACACTCGGGGACTTAGCGGATGTCATGGAGCGAGAAGGTGTGACCAACCCGGCTGTGTACGTCATCGGGGAGGTGGCGGGCCTTGAGGTCCTTGGATAGCCTCATCCTCGAGGTCGCCGACCTTTCTACGCCTGGGGCTGTGGTCGTGTGCGACGACCCGACAGGTGACCTTGTTGCTGCTGCCCTGGAGACGGGGGTGCCGGTGTACTGCGTTGATTCCGACTACACCCGCGCCCACGCAGCCCACGCAGCTGGGGCCGTTGTCGCCGGCATCGACGGTCCCTTGCGTGCCGATGAGTTCCTCGCCTCCCGCGCTCCTGCGGGAGCAGTGGCCGCCGGAGAAATGCCGAAGTCTTTGGGTCGGCTCGACTATCTCGCGCGCTCACTGGCTTCGGCTGGTGTCGAACGTGTGGTGTTCGGAGGGAACAACAAGCACCTTGCTCGTTCCATGAACGACGTGCTTGCCTCCTCCTTTGCGGAGGTCGCTGCCTCCCGAGGCCGCGGCAAGTTTCGCTGCCTCGTCGCGTCAGGGCCGCGCGATGTTGCCTACTCGCCGGTGGAGGTAGGCGGGTTCACTGCCGTCGGAGGAGTGTTCTCCGGCGCGCGGGAGGACTACGGCGGGGCGCTGCTCGCGTCCACGCTCCTGGATTCCAGGGCGGAACTGGGGAAGGTGCTGGATTTGGGGTGCGGGAACGGGAGCGTCGTCAAGCGACTGCTCGAAGCGGGCGTCGATGCGACCGCGACGGACGCTGATGCTGACGCCGTCCTCTCCACCCGTGCTCTGGGCATTGAGGCGACCTGGGACGATGCAGGTTCGCAGTGGGAGGCGGGGACTTTCGACACAGTCGCCCTGAACCCGCCGTTTCATGACCGCGCAGGTGTAGACGCGACGCTGGTCCAACACCTGCTTGACGCCTCCGCGCGCCTGTTAGCGCCTGACGGTCAGCTGTTCATCGTGCACAACTCGCACCTGCGCTACCGCGGCGAGGTCGAGGCGCGGTTGAAGTCCGTGGAGCAGGTGGCGAGGAATCAGAAGTTCACCGTCCTGCGTGGCACTCGGGGCTGAACATCCCCAACTGCGCTTGGCGGGCGGCGGCCTCCGCCGACTGCATGCGCGAATAGTAGGTGTCATTCGACTGATAGACCACAGCGCGCGCTAGCCCCTCTTCGACCAGAACCTCGTTGATGAAGACGTCCCCGTCGAACACGGCAGCAAGGTCGCGGCCGTACTGGTCCTGGCGCTCCTTGTCGTAGACGAGGGTGACTGTTGAACCGACGGGAGCCAGTTCCTCGAGACGCTGCGCGGCCGCGCTGCCCATGCACTCCTCTGGCTGGCCGTCACGGGCGAGCTCCGGGGCATCGATGTTGAGCAGGCGGAGCCGCAGCCGCTCACCGTTCGAGTGGACGACGAGGGTGTCGCCGTCCACAACCCGCTCCACCTTTGCAGTTTCGCCATTGGCCAGAGCCGGGGTCGGAGCGTCTTCCTGCAGCGTCATCTCGAGGACAACGCCGAAGACAATCAACAAAGCGGCGAGAAAACCGAGAGCAGTTTTGCGCATGCTTACCCTTAGATGAACACTGCCACGAAGACGACTACGAATGCAGCCAGCATCAGGAAGGTGCGCTGCCGCACCGGCTTATGAGCCCAGTTCATCTCCACATTCGCGTTATTAAACGGCGAAATCTGCATCACCATCGGGTCGTTCGGCTCTTTGTACACACCCATTGCGCTGCCATAGCCGAAGTGCTTCTTACGCTCCACTTCGTCCTCATCGGTAGGCATTTCAGCCAGGACGTTTTGCCATTGCAGCATGCTACGGAAGAGGTTGACCATTGCTGCGCCGATGGCCACGATGAGAACCACAATGCCGACCCCTTCAGGAACCCGGAAAGCGGGCAGGCTCATCGTGATCTGCAGGAAAGCACTCGAGACGGCCACCGCGAGGGCCATCCACGCCAGAGCCCGGTCCTGACTGGCCAAGAAACGCGCCGTCTTGTCCGCCGCCGTCTGAGAGAACGGGATGTCGGAATTGTCGGGGACAGGCATGCGTCGATAAGCAAAGGGCGCTTTGGGGACCGACACCCACAGTGCGAACGTCAACAACGCGGCGAACCACACACCGAACGTCGCCGACTTCACCGACTTCAGATCCGTGCGGTTCACAGTGCCATCAAATCCAGTCTGCATGGGAACCTGGTCGGGAATCTGGTCGAACTGCAGCATGATGAACACGAACGCAGCCAATGAAACCAGCAGAGACGCGATGTAAATGTGCCGGGTGCGCATTGTTTCAGGGTAACAGGGAACCGGAAGAGGGTCGTGAGCAGTCTAACGAGATAAGGCTGAGTGTTAGGCGGAACCGTGAAGAAGAATCGTGCGGAAGAATTGTTGGGGATGCTCGTGGATGTGCGCGAGGCGTCCCGGGGGAACACAGAGTTGCTGCAGCGGCTCGTGGACGGGGAACTTATCGCTCTCTCGCGCCAGTACGCCATCGAAAGAACAGTCCTTACCAAGCTCAAATACCACGAAAAACAATGGCTCCGAGCAGTAGCGGTGGGAAAAACTATGAAGAAGGCTGTCCTGAGCGGAAGGACAGCTGCGCGAGTTCTTGGGATGTGGGTAGTCGCAACCAGCACGGAACAAGCCGAGTTGATGCTGTCGTCCGGAGCAGTGCCGGGGAAGCACAAATGGGGAAGAGGGATCGTATACAGAAAAGGGGCTCTATGCGACACCGAAGTGCTAGACATCGACGGGGTGCGGGTAACCGACCACGTACGGACCGCCTTCGACATTGCAGTGACTCATGGGTTCAAAGAAGGACTCGTCGCGTTCGACTGGTTGCTAATGACCGGCACGGTGACCAAACGCGAACTCAGACGGCGCATACAGTTGATGCGCGGCCGACGAGGTGTACCAGTCCTACGGCAGATCCTGGCCTACGCAGTAGACAACTCGCAATCAGCCTACGAGAGCTACGCTCGAGCACTTCTCATCGAGGACGGGATTACCTGCATCCGAACCCAGGTGCAGATCGGACCGTTCACGGTGGACATGATGATAGGCCGCTTGGGTGTCGAAGTGGACGGTGAAGAGAAGTACGACGGCGTCACCTACAAACCGCTAGATGAGACCCTGCGCAGAGAAAGAGATCGAGCCGTCTACATCCAGAATCAAGGCTATCCACTACGGCGGGTTCAGCCAGCTGAGCTCCTCCGGGATCCCGGCGGGTTTGTGGGGATGGTCAGGGAAGCACTGATGGGGATCGAGAACGGTGCTGCGTAGCGGTTTGGGGTTGGTGGTTCACCGTTGGTGGTTCGCCTTCGATGGTTCGCCGTTCCGCAAAACCCCTGGTCGCGCTAGAAGGCGAACCATGATCGGCGAACCATGATCGGCGAACCGTGCGAGGCTCGCTGGCCGGGCCAGTGTGCGGGCGGCCGGGCCAGCGTGCGGGCGGACGGACCAGCGGCTAGCGGGCCGCGGCGATGAGCTCCTGGACGCGGGAAACAATCTCGTCAGCCGGCACCTCGAGGATCTCCCCACCGTTCTCACCGCCGCGGATGCGCAGCTCGATGATGCCGTCTGCAAACGAGCGCCCAAGGATGACGATGAACGGCATGCCCAGCAGCTCGGCGTCTTTGAATTTGACGCCGGGGGACACTTTGGGGCGGTCGTCGACAAGCACGTCGATACCGGCGGCCTCGAACTCGCCGACGAGGCGCTCGCTAGCTTCCATCGCAGCGGCGTCCTTGTTCGCCACCGCCAGGTGTACCTGGTAGGGGGCGATTTCGACAGGCCAGACGAGGCCTTTGTCGTCGTGAAGCTGCTCAGCGATCACGGCGAGCATGCGGGTCACGCCGATGCCGTAGGAGCCCATGGTGGGCACGGCGCGCTTGCCGTTCTCGTCGAGGATCTGCACGTCCATGGCTTCGGTGTACTTGCGGCCGAGCTGGAAGATGTGGCCGAGCTCGATACCGCGCGCCAGGCGAAGGGTGCCGTTGCCGGTCGGGGAGGGGTCACCCTCTTTGATCTCTGCGGCTTCGATGTAGCCGTCGATCTCGAAGTCACGTCCGGCGACGAGGCCGACGACGTGCTGCTGCGCAGCATCGGCACCCGTGATCCACGAAGAGCCAGCCACCACTCGCGGGTCGGCGAGCACGCGCACGCCGTTAGCGTTGAGGCCGCGCGGGCCGACATAGCCCTTGACCAGGAAGGACGACTTCGCGAAGTCCTCATCGGAGGCAAGCTCAAACGTCGCGGGCTCGAGCGAGGCTTCGAGGCGCTTCTCGTCCAAAGCGCGGTCACCGGGCATAAGGATGCCGGTCAGCTGCGGTCCGACAGGCGTGCCATCCTCAGAAACAACGCGCGGGTCATCGATCTTGACCACCATGCACTTGAGCGTGTCAGCGGCGGTGACCTCGCGGTTCTCGACAGTCACGCCGGTCGAATTCGCCCAATCCACGAGCGACTCGATCGTTTCGGACGCCGGGGTCTCATGGACAACGGCCTCCGGCAGCCCCTCGACCGGACGGTCTGCAGGGGCGATCGTCTGCACGGCCTCCACATTGGCAGCGAAGTCGCCTGCAGTGGACACCACGAAGGTGTCTTCACCGTTGTCGGAGTAGGCGAGGAATTCCTCGGACGCGGAACCGCCCATGGCACCGGACGTAGCTTGGCAGATCTCGTATTTCAGGCCGACACGGTCGAAAATCGCCTGGTAAGCACGACGGTGGGCAGCGTAGGACTCGGACAGTCCCTCGTCGGTCATGTCGAAGGAGTAGGAGTCCTTCATCACGAATTCACGGCCGCGCAGGATTCCGGCGCGCGGGCGCGCCTCGTCGCGGTACTTGGTTTGGATTTGGTACAGCGTGACCGGGAAGTCCTTGTAGGAGGAGTAAAGGTCCTTCACCGCGAGGGTGAACATTTCCTCGTGCGTTGGGCCGAGCAGCATGTCGGTGCCCTTGCGGTCTTTGAGGCGGAACAGGTCGTCGCCGTACTCGGTCCAGCGGTTGGTCGCCTCGTACGGTTCGCGCGGCAGCAATGCGGGGAACAGCAGCTCTTGGGCGCCGATGGCGTTCATCTCTTCGCGCACAATCTCCTCGATGTTCCGCACGGCCTTCAACCCCAGCGGCAGCCAGGAGTACACGCCCGGCGCGGCGCGGCGAATGTACCCGGCCCGCACCAGCAGCTTGTGGCTGGGCACTTCGGCGTCGGCGGGGTCTTCGCGCAGCGTGCGCAGGAACAGGGTGGAGAGGCGTGTGATCATAAGCTGCAAGTTTAGCGCTAGGGTGTGGGCCATGCTCATCGTGCTCCCACCGTCTGAAACGAAGGCCCCCGGCGGCGAGTCGGACGGCCTCGACGTGTCATTTTCCAGCCTCGATCCGATCCGCCAGGAGATCATGGAGGATCTGGCTGCGCTCGATGTCGACGAGATGATGGCCGCGCTGAAACTGCCCGCGACCAAGCGCGAGGAGGCCGAGGAGAACAGAGCGCTCATGCGCGCCCCTGTCATGCCGGCCATCTACCGCTACACCGGGGTGCTTTACGACGCCCTCGACGCCGCCACCCTGACCGACCCCGCCGTCTCGCGGATCGCGATCGGTTCAGCACTCTTCGGCGTGGTGATGGGGTCGGACACGATTCCGCGCTACCGACTCTCGGGCGGGTCGAAGTTGCCTGTACGGCAGACTGATGCTGCTGCACAGAAGAACTCGATCCCCACCATGAAGAAGCGCTGGGGCAGCGCGATCACGGATGTCTTACAGGAGCAGGGCTTCGTCGTGGATATGCGCTCCGGCGCGTACCAGCAGCTCGGGCCGGTGCCCGGCGCGGTGACGGTGCGGGTGGAGTCGGTGCAGGAGGACGGCAGCCGGAAGGTGGTCAGCCACTTCAACAAGCACTACAAAGGCGAGCTGGCCCGCGTGCTGGCATCGGCACCGGATGCGGATTCGGTGACGGATATTCAAGGAGTTGCCGCGATCGCCGAGGCTGCAGGGATGACCGTCGAGATCAGCGGCAGAGAGCTCACGCTGGTGGTCTGAGCCACTCCGCCACTGTTAAGCCGGTTAAGCGGTGTTGGCGGCGTGCTGGGCGTGCGCCGCCAAATGGATCACCAGTGTGCGCCACTCGGCCGGGGCATCCTCGGTGAACGCATCGGAGGCAGCTGTGCGCCACCGGTCAACAAGGGTGGCTTCGATGTTGTCCACAAATGCGGCAGCTTCGCCGGGGTTGGTGGGGCCTCCGCCGTCGACCTCATAACCGGGCGCACGCGGGGGAAGGTCGGGGAAGGCGTCGCGCATGGCGTCGATGCGCATGTCGTGAAGCGGACGCAGATTGTCGATGCGTGCCTGGAGCTCGTCGTCAGCGTAGGCGGAGGCGAGATCGAGGCCGAACTGAACGGCATGCTCTTCTTTGATCAGCCCGGCGGCGGTCTCTGCCACGGACTCGTCGGCGATGGGTTCCTCCGGCACCGGGAAATCCCAGTCGTCGGATCCGGGAGCGTCCAGGCTCGCTGTCAGGTCGACCGCCTGCGCCACGACCAACGGAACGGACTCGTCGGGAAGCTTGCCGCTCTGGGTGACGAGTGCGTCAGTCAAGGCGACCGCCGCTGCCACATCGTCCTTGGCGCCGGTGGCGTCGCCGGGGCCGCGCTCCACCTCACAGGATGAGGGAGGAAGACCTGCGGAGTCGGTGCCGCAGAGGCGGGTGATTTCGTCGAAAAGCTGGCGGGCGTGGAACTCGCGCATTCCTGCAGCATCCCCGTCGAGCGTTCCCGCGTCCGCTTCCGCTTGGCGCGCCAGGGTGAGCAGGTCTCCGTCGGGGTGGGGGCCGAAGACGTCGATAGGCGAGCAGGCGGTCAAGGGCGCCGCCGCGGTGAGAGCTACTGCGGCGAGGGTGCGGGAAAACTTCACGTGGAAGACTGTACCGGCCCGCCCGTACAGTGGTTCTCATGGCATTTCCGGAAGTCGAAGAACTCAAAGAGCTCATCCGCCCCGTCACAGACGCACGAGGGTTGGACATTGAGGCTGTGCGCACCGTCAAGGCCGGCAAGAAATCGCAGGTGGTCGTCGCTCTCGCGGCTGACGAAGCACCGACGTTGGACCAGCTCGAGGAAGTCTCGGGCGAGCTCAGCGAGCTTTTCGACGCCGCAGAAGCTGCCGGCACCGTTAACTTCGGCGCGGGATACACCCTGGAGGTGACTACTCCGGGCGTGGATCTTCCGCTGACGCAGCCGCGTCACTGGCGGCGCAACCGGGGGCGCCGCGTGAAGCTAGGTGGTGACATCTACCGCGTTGGCCCGCTCGATGACGCGGAGGAAAATGTCGCGTTGATCAGCCCAGCCGCTAAGAAGTCCGACGAACCGGGCGTGCGGGTCGCTCCCATTTCGGATGTGTCGGGTGCGGTGGTAGAAATTGAGTTCAACGCAGCACCGGAGGCAGAAGTTGAGCTGTCGAACATGAGCTTTGCCGACGTGGAGGGCCGTGCGGAGCAATCCGGTGCAGAAGCTGAAGTCAGGAAGGACGACAAGTGAATATTGACATTGCCGCGCTGAAGCAGATCGAGTCAGAGGCAGGAATCCCCGTCGATGACCTGCTGGGCACGATCGCCAGCGCGCTGCTCTTCGCCTACCGCGAGGGCAAAGATGAATTCGGTACCGGCGCAGCGGGGGAGGGCACGAAGGCTCGTGTCGACATTGATACGCAGACCGGTGCCGTGGCCGTCATGGTCAGCGAGCTCGACGACGACGGCAACGTCATCTCCGAGTATGACGACACCCCGGTGAACTTTTCCCGCGTAGGTGCGCAGGCGGTGCGCGAGGCAATTCTCAAGCGCATGCGCACGGCCGCCGACAACCGCGCTTACAGCGCGTACTCGGAGCTGGAAGGCCAGGTCGTCTCCGGTGTCGTGCAGCGCGACGCCAGCGCGAACGAGCGCGGCATCGTCGTGGTGCAACTGGGTACGGAATCTGACCCCCAAGACGGCATCCTTTTGCCCGCGGAGCAGATTCCGGGCGAGAAGCTGGAGCACGGTGACCGCGTGAAGTGCTATGTCGTCGGTGTCTCCGGCGGCGACCGCAGGACCACCGTCAACCTCTCGCGGACGCACCCGGAGCTCGTGCGCGGCCTGTTCGCCCTCGAGGTCCCTGAGGTCGCTGACGGCTCCGTCGAGATCGTCGCGATTGCCCGCGAGGCCGGCCACCGCTCAAAGGTGGCCGTCAAGGGTGTGGCCAAGGGCATCAACGCCAAGGGCGCATGTATTGGGCCGCGCGGCGCCCGAGTCACCAACATCATGGAGTCCCTCGGTGGGGAGAAGATCGATATCGTCGACTTCTCCGACGACCCGGCTGTGTACGTCGGTAACTCGCTCGCACCGTCGAAGGTCGTGCGCGTGGACGTGGTCGACCACGACGCGCAAACAGCCCGCGTGGTCGTGCCGGATTACCAGCTCTCACTCGCCATCGGCCGCGAGGGCCAGAACGCACGCCTGGCGGCCCGACTGACGGGGTGGAAGATCGACATTCACTCCAATGCAGACCTCAGCGCTGGGCAATAGCGGCTGAGTAACAGTTTTCTGCCTGGGTGGCGTAAGGTAAGACACTGGCTTCTTTCCCGCACGCCCGTGCGGGGTCGGGGCCGCACAAGGGAGTATGAGCGAAAAACATGTACCTATCCGGACGTGCATTGGCACACGCCGTGCACTGCCGGATGCTCGCCTTCTCCGTGTGGTCGTCGACCCGGATGATCCGTCGCGGATCGTCCCGGACCCGAAGCGGTCCATGCCGGGCCGCGGTGCGTGGCTGACCCCCACGCTGGAAGCGTTTGAGCTGGCGGAGAAACGCCGCGCCTTCGGGCGGGCTCTCCGCGTGTCCGCGCAAGTGGACACAAGCGATGTACGGAAGTACGTAAGTGAAAAGGACTAAAGAACTGATGAGTCTTCAACCATGAAGCAGAAAATGCATCAGCGATGAACGTCATGACCATCGTCTAGAGTCCGGTCGCGTAGCAGCGGCCCGTCTCTAGCCCAACCACGAGGAGACACGTGCCCGGAAAGCTACGCGTTCACGAGCTTGCGAAGCAGCTCGGCGTAACAAGTAAGGAATTGCTCGCCACCCTGAAGGAGGAAGGCGAGTTCGTCAAAACCGCTTCCTCCACCATCGAACCGCCGGTGGTGAAGAAGATGAAGGCGGTTTATGAGGCACGCGGCGGCGCAGACAGCGGCGACGCGAAGAATGCTAAGGACACCAAGGCCGATTCGGCTGCGAAGAAACCGGCTGCGAAGAAACCGGCTGCTAAGCCGGCAGCGAAGCCTGCCGCCAAGACGCCTACCGCGAAGAAGCCGGCTGCCCCGAAGTCTGACAGCGCTCAGGCTGAGTCTGCGGCGCCGAAGCCGGCAGCGGCAAAGCCCGCCGCGAAGCCGGGCCCGAAGCCCGCGGCACCCAAGCCCGCGTCCAAGCCGGCTGCTGAGAAGCCTGCGGACAAGCCCGCTCCGAAGCCGGCAGCGGCGAAGCCTGGCGCACCGAAACCGGCGGCGAAGCCCGGCCCGAAGCCGGGTGCTAAGCCTGGTGAGGGCGATGCTGGATCCGCCATGCCGCGCCCGATGCCGAAGCCGGGTGGCCGCCCCCGCGTGGCCAATAACCCGTTCTCTTCGAACGCGGGCGGTCCGCGCCCGCAGCCGCGTCCGGGCGGTGGCCCCGGCGGCCAGCAGAAGCGCGGCGGTGGCCAGGGACAGCGCGGCGGCGGCCAAGGCGCACCGCGCCCGGGCGCACGTCCCGGTGGCGGCAGAGGAGCTCCGAGCCCCGCAGATATGGCGAACCACCCGAACCCGGCACAGATGCCGTCCCGCGCCGCAGGTAAGCGCGGCGGCGGTGCGGGCGGCCGCGGTGGACAAGGCGGCGGTGGTCGTGGCCGCGGTGGCGGCTTCGGCGGTCCCGGCGGTCCCGGCGGCGGTTTCCGCGGTCGCGGTGGGCGCCGTGGCGGTACCGCCGGTGCATTCGGTCGTCCCGGTGGTGCACCGGGCAAGCGCCGCAAGTCCAAGGGCCAGAAGAGGGCCGAGTATGAGGAGATGCACGCACCGAACGTCATTGGTGGCGTTCGCCTGCCCGACGGCGGCGGCAAGACCGTCCGTCTGCGCCAGGGTGCAACTCTGACCGACCTGGCTGAGAAGATCGGCACCGAGGCATCGAGCCTCGTGCAGGCTCTGTTCAACCTCGGTGAGATGGTCACCGCGACCCAGTCTGTGTCTGAGGAGACACTGCAGCTGCTGGGTGCGGAGATCAACTACGAGGTGCAGATTGTCTCCCCGGAGGACGAGGACCGCGAGCTTCTCGAGTCCTTCGATCTGCAGTTCGGTGAGGACGAAGGTGGCGAGGAAGCTCTCGAGCAGCGCCCGCCGGTGGTCTCCGTCATGGGTCACGTCGACCACGGTAAGACCCGCCTGTTGGACTCCATCCGCCAGGCCAATGTTGGTAAGGGTGAGGCCGGCGGCATCACCCAGGGCATCGGTGCTTACCAGACCGAGGTCACCCTGGAAGACGAGCCGCGCAAGATCACCTTCCTGGATACCCCGGGTCACGAGGCCTTCACGGCGATGCGTGCCCGCGGTGCGAAGTCGACCGACTTGGCTATCCTGGTGGTCGCAGCCGATGACGGTGTCATGCCGCAGACGGTGGAGGCCATCAACCACGCCAAGGCTGCGGAGCTGCCGATCGTGGTGGCTGTGAACAAGGTGGATAAGGAAGATGCCCAGCCGGACAAGATCCGTGGCCAGCTCACCGAGTACGAGCTGGTTCCGGAGGAGTACGGCGGTGACACGATGTTCATCGACATCTCGGCAAAGCAGGGAACGGGCATCGACGAGCTGCTCGAGGCCGTCCTGCTCACCGCCGATGCAGCGCTCGAGCTGACTGCGAACCCGGACATGGACGCTCAGGGTCTGGCCATCGAGTCCCACCTGGACCGCGGCCGCGGCCCTGTCTCCACGGTGATCATTCAGCGCGGTACCCTGCGCGTCGGTGACTCCATCGTCGTCGGCGGCAACTTCGGCCGCGTGCGCCGCATGGTCGACGAGTGGGGCAACGACGTCGAGGAGGCTGGCCCGTCCCGACCGGTTCAGGTCCAGGGTCTCAACGGCGTTCCCGGCCCCGGCGACAACCTGCTCGTGGTGGAGGACGACCGTGTCGCGCGCCAGATTGCTGCACAGCGTGATGCGCGTCAGCGCGCCGCGATGCAGGCCCGCCGCAAGAAGCGCGTCTCCCTGGAGAACCTGGACCAGGCGCTCAAGGAGACCAGCACCCTCAACCTCATCCTCAAGGGCGACAACGCCGGTTCGGTGGAAGCCCTCGAGGAGGCTCTGCTCAAGATCGAGGTGGACGACGAGGTGGAGGTCAACATCATCGACCGCGGTGTCGGTGCTGTGACCCAGACCAACGTCTCGCTGGCTGCGGCGTCCGACGCTGTCATCGTGGCCTTCAACGTCCGCTCCGAAGGCAAGGCCACCGAGGAAGCCAACGACGAGGGCGTGGAGATCCGCTACTACTCCGTCATCTACCAGGTCATCGACGATGTCGAGGCCGCTCTCAAGGGCATGCTCAAGCCCATCTACGAGGAGCGCGACCTGGGTGCGGCGGAGATCCGCCAGATCTTCAAGGCCTCTGCTGTCGGCCTCATCGCCGGTTGCATGGTCACCGAGGGTTCGGTCAAGCGCGGTGCGAAGGTCCGTTTGGTCCGCGACGGCAACGTCATCACACCGGACGCGACGATCGATTCGCTGCGCCGCGAGAAGGACGATGTCACCGAGGTGGCCAGGGGCTACGAGTGCGGTATGGTCCTGTCCTACCCGGACATTCAGGTCGACGACATCATCCAGACCTACGAGATGGTCGAGGTGCCGCGCACGTAACGTCGAAAAGCAATAATTGCTTATCGACGATTCCCCGGCAGCGCCCCGCGACGAGAGAGACCCCTCTCGCGCGGGGCGTTTTGCATGCGCGGGGTAGAGTGGTGGCTTGAATTGACGGCAGCTCAACGTGAGTCAAGGAGTGGTTACTGTGGCGGATAACACGCGCGCACAACGACTAGCTAAAAGGATCCAGACGATTGTCGCTAGCGCTATTGAGCGCCAGATCAAGGATCGCCGGCTGGAGCTTGTCACAGTGACCGATGTCCGTGTGACCGGTGACCTCCACGACGCGACGGTGTACTACACGGTGCGCGGCGAGAGCATTGATGATGAGCCTGATTACGACGCTGCTGCAGAGGCACTCACCCGCCACAAGGGACAGCTGCGCAAGATTGTCGGTGAGGAGCTGGGCGTTCGGTTCACTCCGACGTTGACGTTTGAGCTGGACACGGTTCCGGAGGCGTCGGCACGCATGGAAGAGCTGCTGGCCCGTGCCCGCGCGCGCGACGAAGAGCTCGCGGAGCTGAAGAAGAACGCGCAACCGGCTGGTGCCGCAGATCCCTACAAGACCCGAGCGGGGGACGAGTAATGGCCGTAGTGCCCGGTTTGTTTGCGCCGGGCGAAGGTGAGTTTGCGGCGGTGGCGCAGCGCCTGCGGGATGCCCCTGTCGTGCATGTGGTGACCCATATTCGCCCGGACGCAGACGCTATCGGGTCCGCATCGGCGCTCGCTCTTGGGTTGCAGTCGATCGGCGTGGAGGCCACCGTGCGCATCGGCCAACGCGAAGCCGTGCCCGAGAACTTGGACTCGATCCCGGGTGTTACCGATGTCATCCTCGGCGAACCGCTGCCCGCTGAGGGCTTGGTAGTCACCACTGACTGCGCTTCGATCGACCGCACTGGGTCCTACCGCTCGGTGATCCAGCAGGAGCGTGACCGCGTCGTGGTCATTGACCACCACGAGTCCAACCCAGGCTTTGGAAGCATGAACCTGGTCTTGCCCTCGGAGTCCACGACCGTGATCATCCGCGAGCTGCTCGGGCACCTGGGTGTGGAGATCACCCCGGAGATGGCTTACTGCCTGTACGCCGGTCTGGTGACCGACACGGGCAGTTTCCGCTGGGGCACCCCGCGGATGCACCTGCTCGCCGCTGAGCTGATGGAGCTGGGCGTGGAACCGCGCTCTGCCGCGATGGCGCTCATGGATGCGGTCTCTGCTGAGGATCTGCGCTTGATGGGTGCTGTCATGGCCGGAATGGAGACCCGTGTGGCCGGCCACCACACCATGTCGGTGCTGGCTATTGATGACGAGCATCTGCACGGCATGAACCAGACCGCTGTGGAATCCATCATCGAGTACTCCCGCGCGCTGACCGGCAGCGACATCGGTGTGGTATTCAAGGAGCTCCACCCCGGTTATTGGTCGGTGTCGCTGCGCTCCAGCGTGGTAAATGTCGCCGAGATCGCTGCAGTGCACGGCGGCGGCGGGCACATCCCGGCGGCCGGTTATTCGGCCCGCGGTCCTGTCGCAGACGCCATTGATGAGCTGCACGCGACCGTGGCTGCCCTCGACGCGACGGCGCTGTGACCTGTGGTTGAATCACCTGCTGAAACTGTCACTGCGCGGCGAGTTCTCGCCTTGGCGCTACCTGCGCTTGGCGTGCTTGCGGCCAACCCGCTGTATCTCTTGCTGGACACAGCCGTCATCGGCCGGCTGGGAGCAGGCGAGCTCGCTGCGCTTGCCGCCGGCGCGACCGTCCAGTCGACGGTGACCACGCAGCTGACGTTCCTGTCCTACGGAACGACCGCGCGGGCCTCCCGCTTCTACGGGGCAGGGAAGAAAGAAGATGCCGTGGCCGAAGGAGTCCAAGCGACGTGGGTGGCCGTGGGGGTCGGGTTGCTGCTAGCCACCATCGTGTGGATGTTCGCCCGCCCGATCGCCTTGTTCCTCACTAACGACCCCGCCACCGCGGACCTCGCTGCGACATGGATGCACGTTGCTGCCATCGCGATCCCGCTCACGCTGATCATCATGGCGGGCAACGGCTGGCTGCGCGGGATCCAGAACACCAAGCTGCCGTTCTATCTGACTCTGTGCGGACTCATCCCCGGCGCGGCGGCGCTACCGCTGTTGGTCAACCGCTTCGGGCTCGTGGGGTCGGCGTGGGCGAATGTGATCGGCATGGGCATCACGGCTGCTGGGTTCCTCATCGCACTGACCCGGTCCCACAACGGCGGGTGGGCTCCCGACTTCGCGGTCATCCGCCGCCAGCTGGTGCTCGGACGCGACCTGATCCTGCGGTCCCTGTCGTTCCAGGTGGCTTTCGTCTCCGCAGCGGCTGTGGCAGGTCGTGTGGGTGTCGCTGCGTTGGCGGCGCACCAGATCATGCTGCAGCTGTGGAACTTCCTCACCCTGGTGCTTGACTCGCTGGCGATTGCTGCCCAGACAATGACGGGGTCCGCGTTGGGTACCGGCCGGGTGCAGGACGCGCGCCGGGTGGGGGAGCAGGTGACCAAACTCTCCGCCGGGTTCGCGTTCCTCCTCGCCGCTGTCTTCGCGCTTGGCGGGCCGTTGATCCGCGGGCTATTCACCACGGACGCTTCTGTTCTCGACGTCATGGCCACACCGTGGTGGCTGCTCATCGCCATGATCGTGGCAGGCGGAGTGCTCTTCGCGCTCGACGGCGTGCTGCTCGGCGCCAGCGATGCGGCGTTTTTACGCAACCTCACCATCAGTTCGGTGCTCCTTGGATTCCTGCCCGGCGTACTCATCGCCTACTGGGCTGGCACTGGTCTGACAGGAATCTGGGCGGGGTTGGCCGCGATGATCGCGATCCGGCTCACTGGTGTCATCTGGCGTTTCACGTCGATGCGGTGGGCGCAGTAAGCAGCGGTTAGAGTGAACTCACCATGACTACCGCGACCAGCACGACCAGCACGACCAGCACGCTGTGGGCAGTTTCGGACCTTCACCTCGCTGTGAAAGCGAACCGGCCATGGCTAGATGAAATCCAGCCGCAGGATCCCTCCGACTGGCTCATCGTTGCCGGCGACGTCGCCGAGCGCACTGATCTGGTGGTTCGTGTCATGGCGAAACTCACTGAGAGGTTCGACACTGTCGTATGGGTTCCGGGAAACCATGAACTCTTCAGCCGCAGTATGGATAGGTACAAGGGGAGGGAGAAGTACGCGGATCTCGTCGCAAAGCTGCGCGCTTTAGGCGTGATCACCCCGGAAGACCCGTACCCCGTTTTCGGGGGCGTGACCATCGTGCCTTTGTTCACGCTGTATGACTACTCGTTCCGCATGCCCACCATGACTGTGGAGGAAGCGCTCGAGTCGGCGCACGCGCAGCAGATCGTGCTGACTGACGAAGTGGCTATCGCGCCGTTTGTCGACATTCGTGCGTGGTGCTGGGACCGCTTGGCGTACTCCACCCGCCGGCTGTCGCGCATTGAAGGCGAGACCATCCTGGTCAACCACTGGCCCCTGGTGCAGGAACCGACGAACTACATGATGTTCCGTGAGATCGCGCTGTGGTGCGGCACCCGGCACACGCGCGGCTGGGCCAAGCGCTACAACGCGCGCGCTGTCATCTACGGACACCTGCACATGCCCGGCGTGCAGCGGATCGACGACGTCGACCACATCGAGGTATCTCTCGGCTACCCCGAAGAATGGAAGCGCCAGACCAACCGCCCCACGTGGCCGTACCCGGTGATGGAGGTGCAGCAGTGATCGACAAAGAGCTGTTCCCTGACCCGGCGCGGGTGGTGTACATGCGTATCGACGACACCGCAGAGACCACCGACCTGACTAACTACAACGACCTGCATCCAGAGGAAAGGGTGGTGGTCAGCCGGGCCGTCGACATTCGGAAGAGTGAATTCGGCGATGCCCGCTGGTGCGCTCACCGCGCGCTGCAAGAGCTCGGGTTGGAATCGGCGGGCTCGATCCTCAAGGGTGAGAAGGGAATGCCGCTGTGGCCGGACGGTTACACAGGCTCCCTTACCCACACGGAAGGTTTGCGCGTTGCCGTCGCCGCCCCGTCGAGCGAGTTGCTCTCCGTCGGCATTGACGCTGAGCCTGCCGAGCCGTTGCCCGAAGGCGTGCTCGACCAGATCGCACGCTCAACCGAACGCCACTGGGTGGATAAGCAAAAGTCTGCCGGCAATGCGTGGGCAGACCGCCTGTTGTTCTGCGCGAAGGAAGCCACCTACAAGGCGTGGTTCCCCATGACGCGGCAGTGGCTCGGTTTCGAAGACGCCGAGATCGAAATCCGCTCCGACGGCACCTTCATCGCGTACCTCCTGGTGCGGCCCACTCCGGTCCCGTATATCCGCGGCCGGTGGGTCGTGCGCGGAGGGTACGTCTACGCCTCGACGTTCGTGCCGGCGTCACAGCGTCGAGGGACGGGCGACAAAGAGCGTCGATAAGCGCTTGCCCTTTTCGCGAACAAGCGCCACGGCGCGGCCATCCGGTCCCACAGCGGCGTGAACGCCGTCGAGCCCGCGCGGCTCGAGCCACTTGCCCATGGCCAGCGCAGCGTATTCGTCAGCGGTGACGTTCAAGACGGGCCACGCGGCAGTGAGCGCTTCATCGAGCGAGAGCGACAACGCGGGGGAGTCCTCGAGCCGCTCGAGCGTGCGCGCGTGCTCCAACGTGAAAGGGCCGACTGCTTCACGGCGCAGCGCCGTCAGGTGCCCACCCACTCCGAGCGCCTCGCCCATGTCCCGGGCGAGCGAGCGAATATACGTTCCCGAAGAGCAGTGCACCCGTGCATCCACGTCGACGAAGGAACCCTCGCGGCGGATGCCGGCGACGTCGAAAGAAAACACTGTCACCGGCCGCGCCGGGATGGTCACCTCTTTGCCTTCGCGGACGAGCTCATGGGCGCGCTTGCCGTCGATTTTGATGGCAGAGACTTTCGACGGCACCTGCATGATCTCCCCGGTGAGTGCAGTGACCTGCTCCATGACCTGTTCGTCGGTGAGCGTGGACGCGTCGGTCTCAGCGAGGACATCGCCCTCGGCATCATCGGTCGTGGTGGAGGCACCGAGGCGGATCGTGGTCGCATAGACCTTGTCATCGGCCACCAGGTGCGCAAGCAGCTTCGTGCCGCGCTCAATGCCCGCGACCAGCACACCAGTGGCCATCGGGTCGAGCGTTCCCGCGTGTCCCACCTTGCGCGTTTCGAAGAACCTGCGTAGCCGCGCGACCACATCGTGGCTGGTCATCCCTGCCGGTTTATCCACGACGACAATGCCGGAGTGTGCCAGCGGATCGGTGTGGTTGGCGGTGTGCGCATCAGAGTTCATGGATCCAACCCTATGCACTACGCTGGCGCGGGTGGATATTTTGTCTGGGCTCGAGGACATTCCCGCTGATCTTAAGGACCCGGTAGTCACCATCGGCGTGTTTGACGGTGTGCACCGCGGCCACCAGATGCTGATCACCCGGGCGGTTGAGCACGCCCAAGCGGCCGGAGTGCCCAGCGTGGTCATGACGTTCGACCCGCATCCCGTCGCCGTGTTCGCGCCCGACCAGACACCGCCTGTATTGCTTCCGCTCGCCGAGCGCGCTCGTCTGATCGCGGACCTCGGTGTGGACTACATGCTCGTCATCGACTTCACCCGGGAGCTCGCAGGAGAGAGCCCGGAAGAGTACTTCGAGTCGGTGATCGTCAATAGGCTGCACGCCTCCCGCGTTGTCGTCGGCGAGAATTTCACGTTCGGTGCACGCGCCTCCGGCACCGCGCAGACCATGCTGGCGCTCGGTGAAAAGTACCGCGTCGACGTCGATGTCGTTTCCTTGCTTTTCGACGGATCCGCCCGCATCTGCTCCACCTCCATCCGCTCAGCGCTGCGCGACGGTGACGTCGCCGGGGCAGCCGAATTCCTCGGCAGGGAATTCTCCATCACCGCCCCGGTGGAGCGCGGCGCCGGCCGCGGCGGGCGCGAACTGGGCTACCCGACAGCGAACCAGTACGTCGCCGACACCGATGCGGTACCTGGCGACGGGGTCTACGCCGGCTGGTTCACTGTCCTCGACTCCTCACCTCTCGACGGGGACATGGAACCTGGAATCCGCTATCCGGCTGCGATTTCGGTGGGCACTAACCCGACCTTCGGCGACGACCGCCGCAGCGTCGAATCGTTCGTCCTCGACCGCGATGCCGACCTTTATGACCGTCTCGCCCGCGTGGAGTTCATTGCCAAGGTGCGCGACATGGTCAAGTTCGACTCCGTCGATGAGCTGCTGGAGAACATGGCCCGGGATGTTGCCCGGGTCCGCGAAATCCTGTCCTAGCCCGTCGGTGCCTGTAGGGCCTAACGGCTAGTGTGGAGTCCCATGAGCAAAAAGATGATTCTGGATCTGGACACCGGCATCGACGACGCGCTCGCCTTGGCGTACGCCCTCGGTTCCGAGGAAGTCGACCTCATCGGTGTGACCGGCACTTATGGCAACGTGCTGGTGGACACCGGTGTGCGCAACTCCCTGGCCATCCTCGAATTGTTCGGCCGCACCGACGTGCCGGTCTTCGCGGGACCGGACCATGCGCGTGTGAAGGACTCTTTTGAGGTGCTGGAGATTTCCGAGTTCATCCACGGGGCCAACGGCGTTGGCGAGGCTCAGCTGCCGGAGCCGACTCGCTCGGTGGAGGAAAAGTCCGCGGTGGACTTCCTCGTGGAGTCGGTGGAACAGTACGGAGACGACCTGGTCATTGTCCCGACAGGCCCGTCGACGACGATTGCCGCAGCGATTGAGGCGAGTGAGACCTTCGCTAAGAAGGCCCACATTGTCATGATGGGCGGTGCGCTGACCGTCCCCGGCAACGTCGCACCGTGGGCAGAAGCGAACGTCAACCAGGACCCGGAAGCTACTGATCTGCTTTTCCGCCGGGCGAAGGACGTCACCATGATCGGCCTCGACGTCACCCTGCAGACGTTGCTCACCTACGACGAGACCGCGAAGTGGGAAGCACTGGGCACCCCGGGTGGAGACTTCTTAGCCGCGGCCACGAACTACTACATCAAGGCCTACGACACCACGGCCCCGCACCTGGGTGGCTGCGGCCTGCACGACCCGCTGGCTGTCGGTGTGGCGATTGACCCGTCGCTGGTGACCACCATCGACATCAACCTCAAGGTCGACACAGAAGGGGAGACCCGCGGCCGCACAATCGGCGACGAGACCCGGCTCAATGACGAGGAGAAGACGGCGCGGGTTGCTGTTGGCGTCGATAAGCAGCGCTTCTTGGATGAGTTCATGCGGCGCATCACCGCGCTTGCCGCGAACTCCTCGCGCAGTGGCGATTAGGATCTCGCACGGCACGTGCGTTAACATGCTCATTCGGCCGTGAAACCAACGACTGTGGTCCGCAGCAGTCCTTCCCACGGCCAGATCCGAAGATTGCGGACTGAAACAAACAAGGAGAAACACTCATGGCTCTTTCCACTGAGAAGAAGGCTGAAATCCTCAAGGAGTACGGCGTCCACGAGACCGACACCGGCTCCCCGGAGGCTCAGGTCGCACTGCTGACCGAGCGCATCAACAACCTGACCGAGCACCTGAAGACCCACAAGCACGACCACCACTCCCGTCGTGGCCTGCTGCTGCTCGTCGGTCGCCGCCGCGGTCTGCTGAAGTACCTGCGCGAGAACAATGTTGAGCGTTACCGTGACCTCATCGCTCGCCTGGGGCTGCGCCGCTAAGCCCACGCGCTGAAGCGCACAGCGCCTCGTGCCCAGTTCTTCTGAACTGGGCATTTTTCATGCCCACCTGGTAGTATGCCGGGGTGTTGCAAGTCAAACATGCGGCGGCACCGATGATCGCCGAATCAACCCCCCAGAAAGGGATCTTTTGAGCAAGAACAAGCACACCCCGGACAACGCTGTTGAGGTCAATGTCGACGAGGAGTTCGGGATCACCGAATCCGTCGCTGTTCTGGACAACGGTGACTTCGGTGAGCGCACCATTCGTTTCGAGACGGGCCAGCTGGCACGCCAGGCTGGTGGCTCGGTGACGACCTACCTTGACGATGACACGATGCTGCTGTCCACTGTGACCGCATCCAACCAGCCACGCGAGGGTTTTGACTTCTTCCCGCTGACCGTTGACGTGGAAGAGCGCATGTACGCCGCGGGCAAGATCCCGGGTTCGTTCTTCCGCCGCGAGGGCCGTCCCTCCACCGAGGCTATTCTGGCCTGCCGCCTGATCGACCGTCCACTGCGCCCGACGTTTGTGAAGGGTCTGCGCAACGAGGTGCAGGTTGTGGTCACGGTCATGAGCTGGAACCCGGAGGAGTACTACGACGTCGTTGCCATCAACGGTGCATCCGCCGCAACGCAGCTGTCCGGCCTGCCGGTCTCGGGTGCTGTCGGTGGTGTGCGCATGGCGCTCATCGCCGATGACCAGCACCCGGAGGGCCAGTGGGTCGCGTTCCCGAACCACGAGCAGCATGAAGCCGCTGTGTTCGAGATGGTCGTTGCCGGCCGCATTGTGGAAAAGAAGAAGGGGCGGAAGAAGGTCCAGGATGTCGCGATCATGATGGTCGAGGCAGGTGCGGGCGCTAACGCCGTGAAGCTTATCGACGGTGGCGCTCCCGCCCCCACCGAGCGCACCGTCGCCGAGGGCCTGGAGGCTGCTAAGCCCTTCATCCAGACTCTGTGCGAGGCGCAGAACGCTTTGGCAGACAAGTCTGCGAAGGAAACCCAGGACTTCCCGCTGTTCCCGCCGTACTCCGACGAGGTCTTCGACGCTGTGGAGAAGAAGGCGTCCAAGAAGCTGTCGAAGCTCTTGACCATCCCGGGCAAGCACGAGCGCGATGACGCGACCAACGAGTACATGGAAGAGATCGAGGCGGATCTGCTCGAGACTTTCGCTGGCGAGGATGCAAGCAAGGAAATTCGCGCCGCATACAACGCGGTGATGAAGCAGATCGTCCGCGACAAGATCCTTTCCGAGGGCTTCCGTATTGACGGCCGCGGTGTCACCGACATCCGCGACCTCGAGGTCGAGGTCGAGCTCATTCCGCGTGCGCACGGCTCCTCCCTGTTCGAGCGCGGCGAGACCCAGATCCTCGGTGTGACCACCCTGGACATGCTGAAGATGGAGCAGCAGCTGGACTCCCTCCACCCGGAGACATCCAAGCACTACATCCACCACTACAACTTCCCGCCGTACTCCACCGGTGAGACTGGCCGGGTTGGCTCTCCGAAGCGCCGCGAGATCGGCCACGGTGCTCTCGCCGAGCGCGCCCTGATTCCGGTCATTCCTTCGAAGGAGGACTTCCCGTACACGATCCGCCAGGTGTCGGAGGCTCTCGGCTCTAACGGATCGACCTCCATGGGTTCTGTTTGTGCCTCCACGCTGTCGCTGTACAACGCTGGTGTGCCGCTGGCTGCTCCGGTGGCCGGCATCGCCATGGGCCTTGTTTCTGGTGAGGTCGACGGTGAGACCAAGTACGTGGCACTGACCGACATCCTCGGTGCTGAGGACGCGTTCGGCGACATGGACTTTAAGGTCGCTGGTACGTCCGAGTTCATCACTGCTTTGCAGCTGGACACCAAGCTCGACGGTATCCCGTCCGATGTTTTGGCTAGCGCTCTGGAGCAGGCGAAGGAAGCCCGCGAGACCATCCTGGACACCATGGCTGAGGTCATCGAAGGCCCGGATGAGATGAGCGCGCTCGCCCCGAAGATCACCACTGTGCGCGTCCCCGTCTCCAAGATCGGTGAGGTCATCGGCCCGAAGGGCAAGACCATCAACCAGATCACCGAGGACACCGGCGCTGACGTCTCCATCGAGGATGACGGCACGATCTACGTGTCCGCCGCTACCGGTGAGGCTGCTGACGCTGCGATCGAACAGATCAACTCGATTGCCAACCCGCAGCAGCCGAAGGTGGGGGAGCGCTACTTGGGCACCGTGGTCAAGACGGTCGCGTTCGGCGCGTTCGTCTCGCTCACCCCGGGCCGCGACGGCCTGGTGCACATCTCCAAGCTCGGCGGCGATAAGCGCATTGAGAACGTCGAGGATGTGGTGAACGTCGGCGACAAGATCGAGGTGGAGATCGCCGACATCGACAACCGCGGCAAGATCTCGTTGGTCCCGGTCTCTGAGGACGAAGACGAGAACTAAGCCGAAAACAAAATCCCTCCGTTCCGGCTGATAACCGGGTCGGAGGGAATCGCGGAGAAGCGCCCCACGGGGCGTTTTTCTATTTCTCGAAGTCGACGACTAGGCGCGTCGGGTTCTCCAGGATGCTCACCTTGTACGGGCGGGTGTCCTTCAAGCCCACGAAGTACTGGGATGCGCCCTCGAACGTGCCTTGGTTCACGACATCTACGACCGCACCGCTAGCCAAACCCAGGTTGGTCTTGCCCGCGTACTTGTGGTCCGGGGTCATATCCAGCGAGGTGCCGTGGATGAGCAATTCGAAGTGCGCATCGCCGGGCACCTCGACCGGATTGCCCGACGTATGCTGGCGCGGATCATCCGTGTATCCAGCGTGGAACCTCGGTTGACCGGTTCCTTCGAACTCGAAGACAAGGCGGTCGTAATTCTCGTGGCTACCCACGCGGATATCGGTCGTGCGCAGTTCCGCAGGGTCGCCGTCGAACTGCTCTGTGGGTTCAGTGCTGAAGTCGCCGTCAGCGCCGGGTTGCATGTCTGCGGCCCCCAGTGTGTTCTGCTGGCCATCTTCCGTTCCTGTCGGCTTCGTCGCAGAGTTCTCCGCGTCCTTATCGGCAGTGTCGGCATCAGGGTTTGTGGAGGTGCTCATCTGGGGTTCTGGAACGGTGTCGCCGGTGTCGCAGGCAGAAAGAGCAAGACCAGCCGCCGCGAGGACAGCGACAGCCGCTGAGGCATGTGTCTTCTTCTGTGGTGTGTGTTTCATATGTGACAGCCTAGCTGGGTGCGGACTCCGGAGCGGTTGCGACGGGCCGGGGACAGCACGCAACGGTGGCGAACGGCGGCCAGCGATGCCGCGCTAAGGTGGTCCAGAGAAAACAGACGAAGCAAAGTACGACAGAAAGGGCAACGCATGACTATCAAGGTGGGAGTTCTCGGAGCGAAGGGCCGCGTGGGCTCGGCAGTCGTGGCGGGTGTGAACGCCGCTGAGGACTTGGAACTGGTCGCAGAGGTTGGCGCAGGCGATTCTTTGGATCTGCTC
Source organism: Corynebacterium sp. CCUG 71335 (assembly GCF_024454075.1). NCBI lineage: Bacteria > Bacillati > Actinomycetota > Actinomycetes > Mycobacteriales > Corynebacteriaceae > Corynebacterium > Corynebacterium sp. CCUG 71335. Next base: position 80,008 of record NZ_JAGPYY010000010.1, read on the forward strand.
ACCGACAACGGTGCTGAGGTCGTGGTGGACTTCACCACCCCGGGCGTGGTCATGGACAACCTGGAGTTCTGCATCAATAACGGCATTCACGCCGTGGTGGGCACGACTGGTTTCGACGAGGAGCGTTACGGCCAGGTGCGTTCCTGGCTCGAGGCCAACGAGGGCGTCGGTGTACTCATCGCGCCGAACTTCGCTATCTCCGCTGTGCTGGCCATGGCGTTCGCCCGCCAGGCAGCCCCGTTCTTCGACTCTGCAGAGGTCGTGGAGTACCACCACCCGAACAAGCTTGACGCTCCGTCGGGCACGGCGGTGAAGACCGCCCAGGGCATTGCGCAGGCCCGCAAGGACGCCGGCATGGGTGCCATGCCTGATGCGACAGAGCAGGCTCTCGACGGTTCACGCGGTGCCGATGTCGACGGTGTCCACGTGCACGCCGTGCGCATGCAGGGCATGGTCGCCCACGAGGAAATCATCTTCGGCACCACCGACCAGTCCCTGACCATCCGCCAGGATTCCTATGGGCGTGACTCGTTCGTGCCGGGTGTGCTGACGGGTGTTCGGAACGTCGATAAGCATGCGGGACTGACGATCGGCCTGGACTCCTACCTGGGGCTGTAATGACGCAAAGCAGGAATCTCGACGTCCAACTGATCGCCGCAACATCGTTTGCGGCGCCAGCGGATGTCGCGTGGGAGCAGGATGGGCAGGCCACGGACGCGGAAGCGCTCGTGGAGTTCGCGGGCCGGGCGTGTTATGAGACCTTCGACAAGCCCAACCCGCATACCGCTGCCAACGACGCGTACCTGCGACACATCCTCGAAGTCGGGCACGACGCGTTGCTCGAGCACGCCACCGCGACGCTGTACATCCGCGGGCTGTCGCGTTCTGCAGGCAACGAGTTGCTGCGCCACCGTCACCTGTCGTTTTCGCAGTTGAGCCAGCGCTTTGTGCCTGCCGCTGAAGCAGATGTGGTCATCCCGGACGCGATCGCGGACGACGCGGATCTCAAACGCATCTTCCTCGCCGCTGTCGATGAATCGCGCTTCGTCTACGAGGAGCTTTTGGGCGCGCTGGATGAGAACACTGAGGACGAGCCGAACGCGCTGCTGCGCAAGAAGAAGGCCCGCCAGGCCGCGCGCGCGATCCTGCCGAATGCCACTGAGACGCGCTTCGTGGTCACCGGCAACTACCGCGCCTGGCGCGGCTTCATTGCGGCGCGCGCCAGTGAACACGCTGACGTGGAAATCCGCGCGCTCGCCATCGCGTGCTTAGAGATTCTTAAAAAGCAAGCACCAGCGCTTTTCGACGACTTCCTCATCAGTACGCTTGCCGACGGTTCCGTCATGGCCACCAGCCCGTACGCCGGATAGTAACCTGTTGAGCTATGGGCATTATTAAGAATGAATTAGGAACCGTCGGCGTTGCCATGGCCACCCCGTTCGACAGCAACGGTGACCTGGATCTCGAGGCAGGCCGGAGGTTGGCGGCCCACCTCGTAGACAACGGGGTCGACCTGCTGATCTTGGGTGGCACGACCGGAGAATCGCCGACCACGTCCGCCGATGAGAAGCTCCAGTTGATCACAGCGGTGCGTGAGGAGCTCGGCGACCGCGTCAAGATCATGGCCGGCTCGGGCACGAACGACACCCGCTCCTCGATTGAGCTGTCGCGGGCCTCCCGCGACGCCGGCGCAGACTCCCTGCTGGTTGTCACCCCGTACTACTCCAAGCCGTCCCAAGCGGGACTTCTCGCTCACTTCAGCGCTGTGGCGGAGGCGACGGAACTGCCGATCTGCCTCTACGACATTCCCGGCCGCTCCGCGATCCCCATCGCCGGCGACACCATCCGCGCGTTGGCGGAACTGCCTACCGTCAAAGCCGTGAAGGATGCGAAGGGCGACATGCTGGAGGCCACCGCGATTATCAATGACACGGGGCTGGACTGGTACTCTGGCGACGACGTTCTCAACCTGCCGTGGTTCTCCCTCGGCGCGATCGGTGTGATCTCCGTGATTGCGCACGTCGCACCAGGGTTGATGAGAGAAATGGTGACAAGCTTCGAGGAAGGCGACCTCGCCCGAGCCCGGGAAATCAACGCCAACACCATGTGCGTGCTTGCTGGACAGCAGGCCGTGCTTGGTGGAGTGACATTTGCAAAGGCAGCCCTGCGCTTGCAGGGCATCGAGGTCGGAGACCCCCGTCTGCCCATCGTCGCACCCGACGAGAAGCAGCTGGAGGCGCTGCGACGTGACATGGAAAAGGCTGGAGTCCTTTAAGTATGAATGAATCCCGTAACCGCTCCCGCAAGGTGTCCCGCAAGGCGGGCCCGCCAGAGGCTGGCGACCAGCAACCGGTGTTCCAGACCCCGGACACCTCGCCCGCCGACAACAATGCCGATGCCGGCAACGACCGTGGGGGCCGGGATAACCAGGGCTCCAACAATAACGGCGGCGGCAACGGCAAGAACGACAACGGCGGCAACGGTGGCGGTTCGAACAACGGCGGTAACCGCTCTGGCAACAACCGCGGCGGTAACGGTGGCAACGGCGGAAATGGCGGTGGTGGAAACAACCGTGGCCGTGGACGCGGACGTGGCGGCCGTGGGGGAGGCCGCGGTGACAACCGCCGTAACCCAATGAAGTCGATGCAGGGTGCGGACCTGACGAAGCGTCTGCCCGCCCCGCAGAAGCCGGCAAACGGTGCGCTGCGTATTTACGCGCTCGGCGGCATCTCTGAGATTGGCCGCAACATGACCGTGTTCGAGTACAACGGCCGCCTGCTCATTGTGGACTGTGGTGTGCTCTTCCCGTCTTCGGACGAGCCGGGTGTGGATCTCATCTTGCCGGACTTCGGTCCGATCGAGAACAAGCTGGATAAGGTTGAGGCGCTCGTGGTCACGCACGGGCACGAGGACCACATCGGCGCGATTCCGTGGCTGCTCAAGCTGCGCCCGGACATCCCGATTTACTCCGCGCGCTTCACCAACGCGCTCATCGCGGCCAAGACCCGCGAACACCGCCAGAAGCCGAAGCTGCACGAGGTCAACGAGAAGTCGGAGATCACAGCAGGCCCGTTCAACCTGCGCTTCTGGCGCGTGGGCCACTCGATTCCGGACTGCCTCGGTGTGGTGATCAAGACCGGTGCCGGCACCGTATGCATGACCGGTGACATCAAGCTGGACATGACCCCGTACGACAACAAGCCGACGGACCTGCCCGCGCTGGCCCGCTACGGCGACGAGGGCATCGACCTGTTCCTCTGCGACTCCACGAACGCCACCATTCCGGGCATCTCCAGTTCGGAGGCCGGCATCGAGGAGACGCTGATCCGCCTTGTCCAGGGTGCGAAGCAGCGCGTCGTCCTCGCATCCTTCGCCTCGAACGTGTCCCGCGTGCAAATGGCGATCAACGCTGCGGTGGCGTCGGGCCGTAAGGTCGCCTTCAACGGCCGCTCCATGATCCGCAACATGGAGATCGCGGAGAAGATGAGCATGCTCAAGGCTCCGCGCGGCACGATCATCCCGATCGAAGAGGCCGCGAAGATGGCCCCGCACCGCGTCATGCTCATCACCACCGGTACGCAAGGTGAGCCGATGGCGGCGCTGTCGCGCATGTCGCGCCGCGAACACCGCCAGATCACGGTGCGTGACGGCGACCTGATCATCCTGTCCTCCTCGCTCATTCCGGGTAACGAGGAAGCGGTCTTCGCCGTGATCAACAACCTCGCCCAGATCGGTGCGACGGTGGTGACCAACGAGGACGCCCACGTCCACGCGTCCGGTCACGGCTATGCCGGTGAGCTGCTGTTCCTCTACAACATCGCCCGCCCGCGTAACGCCATGCCGGTCCACGGCGAGTGGCGTCACCTGCGTGCCAACAAGGAGCTGGCAATCGCGACTGGTGTGAAGCCAGAGAACACTGTTCTGGCGCAGAACGGTGTGGTCGTGGACATGATTGACGGCAAGATCACGGTCGCTGGCCAGTACCAGGTTGGTCACCTCTACGTTGATGGCACCACGATGGGCGATGTCGACCCGGATGTTCTGGCAGACCGCACTTCGCTGGCGTCCGGCGGTGTCATCTCCATTACCTGTCTGATCGACGACCGCACAGGCAGCCTCATCGAGAAGCCGAAGGTGTCTACCACAGGTCTCATCGACGATGATCGTGGTGTCGTCCCGGTCATCCAGGAGCTGGTGGAGACCACCATGTCTGACCTGGCTGCCGAGGGTGAGAATGACCCGTACCGCATGGTGCAGCAGCTGCGCCGGCGCATTTCCCGCACCATCGAGCAGAAGTACAAGCGCGAGCCAGTCATTCTGCCGACCGTGGTGCCGATGAACACCGACGACATCACCCCGGCGTCGCCCGAGGAGATCGCGGAGTCCCGCGAGTCGCTGTAGACGAGCATTGCTTATCGACGCGCCCTGCCGTAGTAACGGCAGGGCGTTTCCTTGTCATCTGGGCGGTAGATGCGCACAGACTCGCTCGCCCCAGCCGCGCTAGGCTGGGGCTCATGTCGTTTCAGCAAAAAGAACGCGAGAAGCTCGCCGAACTCATGCTCGAGGTCGGCCCCGATGCCCCGACTTTGTGCGAGGGCTGGACTACCTATGACCTAGCAGCCCACCTGTTCATCCGCGAGCACCGCACGCACCTCGCGGGTGGGTACGTCGTATCGGCCCTCAAAGACTTGACTCGATCTGCGCAGGAGAAAGCCAAGCAGCAAGAGTCGTATGAGCACTTGGTCAACGAGTGGGCGGCGGGACCACCGCTGCACATCAAGCCTCTGGACAGTTTCATGAACGTCTCCGAGAACTTCATCCACCATGAGGACGTGCGTCGCGGTTCCGGCACCGTAGAACCGCGCGAGTTCTCTCGCGCTGTCGAGACGAAGCTGATGGGCGCAGCCAAGATGATGGGGAAGATGGCCTTGACGTCCTCTGACGTGCCGGTGGTGCTCACCCCGCCGAACCACCCTCCCGTCACGCTCGGCGGCAAGCGCGGTGTCGCTGAGCAAGGCGACCGCGTCGTGCGCGTGAAAGGCGAGCCGGGCGAGTTGCTGCTCTGGGTCACCGGCCGCGACGCCGTCCAAGTCGAAATCGAGGGCGACGAGGCGGACATCCAGGAAGTCAAGCGCCAGTTCTAGTCTTTAGGCTTGACGCTCATTCTCCACCATTGAACCGCTGAAACCGGTGTGGCGTATGTGACTTGAGGTGTGCTGGCCATTAACATGGTGACCATGTCTGTCACCAGTACCCAGCGCCGCGGCGGCGCGCGCAACACCGGCGGAACTCGCCCGTACCGCGGCCGCTCTACGTCCGATTCCACCGGCTCCACACGCGCAGCCGACACCGCCAACGAGCGTGTCGGCTCTGCTGTCGGCGCCGTCGGGCGCGGGCTGGGCAACGCCGCTCGCGAGGCCACCAGCTCATTCCGGGCCGTTGGTGGGGGAGCCAGCGGTGGGCGCGGCCGTAAGCGCCGCGACGAGAACTTGCTTGACGACTCTCAGCCCACCACTGGCCGCGGATCCCGCGCCTTGACCCCTGAAGAGGCCTACGCCGACGAGACCACCCCGAAGTCGACACGGCGCAAGCGGACGACGCGCGACACTTCTCCCGCAACGGAACCGGCAGCTGATTCCCGTTCTGCTGACGCTGATTATGCCGACGACGCTGTGGGGCTCAACGGCCGACGCGTTGACGCGGTCGGCCTTGTGCTCATCGGCCTAGCGGCGATCCTTGGCGCTTCGGTGTGGTTGGATATTGCCGGCCCGGTAGGGGCGGCCATTGCGAACGGGACCCACTGGGTCATTGGTGCCGGCGCTCTGGTGTTGCCCGTGATCCTCGTCTGCGTTGCCATCGCGATCATGCTCCGCCTGGGGTCGAACGCGTCCGAGCGCGCGCACAGCGGTTTGGGTCTGACCATCATCGGCATCTGCATGCTCGGTCTGATCCACATCTTCGCTGGAACGCCCGAAACATGGGAAGGCCGACGCGTCGCCGGGGGTGCGATCGGCGCTTTCGTCGGTGGCCCGCTCAGCGCAGGCTTTAGCCCGTACGTCGCTGTGCCGCTGTTGATTCTCGTCATCGTCTACGCTGCGCTGTTGGCTACGGGTATTACCGTGCGTGAATCCTTCGACTACATCCGCGCACTGTTCCGCAGCATCGCTGACAATGCGCGCACGCCCGACCCGGAGGACGACCTCGCTGACGATGACATGTACGGCCATGTCGAAGACGACCTCGATAACATCGCCGAGGGTCGCTCACGCCGCCCGCGCGGGTCCAGCGCTCGCGTAGAGCCCACGCTTTTCGACGTCCCCACCGACAGCAACTACGACGACTACGACCAGGTCGACCGTGGCGGTGGCGCTAACCGCACCCAAGTGCTGGACCCGCAGGCAGAACCACCGCGGAAGAAGCGTTCGACCCGCAAGAAGGTCGCTGTCGCACCGACCACCGTGGACGAGGACATCGACGGCACTGACATTGACGGTGCCGACACCCACGCAACGGACACCGCTGACGCTGCTGACTCTGCAGACCCTGTCGCTCAGTCGCGTGAGCAGATGCGCCAGGCGATCATCGCTCGCTCCGGCATTGATGCGTCGGCTGTGCCCGCATCTACTCCGAACTCGGAGAAGGAGAAGGCGAAGTCCGGCCAGGCCGACAAGGGTGACGCCGCTGACCAACCTCAGGCGCGTGAGCCGGAGACGTGGTCGCAGACGGATTACACGGTGCCGTCGACAAGCTTGCTCGTGGCTGGCCAAGCGCCGAAGACACGCACTGAGGCCAATGACCGGATGATCGAGGCGATCACCGATGTCTTCGAGGAGTTCAATGTCGACGCGCGCGTGACCGGGTTCTCGCGTGGTCCGACAGTCACGCGTTATGAGGTCGAGCTCGGCCCTGGTGTGAAGGTCTCCAAGATCACGAACTTGCAGTCCAACCTGGCGTACGCTGTGGCAACCGACAACGTCCGTCTGCTCACCCCGATCCCCGGCAAATCTGCTGTGGGTATTGAGGTCCCCAACGCCGACCGTGAGATGGTCCGCCTGCGCGACGTGCTCGAAGCGCCGAATGTGCGTGGCGACCATGACCCGATGCTCATCGGCCTGGGCAAGAACATCGAAGGCGATTTCGTGTCCGCGTCGGTGCAGAAGATGCCGCACCTGCTGGTGGCGGGTTCGACCGGTTCCGGTAAGTCGGCGTTTGTGAACTCGATGCTGGTGTCACTGCTGACGCGCGCGACGCCGGAAGAGGTGCGCCTGATCCTCGTTGACCCGAAGATGGTCGAGCTCACCCCGTACGAAGGCATCCCGCACCTGATCACCCCGATCATCACGCAGCCGAAGAAGGCCGCGGCCGCCCTGCAGTGGCTCGTGGAGGAGATGGAGCAGCGCTACATGGACATGAAGTCCGCGCGCGTGCGCCACATCAAGGACTTCAACAAGAAGGTCCGCTCCGGCGAGCTACAGGCGCCTCCGGGGTCCGAGCGTGAAATGCGTCCGTACCCGCTCATCATCTGCGTCGTTGACGAGCTGGCCGACCTCATGATGACCGCGCCGAAGGAGATCGAGGATTCCATTGTCCGCATCACCCAGAAGGCGCGCGCGGCGGGCATCCACCTGGTGCTGGCCACGCAGCGTCCGTCTGTCGACGTTGTCACCGGCCTGATCAAGACGAACGTGCCGTCGCGCCTCGCATTTGCCACGTCTTCTCTGACGGACTCCCGCGTCATCCTGGATCAGGGCGGCGCCGAGAAGCTCATTGGTATGGGTGACGGCCTGTTCATCCCGCAGGGCGCTGGCAAACCGCAGCGTCTGCAGGGTGCGTTCGTGTCCGACGAGGAGATCCAGGCCGTTGTGGACGCCGTCAAGGAGCAGGGCGAGCCGCATTACACCGAGGGTGTCACCGAGGAGAAAGCTGCCGAGAAGAAGGACATTGACGAGGAGATCGGCAAGGACATGGACGACCTGCTCGAGGCCGTCGAGCTTGTGGTCACCTCCCAGCTCGGCTCTACGTCCATGCTGCAGCGCAAGCTGCGCATCGGCTTTGCCAAAGCCGGCCGCTTGATGGACCTGATGGAAAGCCGCGGCGTCGTCGGCCCGTCCGAGGGTTCAAAGGCCCGCGAGGTGCTGGTCAAGCCGGAAGAGCTGGACACCATCTTGTGGATGATCAAGGGTGCAGATCCGGCAGACGCGCCCAAGGAGGTGCTCGAGGAGCAAGCACTGCAGGAGGAGAGCTCCTCCGATGCTGACTCCGTTTCGAACGACGGCGCCGACGCCGATCCCCAGACCGTGAAGGCCGCCTACAATCCGACCGGTGGAGCATTCTAAATGGGAGTCGATGGCTCCCGTCTGCGGGTGTCGGTCGTTCTGTTCGACGATGTCGAGCTACTAGATGTCGCCGGACCTGTCGAGGTTTTTTCCAAGGTCGACGACATCGAAGTGGAGATGCTGTCGGCGGACGGCGCGTCTGTTACAACCTCCCAAGGGGTTCGCCTAGGTGTAGACGGGGAACTCAGTGCGAAATCTGGAGACGTCCTCTTCGTCCCCGGGGGTCTGGGTACCCGCCAGCTCGTGAAAGACGAGAGTTTTCTGACCGACTTGAAGTCTTTGGCCGCCGATTCGCAGATCTTGATGTCGGTATGCACCGGTTCGGGACTATTGGCGGCCGCCGGGCTACTCGAAGGATACGCTGCAACGAGCAATAAGAATGCGTTCGCCTGGGCGACCACGTTCGGCAGCGCTATCGAATGGCGTCGCTCCGCACGGTGGGTTCATGACCGTGATCGGTGGACATCGTCGGGAGTCACTGCCGGAATCGATATGGCGGCCGCCTTCATCGCGCATCGTTTCGGCTTTGATGCCATCGCTGAGGTTGCGGGCTCGATTGAGCTGCGACTTAATCTTGACCCCGAGGATGATCCGTTCGCTGTTTAAACCACAGTGCAGCGGGCCAGGGCGTGTGGCGGCCGCGACGATCAAGTAGGGTTGCTTCCTGTTGGAGGGGAGTACCCCGAAAGCGCCTTGGATCGTCAACACGGTTCGACGGGCGGCTGCATGGTCGCGCGTTGCCCGGTCCAGGCGGCCCGCCGTCGCAACGCGCAGGTGGGGGAGACCTCCGGTCCGTACCCGTTTTGACCGGAGGTCACATCATGCACGTCCCTTTGTGGATCTGGCTTGTCACGTCGGCAGTCATCCTCGGCTTCTTCATCTTTGACTTCGTCTCCCACGTCCGCACCCCGCACGAGCCCTCCATGAAGGAATCGGGTGGTTGGGCTGCGTTCTACATGACCATGGCGGCGATCTTCGGCGGCATTGTCTGGTGGCAGTGGGACGCGGAGCACGGCGTGCAATTCTTCACCGGTTACATCACCGAGCTGTCGCTGTCGGTGGATAACCTCTTCGTCTTCGCGCTGATCATGGGCGCCTTCAAGATTCCACGCGCGTACCAGCAGAAGGTGCTGCTCATCGGAATCGTCATGGCGCTCGTGTTCCGCCTGATCTTCATTCTGCTGGGGGCTGTGATCATCTCGGCGTGGTCGTGGGTGTTCTACATCTTCGCCGCGTTCCTGCTCTACACGGCGATCAAGCTGGTGTATGACGAGGCTACCGATCAACCGGAGACCGACCCGAACGACATGCTGGTGGTCAAGACGCTGCGCAAGGCTATCCCGGTGACGCAGTCCTACCACGGCGACAAACTCATGTCTGTCACCGAAGCAGGCAAGAAGGCCGTCACCCCGCTGTTCGTGGCCCTGCTGGCGATCGGCTTCATCGACGTGATGTTCGCCTTCGATTCCATCCCGGCCATCTTCGGTATCACCACCGAACCGTTCCTCGTCTTCACCGCAAACGCTTTCGCGCTGCTCGGCTTGCGCCAGCTGTACTTCCTGCTCAACGGTTTGCTGGACAAGCTGGTGTACCTGCCGTACGGCCTGGCCGTGGTGCTGGGATTCATCGGAATCAAGCTTTTGCTCCACGCCCTGCATGAGAACAACCTGCCGTTCATCAACGGCGGCGAAGGCTTTGCAGTGCCTGAGATTGGCACGGTCACCTCGCTCGTTGTGATTGTCGGCGTGCTGGCCATTACCGCCATCGCTTCTCTGATCAAAGAACGCCAGATGGTCAAGAACGGCGAAAAGGACCCGAACGGCCCGCAGTTCCACATCGATTACGACGACCACGGCAACCGCCGCAAGGTCGACCCGGACGGCAACCACCTCGAGTGGATTGATGACCCTGCGACGTCCGGCAAGGGCGACCACACCGCCACTGGATCGCGCGACACCGGCCACCTCGACGTCTCACGCGGCGGCCAGCAAGCGTAACCGTCGCAGGCGGAGCTAGAACGCGTTGATCACCGGGTTCCACTCGCGGATTTCCCGGTCTGCGAGCGCTCCCGCCTCGGTGTAGGGGTCCGCGGCGAGAATCTCCTCGAGAGCCGCCCGGTCCGCCACGCGGAAGAGAATAAGCGACTGGGCGTCGCCCTCGAACGGCCCGGCCGCGACCACGATGCCGTCGTCCTTCAGGGCGGTCATGTAGTCGCGGTGGCGGGGGCGGGTGGCGCTGATGAGCGAGCGCTCACCATAGGTGTAGGTCACTGCGTAGTACGTCATGGACCCCGAGTCTAGGGATGTAGGGTTAGAACTGTGACCGAACCAGCACCCAGACAGTCCAACTGGAACCTGCCCAACATTCTGACCTCGCTGCGTATCCTGTTCACGCCCGTTTTCGCGTGGCTGGTGCTTTCCCAGCAGTGGTGGTGGGCGTTCGGGGTGTTCGTTGCACTCATGATCACCGACAAGCTCGACGGCGACATTGCGCGCTCGCGCGGGCTGATCACGGACTTCGGCAAAATCGCCGACCCGATCGCCGACAAAGCACTGATGATCACGGCGCTGGCCACCCTGAACATTGCCAGCAACCTGCCGGTGTGGATCACGGTGGTCATCGTGGTACGTGAGCTGGGCATCACGTTTTGGCGGATGTGGATGTTGCGCCAGGGCAAGGTGGTTCCGGCGTCGAAAGGCGGAAAGCTCAAGACTGTCCTGCAGACTGTCGGTGTGGCGATGTACCTGTGCCCGCTGCCTGGCTGGATGGACATCCCGACGCTGGCGGTCATGCTCATCGCGGTCGCGGTCACCGTGGTCACGGGCGTGCAATACCTTGTCGATGGCGCGCGGGCCAACGCAGCAGGTAAGGCCTCCGCATGACCCGCTCCCTAGTCCCCCGGATCGAACAGGTCGATGTCGAGCGCAGCGTCCAGATTCGTGTCGCGGAGGCACTCGCAGCCGACATTATCGACGCGCTGCGCCGGCGGAAAGAGACCCTGGCACTGTGCGAATCCCTCACAGCCGGGCTGGCCACCGCGACCATTGCCTCCGTGCCGGGAGCATCCGACGTGTTGCGCGGGGGACTGGTCACCTACGCGACCGACCTGAAGGAATCTCTTGCGGGTGTGCCCGAAGAGGTGCTCGATCTGCATGGCCCGATCCACTCGGCCACGGCACGCCACATGGCGCGCGGCGCGAGAACGGCATGCGGCGCCGACTGGGGAGTTGGGCTGACCGGAGTCGCAGGACCCGATAGCCAAGACGACCACCCCGTGGGAGAGGTGTACATCGGGGTATCGGGGCCGCGGCGTACCGCAGCGACGAGAGCCGCCGGCATTCTCGCGCTCGACTACCCGAACGCGGTGCGGTACTCGCTCGTCCCGTGGTCCGCGACCCCGCAGCGGGTCGTGGCAGGCAACCGTCAACAGATTCGCGAGAACGCTGTGCTCGCCGCCATGTTCGCCCTGCGCTATGAAATCGAGGGTGTGAGCAGGCGCTAGACTGTCGGGAACACGACGGGAACAATATCTGCCGACCAACCGTTGAATAACACGATGGCAACTACAACAACGCTCAAGTACCAGCCCGCACATGCTGCTCCGGTGGAGCAGCCGGCGACGTCGACACGCATTCGTGAACCGCTGCTGCGTGAGGCGCTCGGCATGTCCCTGCGCGCTTTCCGTGCAGATAAGGGAGTGACTCTGCGCGAACTGGCCGCGCAGGCGCGCGTGTCGCCGGGCTACCTCTCCGAGCTCGAACGCGGCCGGAAGGAAGTCTCCTCCGAGCTGCTCGCCTCCGTGTGCCTGGCGCTTGATACCACCGTGTCCGATCTGCTGCTCGAGGCAGCAGCGAACCTGTCGCTGCAGGCGATGGCCGACGAACTGGCTCACACCCCGCCGGCAGCCGCCGAGGTCTAAGCGCTGCCTGTTCGCCGCGTTCTCCCGCGCACGGCTGGCACCACTCGGCTACCATGTAGGCGTTAAAGATTCTTTAGACATCGCCGCAGAAAGGCTCGAACACTCATGGCTAACCCGTTCACCAAGTTCTGGAACTACCTCATGGCCCTCTTCGATAACAAGATCGAGGAGAACGCAGACCCGAAGATCCAGATCGAGCAGGCGATTGGCCAAGCCCAGCGCCAGCACCAGGCCCTGAGCCAGCAGGCAGCTGCCGTGATCGGCAACCAGCGCCAGCTGGAGATGCAGCTCAACCGCCGTCTGGCAGATGTCGAGAAGCTGCAGGCGAACACCAAGCAGGCGCTGCAGCTGTCCGACAAGGCACGGTCCGAGGGCGACATGCAGAAGGCCACCGAGTACGAGAACGCGGCCGAGGCTTTCGCCGCCCAGCTGGTCACTGCGGAGCAGGGCGTGGAGGACACCAAGGTTCTGCACGATCAGGCGCTGCAGCAGGCACAGCAGGCTAAGCAGGCCGTCGAGCGCAACTCCATGCAGCTCCAGCAGCAGGTCGCTGAGCGTTCCAAGCTTCTGTCCCAGCTGGAGCAGGCCAAGATGCAGGAGAAGGTCGCCGAGTCCCTGCAGTCCATGAATTCCATCACCGGCGGCAACCAGCCGAACCTGGACCAGGTCCGCGAGAAGATCGAGCGCCGCTACTCCAACGCACTCGGCCAGGCTGAACTGGCACAGAACTCCGTCCAGGGCCGCATGGCTGAGGTGGAGCAGGCAGGCATCCAGATGGCCGGCCACTCCCGTCTCGAGCAGATCCGCGCAGAAATGGGCGGTGGCGCTCTCGAGTCCGGTCAGCAGCAGGCTCTGCCGCAGGCCAACCAGGCGCCGAGCCAGCAGCCGCAGATTCAGGGTGGCTACCAGTCCAACACCGATGCGCCGGACGTGTCTAGCGACGCTGTCGCAGAGCGCATGCGTGAGCTGCGCGGCGATCACTAAAAACCCCTGCGGGGAAGCCGCTAATCGACGGCTCCTCGCGCCATGAGCGCCTCACCCGTGAGCTGAGCGCGGCGAACGCTGCGGATCACCAGCGGAGTCCCGAAAGCCAGGAGCGACGTATTCGCGCCCCTGGCTTTTCGCGCGTCTAGGGACTCGTTGGCGGTGTTGAACAGCAGCGGGATCTGACGGATGGTCAGGGCGATAGCCAGGCTGATCGTGTCCACCGGCACCCCGATGCGTGCGAGCGGCGCCATGTTCGACTCGAGGGCCTCCATGAGTTCCTCGATGGTGGTCGTCAGGGTCAGCAACGTGGCCGCCATGAAGGTGGCAATCAGCCCGACCAAGGTGGTGAGCATGTTCATCCACCCGTTCTGCCACCACATGAATGCGCCGAGGAACGCCATGATCGGCAGGACCGGGGCGACTTGCCGCCATGCTGTGTCCACCGGAATGCCGGCAATGGCGTAGAAGCCGAAGATCCCAGCAAGGACACCCAGCGCATGCCACGGCTGGGTGGGCAGCCACACCACGAGGATGATGAACACGACGAGCGCGAGGAACTTCGCAGTTGGGGACGCGCGGTGCAGCAGTGTGTCGCCGGGCACGTAAACACCGAGCGGGAGTTCTCGCAGTCTCATGGCGTGTGCTTCATCAAATCGCGGTAGAACGCGACCGCGTCAGCGGGAGGGCCGTCGTAGACGAGCTCACTGTCGTTGATGCACAGCACGCGGTCGAAGTTGTCGAGCATCTCCAGGTCATGCGTGACGACGATCAACTGCTGGTCCAACCCCTCCAACTCCTGAATAATCCGGCGCCGGTTACGCAGGTCCAGAAGGGTGGTTGGTTCGTCCGCAATGATCGTCTCCGGTTCGATGACGAGCACGGCGGCTAGCGCGAGCATCTGCTTTTCGCCGCCGGAGAGGGTGTGGGGCGAGTTTTCGGCGCGGTCGCCGAGCTGGAAACGTTCCAGCATCTCGTCGACTCGGGCGTTGACCTCCTGTTTGGGCAGTTTGAACCGGCGCAGAGAGAAGGCGATGTCGTCGCGGACCCGCGGCATGACGATCTGGGCTTCGGCGTCGGAGAAGATGAACCCTACCCGGCGGCGGATGTCTTTGCCGTGGGAGTGGGTGGCTAGTCCGTCGTAACGCACGGCGCCCGACGTCGGCTCAATGAGACCGTTGACCATGCGCACCAACGTCGACTTGCCTGAACCGTTGGAGCCGATGATGCCGATGCGCTGCTCAGACAGTTCGAAGGACAGCGGCTGGAGAATGACCGAGCCGTCGTAGGCGACGCACGCGCGGTCGAACGTGATTGTGGGCACGGTGCACGCCTAGCTGCGGCGCAGTTGCGGGAATGCCGCGTGGACAGCAAGCGCGATGGCGATCATGACGGCGAGCTTGCCCAAGTCGGGGAGAACGAACGCCCCCTGGGCGGCGATCGCCGCGCCGAAGCTCATGTCCGCGCGCCACATCATGCCCAGCGAACCGAAGAGGTACTGCAAAGCGAGGGCGACCACGCCGGCGAGAATGAACATGGCCACGGTCGCCCCCTTCTTTGCCCAGGGGGAGCGGTAGGCGATCAGGCCGGCGACGAAGGCACTGATGAGGTAACCGACCAGATAGCCGAATGTCACGCCCGCGAAAGCTTGAATGACGGTGCGGCCGCCGGCGAGAACCGGAAGAAAAAGTCCCACGAGAAGGAACAGGCCGGTGGCAAGGAACCCCCGACGGGCACCGAGGACGAGGCCGGCGAGGATGGTGGCGGCGTTCTGCAGGACAATCGGCACACCGGCAGCGCCGACCGGGATGGCCAAGAAACCGAGCACGGCGATCAGGGCGGCGAAGACTGCGACGTAGGCGATGTCGAGCGCGGCGGAAGAGCTGCCGGTGCCGCGGGCAGAAGTGTCAGTCGTTGTCGTCATGGACAACACAATAGCGGACCCAATTGAACACCGTTCAAGAGGTGCTGCGCGGGGAACCCTGCGTTAGCTCGCTGCGGCGTACTGCACGGTGCCGAAGAGCGCGTCCATTGCTCCGTACGGATGCTTCGTGTTCGTCCGCGGGTAGCCCCTCGGTGAGACGTACACCGGGCGGCCCGCGCGGATCTCGATGCGGCCGCGCTTGCTGATGTGGGGATCA
The DNA here is from genome assembly GCF_024454075.1 of Corynebacterium sp. CCUG 71335. Classification (NCBI taxonomy): domain Bacteria; kingdom Bacillati; phylum Actinomycetota; class Actinomycetes; order Mycobacteriales; family Corynebacteriaceae; genus Corynebacterium; species Corynebacterium sp. CCUG 71335. The sequence goes on from NZ_JAGPYY010000010.1 coordinate 95,388, forward strand.
TCGTCGTTGACGCGGTTGTGGTACTCGCAGACGATGGCCAAGTTGTCAATGTTGGTGACACCGCCGTTTTTCCACGGGTCGACGTGGTGGACTTGGCAGAGGTCGGCGGGCATCCGGCAATCCGGGTTCGCGCAGATAGGCTGAGTGATTTTGGCCAGGGTGCGCTGCTTCTCCGACGCGAAACGCAGGTCCCGGTAATGGTTGAGCGGGCCCTCGGTTGGGTGGAACAGGGCGGCCTCAAGGCCGTAGGCGGGATTCTGGAAGTACTGTGCCAGGAAGTCCTTGCCAGTGATGGTGGTGCCGTCGGTCAAGCCTAGGAGGACGTCATCACCCTTGCCGGCGTGAATCTGCGCCAGGTCAGGGGCGGGGACGATGATGGTCGGCCGCGGTGCCGCCTCGGGGACTCCTGCGCCTGAGCGCATCAGCTCTTCGAAGGCGTCGGCCATCTGCGGCGCGGCCGGCAAATCGCGAGAAATGTTCGAGCGCAGCGTCGCTTCGAGCGCCGCCATGACGTGCTCGCAGGCGGTGATGACTGCCGTGCGCATCCCCTTGACCGATGCGCCGAATGACACGCCCTTGCGCGGGTTGACTTCTTTCGCCGGAAGAATCGCCTTGGCGTAGCGCGCCAGCCCCGCACACGTTGTTACGGTGCTGGCAGCCGCAGCGATGAGCTTTGCCCGGAACCCGGCGCGCTCGACGTCGGAGGTGACGTGCTTGATGGAGCGTTCGATCTGGGCGAGCATGTCGACGCACACCCCGCCCGACCGGGCGGCGTCGGCGGCGTCGCGCTGCGCCACGGCTAACGACGACGACCGTGCTGGCCCGTAGTAGGCCGCATGCACCAAGGTCAGCTCGGCTACCCGGGCTGGTGCAAGGCCGGCCGCGAGGAAGGCATCGCGGTCGAAACCCGCGAGGTCGTCCACCCCGATGCTGGTGAGGAAGTCAAGTAAGTTCACGCCCTCACGCTAAGTGGGCCTCACCATGGCTGGCAAGGGATGTTTGCGCACTACAGTGAGCAAACTCAAAGAACGTGTCCCGTTGCCGGGCAGTCTTATATGGGGTTGGGCAATGGCCGTCGATAAGCGAACGGCGGTGCGCGTATCCTTGGCCGCATGCGCTTGACGGAATTCCAACAGCTAATCCACGACGAGTTCGGCGACGCGAAAGGGCAGTGGGTCGTGTCGTCGCACGTCTTTCCTGGGGAAGGTAAGACGGCGGAGGAGTTGATCGAAAGTGGAGTCGATCCGCGCTTTGTGTGGGAAGGGTTGTGTGAGGCGTTTGATGTGCCGGAGGAGCGCAGGTTGGGCGTGGATAAGCCGGGGGAGTGACGCGGCGGAAACTTTCTTTTCGAACATTCGTGCGTGTATGTTCGAAACAATGTCCGTTGCCGAAGTAGATTGAGTTTCTGACAACGGGGAACCGGAAACGGGTCTTCGGCGGTCTAACGAAATATGCAGACCGCAACCGACCCAGATAACAGCACAGACAGCAAAGTTATTAGCGAAAGGACTGACCACGCGATGGCGACGAAGAAGAAGGCAAGCAACACAGGCAACGACCGGCAGAACGCGCTCGACGCGGCAATGGCCATGATTGAGAAGGACTTCGGCAAGGGCGCCATTATGCGCCTGGGCGACGATAACCGCCCGCCGATCCAGGCGATTTCCTCCGGCAACACTGCCGTCGACGTGGCGCTGGGCATTGGCGGGTGGCCGCGCGGCCGCATTGTCGAGATCTACGGCCCGGAGTCGTCCGGTAAGACCACGGTGGCGCTGCACGCGATCGCAGAGGCGCAGCGCGCGGGCGGCATCGCAGCGTTCATCGACGCGGAGCACGCGCTGGACCCGGAGTACGCTAAGAAGCTCGGCGTGGACACCGACAACCTGCTGGTCTCCCAGCCGGACACCGGTGAGCAGGCGCTGGAGATTGCGGACATGCTGGTGCGTTCCGGCGCGATCGACATGATCGTCATCGACTCCGTCGCCGCCCTGACCCCGAAGGCTGAAATCGAGGGCGAGATGGGCGACAGCCACGTCGGCCTTCAGGCCCGCCTGATGTCTCAGGCGCTGCGCAAGATGGCCGGTGCGCTGTACAACTCTGGCACCACCGCGATCTTCATCAACCAGCTGCGCGAGAAGATCGGCGTCATGTTCGGCTCGCCGGAGACCACCACCGGTGGTAAGGCCCTGAAGTTCTACGCGTCCGTGCGGTGCGATGTCCGCCGCATCCAGACGCTCAAGGACGGCCAGGACTCGATCGGTAACCGCACGCGCCTGAAGATCGTGAAGAACAAGGTTTCCCCGCCGTTCAAGGTCGCCGAGTTCGACATCATGTACGGCGAAGGCATCTCGCGCGAGTCGTCGATCATCGACATGGGTGTGGACAACGGGATCATCAAGAAGTCCGGTTCGTGGTTCACCTACGAGGGCGATCAGCTGGGCCAGGGCAAGGAAAAGGCGCGCGTCTTCTTGAAGGAGAATCCGGAGCTGGCGAATGAGTTGGAGCGCAAGATCTTCGAGAAGCTCGGGGTGGGCGAGTTCGCTGGTCAGGACCAGCTGTCCGACGACCCGGTGGACATGGTGCCCAACATCGACTTCGACGACGATGAAGCCGACGAGCTCGCCGGCGCCGCTCAAGAGTAGTGCCGGACTATCCCGCGCCTGACCCGGAGAAGCTGCGCAAGCTGCAGGAAGCGCTCGACGAGTATGCGGCGGGCCAACACGCCCCGCTTATCGACGAAGCCCACGAGAAGGAAACCTCGCGCATCCGCGAGAAAGCACTGCGGTTGTTGGACCAGCGCTCCCGGTCGCGCCACGAGCTGCGCGAGCGGCTGGTGGGCACGGGGCCAGAGCCGCAGTTCGAGCCGGACCTCATCGACGAGGTGCTGGGCGCCTTGGAGTCGAGCGGGCTTATCGACGACGCATCCTTCGCCCACGAATGGGTCCGCCAGCGCGCTACTGCCCGGGGCAAGTCCGCCCGCGCCCTTGACCTCGAGCTGCGGAACAAGGGCGTTGCCGAGCCGCTGCGTGCCGAAGCGCTCGCGCAGATCACGGCCGAGGATGAGGAAGCTCAGGCGCGGGTCGTCGCGGAAAAGAAAGTCCGCGAGGTGAAGGTGCCGCCGGAAGACCGCGCCGAGTACGACAAGGTGCTCCGCCGCGTCGTCGGCGTGCTGGCTCGTCGTGGGTATAACTCGGAGCTGACCATGCGCGTTGCGCGGGAAACGCTCGACGCGCGCATCGCTGAGGTGGGCTGAGCCCGGGCGACGTCGGCAGTGCTAGTTCAGGAAGGACATATCGCCCGGGGTGTCGGCCTGCACTGCGGCATCAGAGGCGAGGTGCTCATCGACGAAACGGTCGAAGGAACCGTCCTCGTGCATTTTCGCCAGCGCCTCATTGACGGCTGAGACGCTGGCATCATTGTCGCGGGGGAGGCCGAGGCCGTAGTGCTCGTCGTTAAGCGGTGCGCCATCGCGCTCCAACGGGACGAGCTGGAACACCCCTGGCTCGTGCGCGGAGAACCCGGAGAGAATCGCCGCGTCGGTGGACAGGGCGTCGACCTCCCCGGCGCGCAGAGCGTCGAGGCACGCGGTGTAGCTGTCGTATTCGGCAAGGACCACGCCCGGAATGTCCTCACGCAGTGTTTTCGCGGCCGTCGTGCCGGTGACAAAGCACAGGTTCTTGCCGTCGAGCGACTCCAGCCCCGTGATGTGAGACCCGTCCACCGTGAGTAGCGCCTGGTGGGTCAGCAGGTACGGCCCGGCGAAGGAGACCTCCTCGGCACGCTTGGCGTCGATGGAATAGTTCGAGGCGACCATGTCCACGTACCCGTTGTCCAGCAGTGACGCACGTTGGCCGGGCGGGGTCTCGCGCCATTCGATCTCGGGGTGGTCCCACCCGTTGTCGTCGGCGATCGAGTTGATCACGTAGGTGGCGATGTCGATGTCGAGGCCGGCAGGGGAGCCGTCGTCACGCATCATGCTCAGACCGGGATTTGTGAACGCGGAGCCCACATCGACGCGGCCGGATTCGATCTGGGACAGAAGATCCTGATCATCCGGCGAACCGCACGCACTGAGTCCACTGACTCCGAGAACCGAGACGAGCGCGGCAGCAAGGTGGATCGAGCGCATGAGACCAACGTTACGCGGTTAGGACTCTCTCGGTGCGCGGAATACACTGTGTCACCGTGACACTAGCGACGAGCACCGTAAACGGAACCAGCCAGCACCCCCGCACCTACGAGGTGCGCACGTTCGGCTGCCAGATGAACGTGCACGATTCCGAACGGCTGTCTGGCCTGCTGGAAGACGCTGGATACGTCGCGGCGACTGACGACAACGCCGACCTGATCGTCTTCAACACCTGCGCCGTCCGCGAAAACGCTGACAAGCGCCTTTACGGCACGCTGGGTGCGCTGCGCGACAAGAAGCGGCACCACCCGGGCATGCAAATCGCCGTCGGTGGCTGTCTTGCGCAGAAGGACCGCGACACGGTGGTGGAGAAAGCGCCCTGGGTCGACGCGGTCTTTGGCACGCACAACATGTCGGCCCTGCCGGCACTGCTTGACCGCGCCCGGGTTGAGGAGGAGGCGCAAGTCGAGGTCGTCGAATCCCTCGAAGTCTTCCCCTCGGTGCTGCCCGCAAAGCGAGAGTCCTCCTACGCCGGCTGGGTATCGGTGTCGGTAGGGTGCAACAACACGTGCACGTTCTGCATCGTGCCGTCGTTGCGCGGCAAGGAGCAGGACCGCCGCCCGGGCGACATCCTCGCTGAAGTGCAGGCGCTCGTTGACCAGGGCGTGTCCGAGGTGACTCTCCTGGGCCAGAACGTCAACGCGTACGGCGTGAACTTCGTCGACCCGGACATGCCGCGCGACCGCTCGGCGTTTTCGAAGCTCCTGCGCGCGTGCGGCGAGATCGAGGGCCTGGAGCGGCTGCGGTTCACCTCCCCGCACCCGGCGGAGTTCACCTCTGATGTCATCGACGCGATGGCCGAGACGCCGAACATCTGCCCGCAGCTGCATATGCCTTTGCAATCCGGCTCCGACAAGGTGCTCAAAGACATGCGCCGGTCCTACCGTTCTGCGAAATTCCTGCGCATTTTGGACGAAGTTCGCGCGAAGCTGCCGCACGCGTCCATCACCACGGACATCATCGTGGGTTTCCCGGGTGAGACGGAGGAGGATTTCCAAGCGACGCTCGACGTTGTCGAAAAGGCACGGTTCACCTCGGCGTACACCTTCCAGTACTCGCCGCGCCCCGGCACGCCCGCCGCGGAAATGGACGGCCAGGTTCCCAAAGAGGTCGTTCAGGAGCGTTTCGAGCGCCTGCTCGCCCTGCAGGAGCGGATCAGTTACGAAGAGAACCTCAAGCTCATCGGCACATCCCAAGAGTTGCTCGTCCAGGAGACGAACGAGAAGAAGGCGGACCGCGCGCAGAGTACGCGACTGTCCGGGCGCGCACGCGACGGACGGTTGGTGCACTTCGACGCCGGTTCGCTTATCGACGCCGTCCGCCCCGGCGACATCGTCCACACCACCATCACTGACGCCCGTCCCTTCTATCTGATCGCGGACTCCCGCGTGACGGCGCACCGCCGCACGCTGGCCGGCGACAACTCTGAGGCCGGCCAGGTGCCCACGACCGCGCCTGTCGGCGTGGGGTTAGGCATGCCGAAGATCGGTGCGCCGGTGGCTGCGCCCGCTGCAGCTGGCGCGGCCGGCGCGGGCGGGGCATGCGGGAGCTGCGGATAGGAGGATCATGAGCAACCCGACGCAGACCGAACTCGCCCAGCAGGAGAAGCACTCCGCTGACACGCTCGACCTAGGCTGGCACCGCTGGCTGCTGGTCGGTGCGATCGTTGTTTACGTGGTGTCTCTGTTCCTACCCTTCGCTGGCGACACCACGGGCCTGCAGATGCTCACGTTCACCGAGGCGGACGGCATGTCGATCGCGGTCACGGAGCGGCTATTCACTGTCTTGTCGTTCCTCTGCTTGGTCGTCTTCACGCTGCTGACGGTGATCCTGCGGCGCACGTCGTTAGCCTTGCTGGCGTGGATGGCCGGTTGCGTCGCGTTAGTCATGGCGCTGCTGGGCTTGTGGCTGCGCCAGACCAGCTCAGCAGCCGCCGCGGGGGTGACATCTGGGGCCGGTATTTACGTGGCAATCCTCGCGGTCATCGTGGCTATTCCGGTGCTGTCGGTCGCCTGGATGCGCCGCACCCCCGAGCAAAAACGCCTGGAGGAGCAGCGGCGCGAGCAGACGGAGTTCAACCCCGTCGCTGATCTGCAGACGGATGCGGCGACGCAGGCCGTGCGGCGCACAGACGGCGCGGGCTCCATTGTCGACGACCGCCGCCAGCGGGCAGCCCAGCGCCACCGTCAAACCGGGCACGCGCACGACTAAATAGGGGCGGGACGCAGTACGCAGAGCATAGGCTCACCGCCCGGGATCGGTACAACCACCGCAGCATCAGGAACTTTTCATACTGACGCAGCATTCCACTTCCAGAGTGTGAATGGACGGAGTGCAGCGTGAACGAGCAGCGAAGAAGGTTAGAGAAGCCGACATACGGTGGCGGTACCGACACCCATCCGGAGTACCGCATTACCCCGAACGGGTTGGAGCCTCCGGGCAAGCTGAAGCCGTGGACCATGTTGTACATGGGCAACATGGTGTTGCACCCACCCATGGGCCTAGCGTTCATGTACTGCTTTGCTGCGGGATTGCCCTACGTCGGTAATTCTGGGTGGTTGGGTTTGACCTACGGTGGTGCGCCGTCGGAGCCTGCGGCCGCGAATCTAGCGGAGACGATCTCCTTCTGGGCGGGTCTCCTCGGCATTTTGCTCGTGATGCTTGTCGCAGCGAATTTTCGGTTCTACTTCCTCATCGTCACAACGACACTGACGTGTGCTGTTTCCACTGCATGCTGGTGCATCGGCGCATTGCAGCGATTCGCCGAGTCGATGACTAACCCATCTTCTGCGGCAGCCGACCAGGTGCACATTGGTTACTTCCTGCTGCCCGTGCTGACGGCGAGCCTCACACTGATGCTCGGCAGCGTGTGGAAGGGATGCGAATGGGCCACCCGTCCGAACGGCAACCAGTTGTACGAGCGGAACCGCTATGCGTGGGACCGCCGCTACTTCAAGATGGATGAAATCAAACGGCCTTTCGAACGGGTCCCGCGTCGTGAGGTCGGCGGCAAGCGATGGCTGCTTCTCGGATGTGTGGGCGCGTTCGTTTTCTTTCTGTCCGCACCGGTGGTGGATGGCTTGAACACGTTTGATGTCTTTTCCGTCGTGGGCGATAACCAGCCCATTAGCAGTACCGGAATCGAGCTGATATTCCTCGTACTTGCCATCGTTGGAGTCGTTGGTTTTGGCATGTGGGTGGTTCTGAGCAACCGTGCCGGCAATGCCGTTTACTGGGCGTGGTTGTTGTCCTGCTCAGCTCAGTGGTGAAGCGTCCTGGTTTTCGTTCCGCTTATTGAACGCCCAACGGGTGGGCGTGTGATTGTTGATAGTAGGCGTCTTC
>NZ_JAGPYY010000011.1:0-99164 GCF_024454075.1 Corynebacterium sp. CCUG 71335
GAAGACGCCTACTATCAACAATCACACGCCCACCCGTTGGGCGTTCAATAAGCGGAACGAAAACCAGGACGCTTCAAAGGGGCAAACCAAGACGCATACCGGAGTTCAGTTCAAATCTAAGTCTGAACCCAAGACGGCGCCCAAGACGGAGCCCAAAGCGCAGCCTGACGTCCGGCCGACTGATTAGACACTCACCACCTTGGATCCAACGCCCCGGCGCAGGTCCCAGCGCCTAACGGGATAGCGTAGAATAGACAGGTCTCTACCCGCCGCAGTTGCCCGGCCAGAAACCAGGAGGTTTTCACGTGCCACCCAAGATCACCGATAGCCGCCCGAACCCGGACGCCGTCCACACGGTTGAGGAGCAAACTGCTTCTGGGGCTCGCAAGGTCGTGGCCACCTACTCGGAGAATCTTGTTGACGGCGTGACCCTGATGTGCATGCTCGGCATCGAACCCGAGGGCTTGGTGTACAAGCAGTTCGCTGAGGATTACGAGGCAGAACTGGAGCAGTCCGGTTCTGCATCCGCGGACGACAGTGACGACGGTGACGGCACCGCAGCCAAGAAGGCAACGAAGAAGTCTGCGAAGAAAGCCGCCAAGAAGGCGGCAAAGAAGTCCACCAAGAAGGCCTCGAAGAAGACCACCAAGAAGGCGACGAAGACGGCCAAGAAGGCCACCAAGACTGCCAAGAAGACGACCAAGACTGCCAAGAAGACGACCAAGACTGCCAAGAAGACGACAAAGAAGGCCGCGAAAAAGTCTGCGAAGAAGACCACTAAGAAGGCGGCGAAGAAAACCGCAAACTCTTCCGGCAGCGACAGTTAAGGGACTGGCAGTCTCATGAGCGGCGACAACCAGTTTGTGGTGGTGGCAAACCGCCTCCCGGTCGACCGGGTGGACGGCCAGTGGGTGGCGTCGCCAGGCGGGCTCGTTGCGGCGCTCGCCCCGGTGCTCAAGCGCAACAGCGGCTGCTGGGTCGGATGGCCGGGCGAACCGGACGCCAGCTTTGATCCATTTGAGAATGACGGCATTACCCTCCACCCGGTCGAGTTGGACCAGGATGATTTCGAGGAGTTCTACGAGGGCTTTTCCAACTCGACGTTGTGGCCGCTGTACCACGACCTCATCGTGAAGCCGACCTACGACCGTTCGTGGTGGCAGCGCTACAAAGCCGTGAACAAGAAGTTCGCGCAAGCAGCAGCAAGCACTGCCGGCAAAGGCGCGACGGTGTGGGTGCAGGACTACCAGCTGCAGCTGGTCCCCGGGATGCTCAAAAAGCTGCGCCCAGACCTGACAATCGGATTCTTCCTGCACATCCCCTTCCCCAGCCCAGACTTGTTCCGCCAGCTGCCGTGGCGCCGCGACGTGCTCCGCGGCCTGGAGGGCGCAGACCTCATCGGGTTCCAACGCAAGCGCGACGAGATGAACTTCACGGACCTCGCCGCCCAGGACCCGCACGCCACAACGCCGCGCACCGGCACGTTTCCCATCTCGATCGAGACCGGTGACGGCGGTTTCAGCCCGGCGGATGAGAAGGATATCTCGCAGGTCCGCGGCTCCCTGGCGAACCCGCGCACGCTCATGCTCGGCGTCGACCGGCTCGATTACACCAAAGGCATCCTCCAGCGTCTCACCGCGATCGAAGAGTTGTTGCAGGAGGGCCGGCTCGATTCCGTCGCGATGATTCAGGTGGCTACCCCCTCGCGCGAGCGCATCGCCAGCTACAAGACCACCCGCGCAGGTGTTGAGGAAGCAGTCGGCCGCATTAACGGCCGCTACGGCAAGCTCGGCCGCCCGGTCGTCCACTACGAGCACCACTCGGTTCCGAAGTCTCAGCTGCGCAGCTACTACTCCGCCGCCGACATCATGCTGGTGACACCGTTCAAGGACGGGATGAACCTCGTCGCGAAAGAGTACGTCGCCTGCCACCCGGACGGTTCCGGGGCGCTCGTGCTCTCGGAGTTCGCCGGAGCGGCCGTCGAGCTGGACCAGGCTCACCTGTGCAATCCGTTCGATATTGAGTCGGTGAAGGGGGCGATTGTGGAGGCCGTCGATAAGCAAGGTTCGACCGAAGCGCGCGACGCGATGCGTGCGATGAATGAGCACGTGACTACTCACGATGTCGCTGCATGGGCGGAGTCTTTCCTCGACGAGTTGGCCCGCGCATGAAGCGCGGAGCTGCTGCCATCGCCGTCGCTGCCGCCGCCGCGCTCGCCGGCTGTTCCGCACCGACCCACCCGCTGGCGGGCACGACCTGGGAGATCGTCGCCGTCTACACCGACCCCGACTTCCCGGGCGACGTGCCGCTCGACGCCGCCGGCCGCGCGGTCATCGTGTTCGGCCGCGAGTCGCTCACGGCTCGGACGGGGTGCGCGCCGCTGCAGGCGGGGGCGTCGATAAGCGATAGCGACGTGCAGCTGCGCGGCGTCACCACCGGCAAGCTCGACAGCGACTGCGCCGGCGGATCCCGCCGCCTGCACACCCAGCTTTCTGAGATCCTCGTCCCCGACGCGGAGTTCGACCTGCGGCGGTACGGTGAGGATGAAATCACGCTGACCGCCCGCCGCGGTGACGGGATCGACCTCAATCCCCCGACGATAAGGCTGGTCGCACAATGACGGACGCGTTCGACCCACGCCCCGCACTCGACTCTCTTGCGCGCACCGAGAAGCTGCTGGTCTGCGTTGATTTCGACGGCACGATCTGCGAGCTGCACACCGATGCCTACGCCGTCACGCCCAACCCGGACGCGATCGCCGCGCTGGAGGATTTGTCGCTCATGCGCGACACGACGGTCGCAGTGCTATCCGGGCGTCACCTTGACGGGCTGCGGATCGTGTGTCCGCTTGACGCGCCGGGGATTCTCGTCGGCTCACACGGTGCGGAGCCGACGGAGGGCGGGCCGCAGCTCGATGGGGCGCAACGCGCGTATCTCGATCGCGTGAGCGCGCGGCTGAACGAGATCGTCGCCGGCAGCGCCCCAGCGTTCGTGGAAAATAAGCCGTACCAGCGCGTTCTACACGTCGCGAAGCTCGCGGAATCCGATCCCGCGCGCGCCCAATCGCTTATCGACGCAGCCCTCGCCCTCTCCCCCGACACCCTCCACGGCAACGCCGGCTCGCCCGGGCACAATGTCGTCGAGTTCTCCGTCGTCGACACGACAAAGGGCACCTGGCTCGGCGCCGAGAAACAAAAACACACCGCGACCCTGTTCGCCGGTGACGACGTGACTGACGAAACCGCCCTGACCGTTCTCGACCCCGCGGCCGGCGATGTGGGGATCAAGATCGTCCGCAGTGCAGCCAGAGGTACCGCTGCCGATGCTGCAACTGTCGATAGCGCCGCAGTAAATACCGCGGCGCAGTTCCGGCTCGGCGGCGTCACCGAGATGGCGGACTACCTGGTCACTCTCGCGGCGGAGCGACGGTCCGCCCTGGGTTGAACCGGGTCGGCAGGATGACGCGGGGGACGTCCGCGTCCGTACTCGCACTGGCCGCCCCGGATGGAGCGGCGGTGTCGTCGAGGTTGGCGTCGATAAGCTTGGCCAGCACTTTGCCCACCGTCGCCCCTTTGCGCTTGTTCGGCTGAATGACGGTGGTGAGGCCGCGCGTGAGCGCCGGCGCGACTCCGTCAAACCCCGTGACAGAGACATCCCCGGGCACGTCCCATCCTTGGCTAGTGCAATAGTCCATCACGCCCAGCGCCATGGAGTCGGTGGTGCAGAGGATCGCGGTGAGGTCGGGGGATGCGTCGAAAAGCTCGCGAGCGGCATCGACTGCAGTCGCATGGTCATTGAAATGCCTGGTCACGATCGGCACCCCGGAAATCTCTGCGCCTGCGAACACATCGAGCGCACCGAGGATGCGCTCACGCTGCACGTGCATGTCCGCCTCCGCGACGTCCGCCGCGGTGACGGCGCCTTCGCGTGACTCGTCCGAGAACAGGCGTTTCGCGGCAATGCCGATCCGCTGGTGCCCGGCCTCCACAAGCGCTTCGGCGGTCGCGCGGATCGCGGCCCGGTCGTCGATGCCGACGAACGCGTCGCCGGTGTCGTACGGCTGGTCGCACACCACCACCGGCACGCCGCGGGCACGCACGGCATCCAGGTGGGTTTCGGCAGACGGAACGGAGTAGACGACGAAGCCGTCGACAAGCGCACTGGCGACCAACGGTGACTCGCCGCCATCCGGACCGAGCGGGATGAGCGTGAGCGCGTTGTGCGTGCCCATCGAACTCTCACCGAGCCCCGCGAGAAAGTCGATCGACGCCAGATCCTCGAACGCGAACGACATGTGCTCGGTGAGAATCACCCCGATCGCCCCGACCCGCCGCGTGCGCAACGACCGCGCCATCGGGTCCGGACCGGTGTACCCGCGCGCAGCCGCCGCAGCGAAAATGCGCTCCCGCAGCACATCTGACAACTGGTCGGGCCGGTTGTACGCGTTCGACACCGTCGTCCGCGAGACCCCCAACTCAGCAGCGATGGATGCGAGCGTGCCCTTCTTCTGCATCATGCGACTACCGTACTGTCTATGGTGAACAGGGTGATTGTGAACCGCCGTACCCTTACCAGCAACGGAACCGAGCGCCGCTACACGGAGGTGCTGCCGGACTCGCCGCGCCCCGGCGCGCCCGTGGTTCTGTTTTTGCACGGTTCGCTGCAATCCGGCAGCGTCGCGCGCAACTTCACGGGCAACACGTTCGACGAGTTCGCCGACCGCGGCTGCGTGGTGCTGTATCCCGACGGCGTGGGGCGGCACTTCAACGACCATCGCGTCGGATTCCAGGAACGCGCGCGCCGCGAGCTTGTCGACGACACCGCCTTCCTCACCACCCTGATCTCCCACTACGAAACCGACCGGGTGATTGGCTGCGGCTTTTCCAACGGCGGCCAGATGGTGCAGCGTTTCGCGCTCGAGCGCCCAGGAGTGCTCAGCGGCATCGCGTGCTTCGGCTCGCCGTGGCCGACCGCGGACAACGTTCTGCCCGAGCTGCGCCCGTTTTACGACGCCTGGTCCCCCACCCCCGTCCTGTCCCTCCAAGGCACCGCCGACCCGCTCGTCCCCTACGACGGCGGCATGTCCGGGATCGGTGACGCGAACCGCGGTCAGGCTCGTGCGGCACTCGAGTCGGCACGTTTCTTCGCCACGCTCAACGGGCTGGGCGAGGATGCCGAGCCCGTCTCCGCGCAGCCCGTCAGCGGCGTGCGCGTGGACCGTTTCGGCCCCGGCGCACCCGGCTCCCCCGCAGTCGATGCTGCCAGCGGTGCGGCACCCGTCGAGCTGTGGACCATCGAAGGCATGGGCCACCTCGTCCCCAACCCGAAGCAGATGAGCGACAAGCTCGGCCCCGGCACTGACAAGGTGGTCGGCGCGGAGATCGTTGCGAACTTCTTCGGGCTGTAGCGCCAGCCCGACCTACTGCATGCGGCGTTGGCGGGCGAACTCGCTGAGCACCACGCCCGCGGCAACGGATGCGTTCAGAGACTCGACCCAGTCGGCGGTGGGGATCGACATGATGACGTCGCAGTTCTCGCGAACCAGCCGCGAGATTCCCTTGCCTTCAGAACCAACGACGATGACCACCGGGTCGGTGGCACCGTCGAACGTGTCCAGGGTGTGCTCGCCGCCGGCATCGAGCCCGACGACCATGTAGCCGTTGTCCTTGAACTCCTTGATGGTGCGGGTGAGGTTGGTGGCGCGGGCGACGGGGAGACGGGCGGCGGTGCCGGCGGAGGTTCGCCACGCAACGCCCGTCACCTGGGCAGAACGACGCTCCGGAATGATGACACCGTGACCACCGAACGCCGCCGCCGAACGAATGACGGCACCCAGGTTGCGGGGGTCGGTGATGTTGTCCAAGACGACGAACATGCCGGTCTCGCCACGGTCGCGCACACCCCCGATCAGGTCGAAAACGTCGGCGTACTTGTACGGCTGGATCTTCAGACCGATCCCCTGGTGCAAGGTGTTGCCGGTCATGTTGTCCAGGTCGCGGCGAGGCACCTCGTGGACAGGGATGCCGCGGGTGTTGGCCATCTGGACGGCCTCGCTCAGCCGGTCGTCGTGGCCGGTGCCCTGTGCGATGAGCAAAGCTTCCGACGGCACCTTCGCATGCAGGCACTCCACCACGGGGTTGCGGCCGACAACCAGGTCGGCCTCCTCGCGCTCGTGCCGTCCGGAGTCGCGGCGCTGCCGCTCCAGCTTGCGCTTGTGCGCGGCGTGATAGACGCGGTCCTCCGCCTTCGGGGTCGGGCCCTTGCCGGCCAGGCCGCGGCGGCGCTGACCACCGGACCCCTTAGTCGCGCCCTTCTTGTTCTTCTTCTGCTTGTCGGGCCGGTCGTACGGTTTAGCCATTGTTGTTCTCCTTCAGGGACCATTGTGCGCCGTCGGCAGTGTCTGTGACCTCAATGCCGGCTTCGGTGAGGCGGTCGCGCACAGCGTCGGCAGTTGCCCAGTCCTTTGCGGCACGCGCCTCAGCGCGGCGGTCCAGCTCGGCGCGGACAAGCACGTCCAACGCCTCAGTTACTCGGGCGGTGTCAGCGGAATCAGAGCCGGCGCCGGCACGGCCTGCCCACTCGACCGGATCAACACCCAGCACGCCTGCCATAGCGCGGACTGCCCCGGCGAGACGCGTCGCTTCGTCGGTGTCGCCGGCGGCGAGCGCCTTGTTCGCGGCGCGGACCGTGTTGTGAATCTCGGCCAGGGCGCGCGGGACGCTGAAGTCCTCGTTCATCGCGTGTGCAAAGGCGTCAGTCCACTGGCCCGGTTCAACGGGGGCGAGGGCGCTGGCGCGCGTGATGAGGTCCTCGATGCGTCGATAAGCAACTGCCGCTTCTTGCAGCGCTTCCGGCGAATACTCGAGCACGCTGCGGTAATGCGCGGAACCGAGGTAGTAGCGCAGCTCGACCGGGCGCACCGCCTCGAGCATGCGGTCGATGGACAGTACGTTGCCCAGCGACTTCGACATTTTCTCGCCGGCCATGGTGACCCAGTGGTTATGCATCCAGTAGCGGGCGAAGCCGTCGCCGGCGGCGTGCGACTGAGCCTGCTCATTCTCATGGTGCGGGAACTGCAGGTCAAGGCCGCCGCCGTGAATGTCGAAGGACTCGCCCAGGTACCACGTCGACATCGCGGAGCACTCCAGGTGCCAGCCCGGGCGGCCGTCGCCCCACGGCGTCGGCCAGCTGGGCTCACCGGGTTTCGCCGCTTTCCACAGCGCGAAGTCGTGCGCGCCACGCTTGCCGCGGTTGTCGGTCTCGCCTTGCTCCATGTCCTCGACGCGGTTGCCGGACAGCGACCCGTAGTCGCCGCCTGCTGCGCCCCACGCCGCAACGTCGAAGTAGACGGAACCGTCCGCCGCGTACGCGTAGCCGTTGTCCATAAGACGCTGCATGTAATCAACCATCTGCGTGACGTGGCCCGTCGCGCGCGGTTCAACACTCGGCGGGAGCACGCCCAGCGTCTCATAGGCGCGGCTGAATTCGCGCTCATACGTGGACACCCACTCCCACCAGGGGCGGTCGTGTTCCGCCGCTTTAGTGAGGATCTTGTCGTCGATGTCAGTGACATTGCGCACGAATGCCACATCGTTGCCGTTCGCAGCGAACCAGCGGCGCACGACGTCGAACGCGACGCCGGAACGCAAGTGCCCGATGTGCGGTGACGACTGCGGGGTTGCGCCGCACAGGTAGATGGACACGTGTCCCTCTCGGAGCGGCTCGAAGGCGCGGAGCGTGCGGGTGGCGGTGTCGAAAATCTGCTGAGTCACGTACCTAGTCTGCCAGATGCGCGCTCTCAGGCCCGCTTATCGATGCCGCCGCCCCCTCAAGGCTGCTCCACCAACGCCGTCGCAATGGCCGCCCGGCCTTCGCCCGAGCCGGTGAATCCCATGTGGTCAGTCGTGGTCGCACTGACGGAGACGGGGGCACCGAGCGCCTCGGACAGGGTACGCTCCGCCTCTTCGCGCACGGGCCCCATCTTCGGGGTCTGCGCGATCAGCTGGGTGGACACGTTGACGACGGTGTAACCGGTCGACTCCACAAGCCCACGCAGCTCGGTGAGCAGCTGCACACCCGTCACGCCGGCGTACTCGGGGCGTCCGACGCCGACGAAGCTACCCAAGTCCCCGAGACCGGTCGCCGACAGCACCGCGTCCACGATCGCGTGCGAGACGACGTCACCATCGGAATGGCCTTCGCAGCCGTCAACCCCCTCGAAGTTAAGTCCCGCGATCCAGCAGGGTTTACCGGACTGGATCTGGTGGGCGTCGAAAGCTGTGCCGACACGCAAGCGCGAAGTACTCATGCGCTCCGATCCTAGCTACAGCTGGCGGTTAGCTGCCGGGGACGGTGAAGACGGTCGGCTCTGCCTCGTCCGTGATGCGCTTGGCTAGGACCAGGTCGATCGGCGTGGTGATCTTGAACGCCATCGGGTCGCCCTGCACGGTGGCGACGGGGACGCCGAACCATTCCATGAGACTCGCGTCATCCGTCGGCACAAAGCCCGTAGCACCAGCAGCGCCCTTACCGAAGTAAGCCTCGTTCGCGGCGCGCAGCGTCTCCAGGTCGAACCCTTGCGGCGTCTGCACAGCGCGCAGAGTGGAGCGGTCGGGGGTGTC
Source organism: Corynebacterium sp. CCUG 71335 (assembly GCF_024454075.1). Taxonomy (NCBI): domain Bacteria; kingdom Bacillati; phylum Actinomycetota; class Actinomycetes; order Mycobacteriales; family Corynebacteriaceae; genus Corynebacterium; species Corynebacterium sp. CCUG 71335. The sequence goes on from NZ_JAGPYY010000011.1 coordinate 8,622, forward strand.
CACGACGGTGCCGGCGACATCGACACGTTTGATGGTGTCAGCGACGGGGAGGACGGGAATCACTGCTGGCGCGCCAGCAAGGACCTCCATGGCCACGCGGGCGATCATGCCCGGCGGGGTCAGGGCGCGAGCGGCATCGTGGATGAGGACGGCGGAGGTGGCAAGCTCGTCGATAAGCGAAACTGCTTTGATGCCCTCCCACACGGAGCCTGCGCGCTCGCCGGCGCCGTGGATGAACTGGACATCGTGCCCGTGCAGCAAACGGCGCGCCAGCGGTTCCATGTCGGGGCTGACGATGACGCCAATGTGGTCGACGATTTCGGACGTCTCCATCGCTGCAACGGAGCGTTCCAGCAGCGTGCGCCCCCGCAGTGGAACGTACGCTTTCGGGATGTCGGCGCCGAGGCGCGTGCCGCGGCCGGCTGCGGCGACAAGGGCGACGACGCGGCGTTTAGTCGTCCTCATCCGGGTCGTCGAAGCTCAGGTCGTCGAGGTCGACATCATCGTCCGGGTCGATGTCGTCGCTCGGCTTAGCCACAAGCCCCTGCTCGACGTGGCGGGCGATGATCGACTGGATTTCCTTTTCCATGTCGTCGGCCTTCGCCTCATCGATCGGCTCCGCAAGCGCGAGCTCGCCGACGAGGATCTGGCGGGCCTTACCCAGCATGCGCTTCTCACCGGCGGACAGGCCACGGCCCTGGTCGCGGCGCCACAGGTCGCGCACAACCTCGGCGACCTTGTTGATGTCGCCCGATGCCAGACGCTCCTGGTTCGCCTTGTAGCGGCGGGACCAGTTGCCAGCTTCCTCAACGTCGGTCTCGCGCAGCACGGAGAAGACTTTGCGCAGGCCATCCTCGTTGACCACGTCGCGCACGCCGACCAGCTCCGCGTTCTTCACCGGGACACGCACGGACAAGTCGGACTGCAGGATGTTCAGCACGAGGAAGTCGAGGGTCTCCCCGCCCATCTCCCGCTGCTCGATGTCCGCGATCCGCGCAGCACCGTGGTGCGGGTAGACCACCACTTCTCCGACCTTGAAATCCACTGGCATCTCCTTGCAGACAGCTCGGGCACACTGACCAATAACTCCACGATTCTAACATCGCTACCCGGTCCGCGATTGCGCAGTGTGCTTGACGACGGCGCGCTGCCACCCCGGAAAGCCGGCGTGCACCGCGCGCACACCACACCCGGTTACCCCCGGTTGACCCCTGTTCTGGCGTGGGGAAGATCTCCGGGGCAGCGCAAAACTGTGAATTAGGGGCCAGGAAAGACTAAGGTAAACCGGTGATACGCCCAGAATTCCCCGTAATTCGTGATTGTTCGTAATGGAGGACATCGACGTGAAGTCCCTGAAGTCTGTCGCCCGCCGCGGCGGCGCAGTTTCTGTTGCAGCTGTTTCCGCGCTGCTGCTCGCAGCGTGCTCGGCAGGCCAGATCACCCAGACCTCTTCTCAGGTTGCGGCCGTCAACGGTGCCAGCGCCCAGACTGAGGACGGCTCCGTCACCGTCCAGGACGTCACGGTCCTCCTCGACGAGAACGGCGAAGCGGCCCTGAAGTTCACGGCATCGAACCAGGACTACCAGATGCACGAGCACAAGCTGCAGTCCATCGAGGTCGACGGACAGTCTGTGCAGATGGATTCGACGGAGCCGATGGGCTACAACTGCAACATCGTCGGTGATTCCGCCGACGGCCTGGAGCAGATGCCGCAGTCGACCGACACCACGGCCTGCGTCGAGTACGTCGAGACCGCCCTGGACAACAAGGACTTCGCTTACGGCGGCAACATCCCGGTGACGTTCACGTTCGACTCCGGCACCATCGATATCACCGCTACCGTGGCTGCGCCGACACTCGAGTCCGGCGACTCCGTCCGCCAGCCGGAGCTGGAGGAGTCCGGCCACGGTAGTGCCAAAGAAGCACAGTAACTAGCCTTTGGCCAAGAAGCGCACCGTTTACACTTGCTCTGAGTGCGGCTATTCCTCCCCGAAGTGGCTCGGCCGCTGCCCGGAGTGCGGAGCGTGGGGCACCCTCGCCGAATCCGCCGCCCCTGTTTCCGCGGCCGCCGGCGCAGGTTCAGCGCGCCCGCAAGTGTTGACGCCGTCGTCAGCGGCGCAACCCATCACCAAAGTCAACGCCACCGCGGCGCATCGCTTATCGACGAGCATTGGCGAGCTCGACCGCGTCCTCGGCCGCGGCATCGTCCCCGGATCGGTGGTGCTGCTCTCCGGCGAGCCGGGCGTGGGAAAGTCGACGCTGTTGCTGGAGGTGGCGTCGAAATGGGCTTCCGCCGGTGCCGACGGCGCCGACGGTGAACCGCGCACCGCGCTGTACGTGACCGCAGAAGAGTCCGCTTCCCAGGTCCGCGGCCGCGCTGAACGCACCGGAGCTCTGCAAGACCGCCTGTTCCTGGCGGCGGAATCGAACCTGGATGTCCTGTTCGGCCATGTCGACCAGGTCAAACCCGATCTGCTGATCGTGGACTCGGTCCAGACGATGCAGGCGCCCGGTGTGGAAGGCGTCGCTGGCGGTGTCGCTCAGTCGCGTGCGGTGACGGCAGCTCTGACGAGCCTGGCGAAGTCGACGAACCTGCCGATCCTGCTGGTCGGCCACGTCACTAAGGACGGCAACGTCGCTGGCCCGCGCGTGCTGGAGCACTTGGTCGACGTGGTGCTCAACTTCGAGGGTGACCGCCAGACGAGCCTGCGCATGCTGCGCGGGCTGAAGAACCGCTTCGGCGCGACCGATGAAGTCGGCTGTTTCGAGCAGACCGCCGACGGTATCCGCGAGGTTCCTGACCCGTCTGGATTGTTCCTCTCCCACCGCGGCCAGACCCCCGACGGTTCTGCGGTCACGGTGGCGATCGACGGCGTGCGTCCGATCCTCGCTGAGGTCCAGGCGCTCACCGTCGACCCGGTGAACAAGTCGCCGCGCCGCGTGGTCACCGGCTTGGACTACAACCGCGTCCCCATGGTGCTCGCGGTCCTCCAAGCGCGCTGCGGGGAGCGCACCAATGACAAGGACGCCTACGTCGCCACGGTCGGCGGCGTGCGCATCACGGAGACGGCCACTGACCTCGCTGTCGCGCTGGCCACCTGGTCGAGTTTGCACAACACGCCGCTGCCGCCGCGCACCGTCGTCATCGGCGAGGTGGGCTTGGCTGGCGAGCTGCGCCGCGTGCCCTCCCTGGACCGCCGCCTGGCGGAGGCGTCTCGTCTCGGCTACGAGAACGCGATCGTCCCCGGTGGCTCCAAGGGTGCAGCGAACCAGCACGGGATGCGTGTGGCGGGGGTGGGGTCGCTGAAGGAGGCGATTGGTGTCGTCGGTAAGCGTATGCTCGAGTGATTATGACCAGCATGCGCGAAACTCTCCTGCGTCTCGCCCCGGGCACTGAGCTGCGCGACGGGCTTGAGCGCATCAAGCGCGGCCACACGGGCGCGCTCATCGTGCTTGGCGACGGCCCCGACGTCACCCCCATCTGCGACGGCGGCATCGAATTCGACGTGCCGTTCTCTCCGACGCTGCTGCGCGAGCTGTCCAAGATGGACGGCGCGGTCCTTCTGTCCGAGGACGGCACCCGCATCACGCGGGCGAACGTGCAGCTTGTGCCGTCGCCGACGTTCCCGACATCCGAGACCGGCACGCGCCACCGCGCCGCTGAACGCACTGCGCTGCACACGGGCACGCCGGTGGTGTCGGTGTCGGCGTCGATGAATATTGTCACCGTTTACGCCGCCGGGAAACGCCACGTCATCGAGGAGCCCGGTGTGATGATGACGCGTGCGCGGCAGGCGATTGCGACAGTGGAGCAGTACCGTTCGCGCGTCGATAAGGCGAACCAGCGCCTCGCGGTGGCCGAGATGAACCGCTACGCCGCTGTCGAAGACGTGCTGCATCTGCTGCAACGCCAGCTGCTGCTGCAGCGCGCCGCCCGCGATGTCGACGACCAGATCATTGAGCTGGGCACCGACGCCCGCCAGCTGCGCCTCCAGCTCAGCGAACTGCGCGGCACCATCGACGATGACATTGAGATGCTCGCGTGCGACTACATCGTCACCGACGGCGTTCCGCACGCCGAGCTTATCGACGGCGCCTTGCGCGACCTCGAGAACCTCCCCGACTCCGACCTCCTCACCTCGGCGGCGCTGGCGCGTCTGCTCGGCCTGCCCGCAACGGAAGAGAATTTGGTCGAGTCGGTCACCCCGCGCGGCTACCGCGTGCTGTCGCGTATCCCGCGGGTGCAGAAGTTCCTCATTGACCACATCGTGGAAGAGTTCGGCGACCTGGACGCCATCCGCGCAGCCGAACCGGAGCAGCTCGCGGTGGCGGAGCATGTCTCGCCGCTGTGGGCGCGCCACATTGCGGAGGGTCTGCGTCGCCTCAGCTGATTTTAGGAGCTAGCTCGTCTAGCTCCTAGTTGATGTTGAAGGTGACGCCCTCGGAAGCGTTGTCTCCGAGCGAGACCGAAGCGACGTAGGCGCCCGGCGCGACCGGCTCACGTGCCGAGCACTGGCCCGGCGAGGACCCCAGGCGCGACCAGGTTGCGCTGAAGTGGCGGGACTCGCCGGCGGGGAAGGTTTGCTCACCGTTGATCACCGGGTCGTAGCAGTCGGTGTCGCCCCAGACGGGTTGGAAGCCTTCGCGGCCGATGGCGTAGACCTCGAAGCGCAGCTTGTCCTCGGTGGCGTCGATATCGCAGTCGGCGCCGGTGGGGTTTTTCACCTCGACGGTGATGTCCGGCTGATCCTCCGGATCCGAGCTGTCAAAGGCGGTCTTGTTCACCTTCACGGTCAGCTGCAGGTCCTCGAGCTCGCAGGTCTTCTTGGAGGCCAGGGCAGCCTCGTCGGGCTTGTCGGATTCGCTCTCGGACGGCTCAGTGGAATCTTCGTCCTTGGACTCGGTCTCTGCCTCCGTCTCCGTGGCGGATGCGCCCGGGTCCGGTTCGGTCGGGGTGGTCACCATTGTTTCCGGCGCGGTTGTGGTGGGCTGTTCCGGCTCGTCGGAACCGGAGCGTGCGAACGCCGTTAAACCCCACACCACCAGGGCAGCCACAGCGAGGAGGATGACCAGCGCAGCGACCCTGCGGCGGACGTAGACCTCCTGCGGGAGGCGCTGCGGGGACCGCACGGGGCGAGTGTCCGTGCCTCGTGCAGAGTCACGCGCGTCACCGCGCTCCGGGCGCCGCGGCTGGCGCGGGGTGTAACTGTCTCGTCGGGGCGGTTGGTGGCTCACGCCTGTAGATCTTATCGGCCGAAGTGCTCTCCGACGGGTGTGACGCGGCCATCCTCAAGCCGGTATCGCGCGGCGACAATGCCCAACGAGCCGTCAGCAATGCGATCCTCCACGTCCGGGATGCGGTGCCGCAAGTGCTCGGCGGTGACCGTCGCATGGGTCTCTTCGATGACAGCGCGGTCGGCGTGCTCAAGCTTCTTGGCTTCGATGACACTCGGTGCGATCTTTTCCACGAACACGCGGGTGAGGTCGGTGGGCATCTCCCCTTCCTCGAAGGAGGTGGCGGCAGCACCGATCGCTCCGCAGCTTTCGTGGCTGAGCACGACGATCAGGGACACCCCGAGATTCTTCACCGCGAATTCCAGGGATCCGGTCACGGCGGCGTCCACGCACCCTCCGGCGGTGCGGACGACGAAGAGTTCGCCGAGGCCGGCGTCGAAAAGCATCTCGACAGGCACCCGCGAATCGGAACACGCCAGCACTGCTGCGTACGGTTCTTGGCCGGCGCGCAGTTCTTGGAGGCGGGCGCTGTTGTTGTTTGGACGCTCAGAAGTTTCAGTGGCGAAACGCTCATTTCCTTCGAGCAGGTGCTGCCAGGTCTCTCGCGGTATTTTTCGGAATGCCATGGCCACTATTATGGCACTGTGATTGATCCCGCGAAAGTGACCGAGTGGTTCCGCGCGAACGCCCGCGATCTGCCGTGGCGCGAGCCGAGCACGTCGCCGTGGGGCGTGCTGCTCAGCGAGGTCATGAGCCAGCAGACCCCTGTCGCCCGCGTCGCCCCGCAGTGGCGTGAGTGGATGCGGCGCTGGCCCGCGCCCGCGGATCTCGCCGCCGCGCCCACCTCCGAGGTGCTGCGCGCGTGGGGCACGCTCGGGTATCCGCGTCGCGCGTTGCGGCTCCAGGAATGCGCCGCGGCGCTTGTCGACGTTCACAACGGGCAGGTGCCCAGCGCCGTCGATAAGCTGCTGGCGCTACCGGGGATCGGCGACTACACCGCGCGGGCGGTCGCGTGCTTCGCGTTCGGGCAGGCAGTGCCCGTGGTGGACACGAATGTGCGCCGAGTTTACGCTCGCGCCGAGCTGGGACGGCCGGTGGCGAAACCGCAGAAGGCCGAGCTGGAATGGGTCGCGGAGCTGCTCCCGGGCACGGACGCGGATGTGTTCTCCGCGGGCCTGATGGAGCTCGGCGCGCTTGTCTGCACTGCGACGAACCCCGCGTGCAAGTCCTGCCCGCTTATCAGCGACTGCGCTTGGGTCGCCGCCGGCTCCCCCGCCCCCACCGAGGAGGAACTGGCGGGCAAGAAAGTGCAGAAGTTCGTCGGCACGGACCGGCAGGTACGCGGGAAAATCATGAAGGTCCTGCGCGAGGCCAATACGCCCGTCGAGCAAGGCGTGATCGACCTGGTCTGGCCAGACGCGCCGCAGCGCTCCCGCGCGCTGTTCTCGCTGCTTGAGGACGGGTTGGCCGTGCAGGATGCCAACGGCCGTTTCCGCCTGCCGTAGCCGCCTGAGCCGCCTGCCGCGTTCTCAGGAAACGTTTAGCATTGTCCGCATGGACCTCTACGAGCTCAACTACAAAGCCCTAGACCTCAGCGAGAAATCTGCGGCCGGCATGCCCCATGACGAGTACCTCGCCGAGATTGATCCCCTCATCGCCCTGATGGCCCAAGATGGCACACCCGAGGGCGAGGAGCTGGCCTACCGCACCCGCCTCGACGCGATGTACGCACGGGCAGCGCACGATCCGGTCGGTTCAATAGACGAGCTCAAAGACCTGTATGCAATGCACCAACGCGAACCGGACCGCTTCCGCGCGCACCACTACGCCTCCTCCGCAACCACGGACCCTGCGCAACCTCTCAACGAAGACGGCACCCCCATGCCGAATCTGTTCCGGATCTTTCTGGACTTCATCATCGCGCGCATCCCCGGCCGTGAGGACGGAACCGTGGAGAAGTCGGAGGAAGCACTCGCTTTCGCTGAAGAAGTCTTCGACGACCCGGATGACATCCTCAACCTGAGAATCGCCCACCACCAAAACCGCAACGAAAGCGACCGGGTTATTCCCTTGTTGGACGGGTACATTCCGGGTGCAGGGGACGTCGATAAGCTGGGGGCCGTCGAGTGGCTGCGACGCCACGACATTGCAGCCATGGCCTACCTCGAGCAAGGCATGCTGGACAAATGCGACGAGATCGTCGACATCATGGTGGACTCCGGACACGTCAGCACAAACCAGCCGGCAGCGATGATCGCCGAATCGCTGAGCCCGCTGGCCGCCCACATCGACTACGAGAAGTCTGTCCGGCGCGCGCAGATCGCTCTCCAGCTCGCCGTCGCAGACCCGGACCTGAACGAGGCGGTCATCCAAATCGCGACATTCCTGCTTCAAGGCGGCCTCGCTGACGAAGCGTTCGCGCTCGTCAGCGCCACGGAGCCGTTCATCGACGACACCGCAGGCGTCGCTGGAGCGCTGTTCATCTTCTTCCGCGCCGCCGCGGAGAACGGCCACGGCGAACGCGCCATGGTGCGCTACACCTCACCGCGGTGGCAGCGGTACGTAGGTGTTGGCCCGAACCCGACAGTGGCCGCACTCACCGATGACTTCGGCCGGGTGGCCCTGCGCGACGCCGCAGAAGGCGACGCGCGCAACGGCAACGACTTCTGGGCCCGTTACTACAACGAGCGCCACCGCGTACCCGCCCTTGACGCGGATCACTTTGAAGACACTGCTATCTCAAAGCTTGAAGACGACTCCCCGCGCGACATCTGCTTCCACCCCGTCGACGCCGATTACGACCCAGAGCTGATCACCTACGCCAAAGCCCGCATCGACGGAAGCTACGACGGATCCCAATACCCCACCCGCGCCGACGCCGACCCGCGAATGTCGGAGATCCGCAGCCGCGAGCCGCAATCCATGGACGACATCACCCAGATGTTCCGGGACATGATGGCTCTCGCGCAGGACCCCACCGTCGACCCGCAGTTGCGCAGCACCATCGAGATCAATTTCCTCTTGGAGGGGCTGTTCCCGGAGGAGTACCTCGGGGACGTCGGCAAGCACGCGCTGCCGTTCGTGGCCTCGTTCGATCCAGACACGGCTATCGAGAAAACCTGTGGCCTGCTCGCACGACTCATCGAGCTCGACGAGGAGGACTCCGGCCGTGCCCATGAGCTCCTCGATTTCGCTGTTTCACTCGCCGCCGCAGAGAAGATTTCCTACCCGCTGCTGCGCGACCTGACTTCCGGCACGATTCAAACAGGGCGCCAGATGGATGCCATCGCGATGATCGACAAGACACTGACTGAACAGCGCGTTCACCCGGACGTTATCGACGACCCGGAGGCTGCCGAAGTCATGCTGCGCCCACTCAAGGGCATTCGGCTCGGACGCCTTGGCAGTGAGCTACGCGGTGCGCAGGAAATCCTCAGCGCCGCTTTCCTCGCCGAACGCACAGGCGACATCACACAGCACGTCGTGCTCATCGGCACCGCGCTCAACCTGCTTATCGACGCTCAACTCGCCTCCCCCGCCGAAAACCTCGCCGGCACCGCCGAACACCTCCTCGACACCACCGCAGACACAGCGGAACCGTGGGCCCGGCTCGAAGCTGCGGCAGCAATGGCACGCTTTATCACACGCACCGGCGACGACTTCTTCGCCCAGGAATGGCCTGCCACCAGTCAGCGCTTCCAATCCCTCACGGAGCAGGTCTTACGCCACGACGAGGACGCCCCGCAACTCCTGGTGAAAACCTACGATTGGATCTCCGACCTAGTCGAACTGCTCAGCAGCACCGGCCGCCATGCAGAGTCCATCGCGCTGACGACCTGGGCAATCCCCGTGCTCACGGAGGTGGGAAACCCCATAGTGTCCACACTCATTCGCGGCCGCAACGCCTTCGCCCTCGGCAGCGCCGGCCACCACGACGAAGCAGCGCTGGTCTTCGAGAACGTCTGGGAGCGCGCCCGCGACATCGACCGCTCCGACATGATGCTCTGGGTGGAACTCCACCTTGACGAGTTCAGCGACCGCACCGGCGCACCCGCCTACGGCAACCTGCTTGCCCGCCTGCGCAGCGAAGGCAGCTACGGCGGTTAGCCGCGTTATTTCTTCCAGCGGCCGCGGTAGGTCAGCCCGCCGGGCAGGTTGACCCAGACGCCGCCGCGCGAGTTCACGGTGACAGGTCCGAACTTCTTGGACAGCGAGGCACCCGAGCCCGACGTGTTCACCCAGGTGTTCTTGTTCAGCTTCTTCTTGCCGCGGTACGTGATTCCCATGGGTCATGATCGTACGAGACGCAGCTGCTGCCACGCCCGTTAACCCGCACTTTTTCTCGATTTTCCAGCGGGCGCGTGAGGGGCCTAGCTAGGATCCTGGAGTATGGCGCATATTTTCCCTCGGCTAAGTTTCAAGGCGGCGGTTGCAACTACTGCTGCGGCGGTGGCGCTTGCGGCAACGGGTGTGCCGACGGCGGGTGCTCATGACGCGGTCGACCAAGCGCATCGCGGCCTGCAGCACGCGGCGACCACTCCGGCCGGCAACCCGACCAACGCGTATGACCCGTTCTACGACGACCCGGTGCCCGCCGACCAGCTCGACCGGCCCGGCAAGATCCTGCGCACCCAGCCGGCACCGCACCTGCTGAACATCCTCGGCCCGGAGTTCCCCGGTTACGCCGAGCGGATCCTCTACACCTCCACGACTGTCGACGGCCGGATCGTGCCGGTCAGCGGCGTGGTCATCGAACCGGCTAATCCGTGGCAGGGCGGCGGCCCCACCCCGACAGTCGTGTTCGGCCCCGGCACCCGCGGCGCCGGCGACACCTGCGCGCCGAGCCGTGGGCCATGGATGCTCGGCCAAGTCGACCCCAACCTGCCGGCTGTGGCGACGAACTACGAGATCGCCCACTACCACGCCGCATCCCTGCTGGGCATGCGCGTGGTGGTCACCGACTACATCGGCCTGGGCACACCCGGCGCGCACACCTACGTCCTCCACGACGAAGAGGGCCACGCCATGCTCGATGCCGCCCGCGCCACGACCACGCCCGGGGCTCCGGTCGGGTTCTGGGGTTACTCCCAAGGCGGCGGTGCCTCGGCGGCCGCGGCGGAGATGGCCAGCACCTACGCGCCGGATCTCAACGTCAAAGGCGCCTACTCTGGCGCGCCGCCGGCGGACCTGATCGAGTCCATCCGCGGAGTCGACAACTCCTCTATCGGCGCCGTCATCGGCTACGCGTTGCATGGGTGGACGGAGAGGTATCCGGAGTTTGGGGCGGTCGTCGATAAGCATGTCAATGCGCGCGGCCGCGAGTTCATCGCCACCACCCGCGACTCGTGCATGCCTGACGGCGCGGTGCGCTGGGGCCTGCAGGATTCGCGCACGATGACCACCTCAGGGCGCAGCTTGGGCGACATTGTCACCTCGGAACCGGAGATCCGCCGCGAGCTCGAAGAGCAGAAGCTCGGCCGCCGCAAGCCGACAGCCCCGATCATGGTGTCCACGCCCGGCAACGACGACCTTGTACCCAGCGGCCAGGTGGTGCAGATGGCACGCGACCACTGCAGCCTCGGCGCGCAGGTCACCTTGCTTGACGACGGCCTCCCCGAACTAACCCCAGGCGTGAAACTCGGCGCCAACCACGCCGTAGGAATTTTCAGCCAAGCTCCCCCGTCGATGACCTGGCTCATGGACCGCTTCAACGGTCTGCCAGCCGGAACGAATTGCGGCACATTCTAGATTTCCCGGATCGTCCTGAGGGCTGGGTGAGTCCTGGCACAGCGTGCGGCCGAGGCCCAGATATAGATTGCATGTGGCCGTCGCACGGTGCCTAAAACACCAGGTCATTTTCTCTTGCCGCAGTAAGGATGCAATCTATATCTTGCGCGCGGCGTGAAACGGCGAAACCCGCGCTTCCCCTCTCGTGGTGTGAGGGGATGCGCGGGTTCTTGGGCTCGGGCTGAGGGCCCGACGGCTTAAGGGTTAGGCCTTCTCGCCGTCACCATCGGACAGATCGTCCGGGTCCGGGCCGTCAGTGTTGTCGGTGCCGTCGGCGTTGTCGCCGTCATCACTGTCGCGACCGTCACGCGGGCGGTCAAGCAGGGCGGTGCCGGGGGCGCCGTCCTCACCGAAGTTGCTCTCAGAGTCAGCATCGGCGTCAGCGTCAGCCGCAGGGTCCGAGTCCGGGCCGGGCTCGTCGGTCTCATCCGGGTCAACCGGCGTGGTCGCGCGGACCTGGTAGTCCTCCTGGCCGTCCTTCGGAGCGATGTCGCGGACATCATCATCCTCAAGCTCACCGAAGGTGTCCTCCGGCAGCGGCTTCGGCTTCGGAGTGAAGGTGAACTCGGCCGATTCGTAGTCGCGCGGCGAGTCGGTCTTGCCGTCCCAGTTGGTCACACCGACCTCAATGATCTCGCCGGCACCGATCTCGCCGAAGAGGATCTTCTCCGACAGGACATCCTCGATCTCGCGCTGGATGGTGCGGCGCAGCGGGCGCGCACCGAGCACGGGATCGAAACCGCGGGCTGCCAGAAGGTTCTTGGCATCCTCGGACAACTCGATACCCATGTCCTGGGTCTCGAGGTTCTTCGCCAAGCGTCCAGCGAGCAGCTCCACCATCTCGACGATCTGCTCCTGGGTGAGCTGGTGGAAGACCACGATCTCGTCGATACGGTTGAGGAACTCGGGGCGGAAGTGCTTCTTCAGCTCGTCATGAACCTTCTGTTTCATGCGCTCGTACTGGGCATCCGAGTCGGTGGCGCTGGCGCCACTGAAGCCCAGTCCGACAGCCTTGGAGATGTCAGACGTACCCAAGTTGGAGGTGAAGATCAGCACCGTGTTCTTGAAGTCCACGTTGCGGCCCTGGCCGTCGGTGACGTGGCCTTCTTCGAGCACCTGCAGGAGGGTGTTGTAAATCTCCTTGTGGGCTTTCTCGATTTCGTCGAAAAGCACGACGCTGAACGGCTTGCGGCGCACCTTCTCCGTGAGCTGGCCACCCTCTTCGTAACCGACGTATCCCGGAGGCGCACCGAACAGGCGCGATGCGGTGAAGCGGTCGTGGAACTCACCCATGTCCACCTGGATCAGGGAGTCCTCGTCGCCGAAGAGGAACTCAGCGAGCGCCTTGGACAGCTCCGTCTTACCCACACCGGACGGACCGGCGAAGATGAAGGAACCGGACGGGCGCTTCGGGTCCTTCAGGCCGGCACGCGTGCGCCGGATAGCGCGGGAGACTGCCTTGACGGCGTCGTCCTGGCCGATGATGCGCTGGTGCAGCTCGTCCTCCATGTGCAAGAGGCGGGAGGACTCGGACTCGGTGAGCTTGAACACGGGGATGCCGGTCCAGTTGGCCAGCACGTCCGCGATCTGCTCCTCGCCCACCTCGGCGATGTCCTCGAGCTCACCGGCGCGCCACTGCTTTTCCTTCTCAGCACGCTCTTCACCCAGCTTGCGCTCGGTGTCGCGCAGGCCGGCAGCCTTCTCGAAGTCCTGGGCGTCGATAGCCGCTTCCTTCTCGCGGCGCACCTCGGTGATGCGGTCGTCGACATCGCGCAGACCCTTCGGGGCGGTCATGCGCTTGATGCGCATGCGTGCGCCGGCCTCGTCGAGGAGGTCGACAGCCTTGTCCGGCAGGAAACGGTCGTTGATGTAGCGGTCCGACAAGTTCGCAGCTGCGGCGAGCGCGTCGTCGGTGTAGGAGACGCGGTGGTGCGCCTCATAACGATCACGCAGACCCTTGAGGATCTGGATGGTGTTCTCCACCGACGGCTCGTCGACCTGCACCGGCTGGAAACGACGCTCAAGGGCGGCGTCCTTCTCAATGTGCTTGCGGTACTCGTCGAGCGTGGTGGCACCGATGGTCTGCAGCTCACCGCGGGCCAGCTTCGGCTTCAGCAGCGATGCAGCATCAATGGCGCCTTCTGCGGCACCCGCACCGACGAGGGTGTGAATCTCATCGATGAACAGGATGATGTCGCCGCGCTGGTTGATCTCCTTGAGCACCTTCTTCAGGCGCTCCTCGAAGTCACCGCGGTAGCGGGAACCAGCCACGAGGGAGCCCAAATCGAGCGAGTAGACCTGCTTGTCCTTCAGAGTCTCCGGAACCTTGCCGTTGGCGATGTCCAGGGCGAGGCCCTCCACGACGGCGGTCTTACCCACACCCGGCTCACCGATGAGCACCGGATTGTTCTTGGTGCGGCGCGACAGCACCTGCATGATGCGCTCAATCTCCTTATCGCGTCCGACGACAGGATCGAGCTTGCCTTCCTTGGCAGCGGCGGTGAGGTTGCGGCCGAACTGGTCCAGCACGAGCGAGTTGGAGCGCTCGCCCTGGTTGCCTCCGCGACCGGAGCCCATGCCGCCCATGCTGCCGGAGCCAGCACCGGCGCCGGTCAGACCCGGGCCGCCCTGCTGGCCTTCGGCGATTTCAGGGTTCTGGCCCTCGCCGCCCTCATAACCAGACAGCAGCTGGATGACCTGCTGACGCACGCGCGGCAGATCCGCACCGAGCTTGATCAGCACCTGCGCGGCCACACCTTCACCCTCGCGGATGAGACCGAGGAGCAGGAACTCCGTACCGATGTACTTGTGCCCCATCTGCAGTCCCTCACGCAGGGAGAGCTCCAGTACCTTCTTGGCGCGCGGAGTGAACGGCACGTGGCCGGTGTGTGGCTGGGAGCCGCGGCCGATGATCTCTTCGACCTCACGTCGGACGTCGTCAAGGTTGATGCCCATGGATTCAAGGGCCTTGGCTGCAACGCCCTCGCCCTCTTGGATCAGGCCGAGCAGAATGTGCTCAGTACCAATGTAGTTGTGGTTCAGGTCGCGTGCTTCCTGCTGGGCCAGCACGATCACGCGCCGTGCACGGTCTGTAAACCGCTCGAACATGTGGCAACCCCTTTATGGCTAAAGACAGCTAATTTTTGTTCCACCCACCATAACGCGCAGGTGCGAAACCCCTTCCCTGCTTGCAGTCTCATTCCGCCACGGAGACACAAAAGTCCAGCTCACAGTAGTGTTCGCCAGTAGCGAACAGCCCTCGATTGCCTTTTAGCAGGGATCCAGGGCGGGTTGGTCCCCCTACTCCAAGGGCACACCATTACCGTCGCGGTCGTAGCCCGCCGCGCCAGTGAGGACCAAAATCATTTCCACCAACGGCCAGATCGCTAACGCAATGCCCATAGGGATAGCTACGACGAGCCCGATGATCGTGATCGCGAAGAAGAAGGTCGCGGCAAGAAGGACCAGTTTTGCTACTCCTCGGCCCGTCTGCCCCATGTAGAAGTTTCCGATCCCGAACTCCCCGAGAAAGAAGAACAACAGAGCAGCGATGACCTTGTTCTTCGGCTTAACGGCGTACGGATACGGCTGAGCCATGTACGGTGCCGGCGGATGATACGCCGGCTGGACGTAATGCTCCTGCGCATACGGTTCGGAGAAACATTGCGGGGATTGACCGTAACCGTAGCTCTCGTAACCCGGGTGAGCGCCCGTGACAGGCAGGCCATCACGATCATACTGCTGGCCATAGGGGTAGCCGTTCCACATGGAGCTCATGGGGAGAACCTTTCTTGAATCGCTGACCGTTTGAAAGTGACTACTTGCGACAATATCCCATCTCGGGAACGCCCACCGGCACGCTCTAGCAGGGATCGAGAGCAAGACGGGCTTCGTCGACCGATTGGTTGTTGCCCGGGGCGAAGTCGCCGTCGATAAGCGGGCGGACGTTACCGCCGTACCGTGACTTCGCTGAGCACGCCGCAGACTTGTCCTTGCCGAAATCCAGGTAGACGGGGTAGATGTCGTGTCCGTCGACCTGTTTGCGCAGGGAAGCGCACTGGCCAGGGACGGTGAATTCCTTGCCGAACGGCTTGTCGAGCAACGCCGCTTGCGCCAAGCGGTCCTGCGTATCGCCGAGGGAGGGATCATCGACGACCGAATCCAGGATGAGAATGAGCCGGCCGTCGCAGTCCGGGAAAGACGCGTTCATGCCCGCCTCGCCAAGACCGACCTGTGTGATGTACTGGCTCACGTCAGTTTTGCCGGATTCGGAGGTGTCGTCGTCGAACCGCTTTCCCGTGGCGCAGTTGAGCATGCTGGAACGGACCTTCGGCCCGATGCCCAAGCCGTCCACCGTCGATTGCGAGTAACACGGGGCCGTTAGTGCTCTCTCGACGTAACCGTCGTTTTGAATCTTTGTCCACTTGCCGTTCTTCCACATCGCAGGGAAGTGGAACTCAGTACCGTCGGCCCCGACGTAGGCGAAGTCGCCTTCGCACTCGAAAAGAATCCAGTCGTCTTCGTCTCCGAAGTCGCGCTCGATCGCGTTCAACGAGCAGTCCGCTTCGGAGGCGTTGGACGCTGGCTGAGTGTCGGTACTTTCCGCCTGCTCATCCGCCTCAGCGGGCTTGTCAGCAGTAGAAGACGATGACGAGGAGGAAAGGACCGGCTCCTCAACGCCTTCACTAGAGCAGCCGACAACAGTGACGGCGAGCAGAAGGGCACCGCACACGGCGGCCACGGAGCGGGTCAATGAGCGCATGGGCTCAGACTAACCCGGTTCTCCCTGCAAAGAGGTGCTTTTCGGCGCGAGCCGCGAGGTGGTTTAAGCCTCGGGGCGCACCATCGGGAACAGGACGGTCTCACGGATGCCCAAACCGGTCAGGGCCATGAGGAGACGGTCGATACCCATGCCGGTGCCGGCGGTCGGCGGCATGCCCTGCTCCATGGCGGCGAGGAAGTCCTCGTCGAGAACCATGGCTTCGTCGTCACCGTCGGCGGCCAGGCGGGCCTGGTCCTCGAAACGCTCGCGCTGGATCACCGGGTCGACCAGCTCGGAATAGCCGGTAGCCAGCTCGAAACCGCGGACGTAGAGGTCCCACTTCTCGGTCACGCGCGGTTTCTCGCGGTGATCACGGGTCAGCGGGGAGGTCTCGACCGGGAAGTTGATCACAAAGGTCGGCTCGTACAGCTGGTCGGAGCACAGCTCCTCCCAGATCTCCTCGACGAGCTTGCCGTGGCCCCAGCCCGCGTTCTCCGGAACCTTCAGGCCAATCGCGGCGGCGATGCCCTTGAGCTCATCGACGGTGGAGTCGATCGTCACCTCCGGCTGACCCGGGAACTTCCGCGCCAGCGCCTCATTCAGGGACGGGTACATCTCCAGGACTTTCCAGTCGCCGCCGAGGTCGTAGGAGGTGCCGTCGGCAAGCGTCACCGTCGTTGAGCCGAAGACTTCCTGCGCGCAGAACTGCACGGCGCCCTTGATGGTCTCCGCGCCATCTTTGTAGGTGCCCCACGCTTGGTAGGTCTCCATCATGGTGAACTCAGGCGAGTGCGAGCTATCCACGCCCTCGTTGCGGAAGTTGCGATTGATCTCGAAGACGCGATCAATGCCGCCGACCACACAGCGCTTCAGGTACAACTCCGGCGCGATGCGCAGGTACAGGTCGATGTCCAGGGCGTTGGAGTGCGTCTCGAACGGACGCGCAGCGGCACCACCGTGCAGAGTCTGCAGCATCGGGGTCTCCACCTCAACGAAGTCCAGGCCCGTGAGGTACTTACGCAGCGCGGCGATCACCTTGATGCGGGTCAGCGCGTTCTTGCGTGCGTCATCACGCATGATCAGATCGGTGTAGCGGTAACGCACGCGCTGCTCTTCATTCATGTCGGCGAAAGCGACCGGCAGCGGGCGCAGTGCCTTCGACGCCATGTGCCAGCTGCTCGCCATCACAGACAGCTCACCGCGTTTCGACGCAATGACCCGGCCCCGCACGGAGACAATATCGCCCAGGTCGGTATCGGCCTTCCAGTTCGCCAGCGACTCCTCGCCGACCTCCGCCAGGGAGAGCATGACCTGGAGTTGGGTGCCGTCACCTTCCTGCAACGTCGCAAAGCACAGCTTGCCCGTGTTGCGCTGGAACATGATGCGGCCTGCGACCGCAACCTCATCCTGCGTCTCCTCACCCGGCTCCAGCGCGAGCTCCCCCTCAGCGGTGGAGTACTTCGCACGCAGGTCCTTCAGCGACGTCGTGCGGTCGACAACGACCGGGTACGGCTCATGCCCCTGTGCAAGGAGCTTCTCACGCTTCGCGCGGCGGATCTGTTGCTGCTCTGAAAGGTCCTGGGTAGTCACGCTCTCCTACCGTAGTCGGTTCTGCGAAGTGAGTAGTAGTCAGGCAACGTCCAGAATCAGCGCTCGGTCACTCGCGGGTCTTATCGCACATATTGAGGTGGAGGCGCTTGTTCTCTGCGTCCTCACCGTTGACCACGAGGAGGAACCGGCCATCTTGCCCCTGCGGCGCAAGGACATAAACCGGCGGGCTCTGACCCGCGCGTTCGTACGAGTGCACTTCGCACTCACCCTGGGTGAGAACGACCGGATCCTCATCCGGAAGCATCCCGTCGCGAGCCTCCACCGTGCCGTAGTCCATGACGCTCACACCGAGCTGCTTGTCGGCGCAGCGGATCCGGGCGTCCTGGCCCTCCTCCGGTTCCTTTGACGTGCACCGCATCCCCAACCAGCCGCGCTGACCGTTCTCCTCCCCGATGATGCGCGGGAACGCATCCGCGATGACCTGGTCCTCCGGCTCCCAGGGCTCACTCTGGTTGTTCCAGAACCACCAACCGCCGGCACCCAGCGCGCCGAGCAACAGGAGAACACCCAGGATCACCGGCACTGTTTTTCCGCGGCGGGGCTTGTCAGCGCCCTGCACCTGCGGCGGGTAATACCCCGGCGGCGGGCCCGGATACTGTGCCGGATATGACTGGACCGGGTACTGCTGCACGGGGCTGACTGCCTCCGCGTTCGGGTCTGTGTCCGGGTAGTACTGTTTCGGCTTGGGTTTGACCTCCGTCTTAGGCTCCTCATCGGCTGAGGCCTGCGGCGCCTCAGGCTCCACTGCTGGGGCCGGTGCGACGGGGATGCTCGTGGTTACCGTCTCGTCCGCCATCTCGTCAGCCTCCGCGGGGCCGAAATCGATGTCGGCCAGTTCGCGCAGGGAGGCAACGTCGATGGTCGGCGCGGTCGGGTCGTCCAGACGGGCGTCGTACAACGCTCGGCGGCGCTCGTCACCCAGGATTTTCTGGGCTACCTGCAGCTCATCACGCTGGGCGGGGCTGATGTTACTGTCCGCAAGCCGCCAGTCGATCGTCGCGGCGAGAGTCGCAGCATCGCGGTCACGGTCCAACCCAAGCGATGAATAGAAATCATGGTGGGGCATGCATTAAACATACCCCGGCGTTTTACGCGTCAAGGTTTCTAAAACCCACTCCGACCGGCACACCGACGTTGTCGATCAAGCGCACCCCGCCCACGGTGGCAGCAACGAGCAGGCGGGCGTCCCCGACACTAGGCGCAGGGCCGAACGCGAGCGACCGCAGCTCCACATATTCCGGGGTCACACCGCCAGCCTCGAGCACTCCCGACACCGTCTGCAGAATCCGCTCCGGCCCGTCTTCGGCGACATGCGCGCCGGCGGTCAAGGCTGCGCCGATGGCGAGGGCGGCGTCCTGGGATTCCGGTGCGACATGCTCGTTACGCAGTGACATGGCGATGCCGCCGCTGGCACGAACCGTCGGCAAGCTGTGCAGCTGGACCTCCATGCGCAGCGCGGTGACTGCGTGCTGGAGCGCGACGAGCTCCTCGAAGTCCTTCTCCCCGACCACCACATCCGTCGCGTGCGTGGCGTTCATCGCAGCGACGGTGCGCGTGACGGCGCCAGCGATCGCGTCCGGGTCCTCGAGATGGTCCAGTTGCGGCGTGATGCGCACCGCCGGATCGAAGCTGCCGTGAAAGACCACGTCCACCCCCTCGCGGGCGAAGTCTGCGGGAACCTCCGCGCCGGAGTAGGTGACTATGACCATGCTGCCCAGCAGCGACTTCGCGGCGCGAATCAGGGAAATGTGGCCGGCGTGAATGCCCTTCCCCAACGGGACGAGCGTGACGCGCTTGCCCGTCTTGCGGAACGCGCGGCCGTAGGTGGCCAGCTGCGCTGGATCGGTGACAACAGTGGCTGTGCCCGGCGTGAACGTCATGGGACCCAAGCGTACGGGCCAGCGGATGCCGGGCCTACATCGGGCGTTTGCCCAGCGCCCACAACTCTTGGTCCGCAAGCTTGTTGCGCGAGGCGTAGCGGCGCTCTAACGCGGCGTACAAGGTCGCAATATCCGTGCTTTCAATCGCGCCGTAAATCGACTCGAGCTCTTCGACGTCGATCGTGTCTGCCATGGGCTCATCCTCTGGGCCCCAAAACTCGACCGCGTCCGGCTCGATCGCGCGAATGTTGCGGCGCAGGAGGTTGTAGGCATCCATGTTCACCTCGTAGGACAGCGCCCGCATCCGCTCGGCGGCCTTGATCGCCGGGCGCTGGCGGTCCTCAATCAGTGTCACGTTGCCGCCGATTTCACTGATGAGCAGGTTGACCACGGACTCACCGACTTCATCCGCCGCCGAAGTCACCCAATAGTTCTTCCACACCCGGTGCGCCGCCATGACAATCGCGCCGTTGACTTCCAACGGATCGAGCGCCTGCACCCCGGTCTCCACCGCGGTGTGCAGCACCATCTGACCTTTGCGGATCCGCTGCGACATCCCCTCCGCAAGCGCCGGAATGGCCCACCAGACTTGCTCGATGACGATGAGGTCGAACGGCTCCAGCGACTCCCCACCGGTAATCGGAGTGGTCCGGTGCCCGACACGAGCCAACTCATCGGCCAGGTCAGTCTTGCCCATGTACCCGACGTGCAGGCGTGGTGCTGGCATTACTGGCCCCTACTGCGCGCGAGCAGCTCAGCAACGGTCAGCGATCCATCGCCGCGCTCGTCTGCGCGACGGCGTCCGCGCGGTTCATCTCGTTCGCTGCGGGTCTCTGCGGCGGCACGTTCTTCCGCTTCTCGACGTTTACGAGCCTCCAACTCAGCCCGCTGCGCCTCCTGCGCCCGAGCCGCTTCCTCGCGCTGGCGGCGCTCTAGCTCCTCGCGGTGGCGACGCTGCTCTTCTTCCCGCTGGCGGCGCTGGGCCTCCTCGAGCTGGCGGCGCTGCTCCGCCTCGTGCTGGCGTTGTGCTTCTTCGCGCTGACGGCGCTGCTCTTCTTCCCGTTGGCGCTGCTCGCGGGCGGCGCGCTCGCGGCGCTCAGCCTCAGCCTTTTCTTGCGCCTCACGCGCAGCCTGCTCGCGCTCGATCTCTTCCTGGCGCTCGCGGATCAGGTCGGTCAGCGGGTTGCGGCCCTCCGGAGCGCGGTGCGATCCGACGCGGCCGGCGACAGCATCCGAGGACGGCGCGCCGAACAGAGAGGAGGAGCCGGGGCCAGTCTGGCGCGCGGTCGCGCGCGGCGGTTCAGGCTGCTCCTGGACGCGGACCGGCTCGATGCGGGAGGTGTCATCCTCTGCACCCGGGCCCTGCCAGCGGCGGGACGGCGTCTGCTGTGCTGACTGCGGGTGCTGCTGCGTTGGGCGCTGCTGCTGTGCGTGAGCCCGCGGCGGTTGCTGCTGCGCCTCGGAGCGGACAACGTGACTGGTGCGCGACTCGATCTCCCGGACGCGCCGCGCTTCGGCTTGGAGGGCAGCCGGCTCGTAGCCGAATTCCCGGCCGGAGAGGTCCTCAAGCTGTGCCCGCAGGTTCGCCAACTCTTCGCGGATCTCGCGCAAGATCTCCGCATCGGCGGTGGTAGGCGGGAGGCCTTCGGCGGCACGGGCGGCTTCATTGCGGGCGTTGAGGGCGTCGATTTCGGCGGCGTGCTCGCGACGCTCAGCGTCGAGAAGCGCTTGGGCAGCGTCGCGGTCGTGTCGCGTGCGGGTGACCAGCAAGAAACCGAGGATTGCGGCCCATAGGGCGGCGAGCAGGGCGACCTGGAGCCAGACGGAGGAATCGCTGATCAGCATGATCACAGTTGCAATCAATGCCAGAGCGATCAGGAGCATCATCCACAGATTGCCCCCGTCGCGCGATCGGGTCCGTCCTGCCTGTTCAGTCATGCCCTTTACCTTAACCCGCACCTTCACCCTCATTAGGTGGCGACACTTCGCAGGAACGCTCAAGAATAACACCAGCAACGCTTAAGAAAACTGCGCCTGCGAGTCCCGCGAGCACCCCGGGCGCGTCTGCCTCTGCCGCGGCAAGCATATTTATCCGCGGCACAACCCATAATGTGAGACCCAAAAACCAGCCGCCCAGTACCGCACCTGCCCAGGCGCCGGACTTCCCTATCACCAGGAAGTTAGCCACCATCATTGGGTTGAGTTGGGAGCGGTCCAAGCCCACGCGGCCCTCGTCACGCCGGCGGCGCACCATCACCGCCAGGAAGACGCAGAGCGCGCCGACCGCCCACAACGGCAACGCCCACACGATGGACACTGTCTGCCATGAGCCGTAGAAGCGACGCACCAGGATCAGCGCGGCCGCGGCGAAGAACCCCGCGGTTCCGATGAGAGCTGCGATGTCGGTGCGTTTCACGGCTCCACCTTCCGCACCTCGGCGACCTCCGCGGGGGCGAGCGCAGCCAGATGCTTATCGACGTCCCCGCCGACCTCCCTCCACGGCACCAGCACAAAGGCTCTTTCGAAAGCGCGGGGATGCGGCACGGTCAGCGTCTCGGTGTCGCGGGTGATCGGTGCGCCGGTGTCGTCGAAAAGCGCAACGATGTCCACGTCCAGGGTGCGCGGGCCCCAGCGGACCTCGCGCACGCGGCCCGCTTTGCGTTCGAGGCGCTGGCAGCGGGCGAGCAGCTCTTCGGGCGACTCCTCGACCTCGACGATAAGCACTTGGTTGAGGAAGTCCTGCTGCTCCACCCCACCCCACGGCGGAGTGCGGTAGAAGCTCGAGGCCTCCACGAGTTCAGCGGCGAAGTCCTCGGCCACCTTGGCCAGGTGCGCGCGCGAATTCCCCATATTGGACCCGGTGGAAATGACAGCGCGCATCACGGTCAGGCCTCCTCGGTGCCTGCGTGTCCAGGCGCGCCGGGGGTGCTGGGGCGCACCATCGTCGGCATGGACGCGGCGGTCTTGCGGGAGCGGCGGGAGGTGACGGCGACGTCGTCAAGCGCAACGCCCACGGGCGCATGCGGCTTGTGCACAGTGACCTCGATGGCGTGGAGCTGGGTGAACTCGGCAAGCGCAGCGTCGGCGATCTCGGTGGCGACGGTCTCGATGAGCTGGCGCGCAGTACCACCCGCGATGTCCACAGCCAGTTGCGTCAACGCGGCATAGTTCACGGTCTGCGTCAGATCATCCCCGGCTGCAGCGGCTGCGAAGTCGAGCCAGCAGGTGATGTCGACGGTGAACGGCTGGCCGAACTCCGTCTCATGCGGCAGGACACCGTGGTTCGCGTGGACCTGAATGCCGGTCAGTTGAATGCGGTCAGCCATTGCTACCTCCTGGGGTGTTCTGCGTGCTGGCGTAGTCTGCGCCGAGACGCCATGCGGCGGCGACATCGACCGCGTCACGCGACACATCGACTTCGTGCACCCGGACGCCCCATGCGCCGAGGTGCGCGCTGATCGCCGTCACCGCGCTCGTCGCGGGATCCGCCAGGCCCGGGTTCGCTTCCAAGCCGCGGTTTGCCCGGACCTCCATGAGGAAACGCTTGCGGGAGGCGCCGACGAGGATGGGCAGGTCCCCGTCGATGAGTTCAGACAGCGCCTGGAGCAGCGCCCAGTTGTCGGCGGCGGTTTTCGCGAAACCAAGGCCCGGGTCCAGCACGATCTGCGAGCGGTCCACACCCGCGTCGACCGCGTTGTCAGTCAGGCGCTTCAGGGTATCGCGCACGTCGGCCACCACGTCTCCGCCGTGATCAGCCGCACCGGCCGCGTTGCCGAATTCGCCGCCATTCAGAGTCCGCCAGTGCATAAGGCACACCGGCAAGCCGGTCTCCGCCATAACGCGGTACATATCACGGTCGGCTAGGCCGCCGGAGACATCGTTGATCATGTCCACGCCAGCCTCGGCTGCGGCAAGCGCCGTCGACGCGCGCATCGTATCCACCGACGTGCGGATTCCCTCCGCGTGCAGCGCCGCGATGACCGGCTTCACGCGCTCGGCTTCGAGGTCTGCCTCCACGCGGGTGGCACCCGGGCGGGTCGATTCGGCGCCGACATCGATCATGTCCGCCCCCTGTGCCACCAGGTCCTTCGCGTGCGCGATGGCGGCGTCGCGGTCGAGCCACTTGCCGCCGTCCGAAAAGCTGTCCTTGGTGACGTTGAGGATTCCCATGACCATCGTCCGGCCCGGGGTGGTCAGCTCCTTCACCGTGGTCATGCTTTTTACCCCCTGATCAGGCTCAACACTTCGGCCCGCGATGCGGCGTTGCGCTTGAAACCGCCGCGCACAGCCGAGGTCGTCGTCGTTGCGCCCGGCTTGCGGATACCACGCATGGCCATGCACAGGTGCTCGCATTCAATCACGACAATCACGGATTGCGCCTGCAGCTTATCGACGAGTGCATCCGCAATCTGACTCGTCAACCTCTCCTGCACCTGCGGACGCTTCGCGTACATATCCGCCAGCCGCGCTAGCTTGGACAAACCGGTGACATGACCGTCACTGCCGGGGATGTAGCCGATGTGCGCCACGCCGTAGAACGGCACCAGGTGGTGCTCGCAGGTGGAGTAGATCGGCACATCCCGCACCAGGACGAGCTCCTCGTGGTTCTCCGCGAACGTCTTGTCCAGGACCTCCGTCGGGTCGACGTGCAGCCCAGCAAAGACCTCTTCGTAGGCGCGGGCGACACGAGCCGGGGTGTCCACGAGACCTTCCCGGTCCGGGTCCTCCCCCACCGCGAGCAGCAGTTCGCGCACAGCGGCTTCGGCGCGCTCGCGGTCGAACGCGGGGCGCCCGCTGCCATCCCCGGTGCCGGGCTCGACGATCGGTTCCACTTCTTCATCGCCGGCCAACAGGCCAGGATTGACGATGTCGTCGATGTTGTCGACGTTGTCTTCAGGCTTCGTCACTGTCACTCCTCCGGCTTCAGGGGTCGGGAGTTGCCCGGGTCAGCGTCTGGGCGTGGCAACTGCTGGGTCGGGTCAGAATCCTCCGACGTCGGCTCAGCCACCCCAGAAGCGTCCTGGCTCGGCGCCGATTCTTCACCCGGCGCATCCTTCTTGTCGTCCCACTGGTGGTCCGGCTGCTCATTGTCCGGGAGACGGAAACCGATCAGCTCCTGCTGTGGCGGCTGGCCCTGCGGGTGCGCGGGGTAAGCATTCGTTCCCGGGTGCTGCGGCTGCGGCTGACCCTGCGGTGCAGGCTGCGCGGCGCCGAACTGTTCAGTCGGCTGGTTCGGCAGAGGCTGCGGCTGTGGCTGAGGTGCCGGCTGCACAGGTGGAACCGGCTGACCAGGCTGGCCCTGCTGGCTGGTGCGTCCGTCGCCGGCGTAGGACCAGTCAGCCGGGGGCTGGGGACCGTCGTAACGCGGGCGGGGTCCCTCGCCGCCGGGGTACGGTGCGGAACCGGTCGGGCCTGCCCCGTTCTGGCCGTCCTGGTTCTGGCCGCGGCGCCAGCGCGAGGATCCACCCTGGGTGTAACGCTTATTGTAGTCCTGGTCCAACTCAGCCTTGCGCTGCGCCTGTCGGCGTTCGCGTGCCTGCTGGGAAGCCTCGAGCAAGGAGAACTTCTTCGGCGGTTCCTCGCCGCGTTCCTTGGCCAGCTCCACCGGGGTCTTCACCGGTTCATAACCGGCCTGGCGGGTAAAGCGCGAATCCACGATGGGCAGGTCCGCATCCTGCGGGTCGATACCGTCGAAAATGGCTTCCAAGTCGCCGCGGCGCAGGGTTTCCTTCTCCAGCAGCTTCGAGGCCAGCGTATCCAAGTAGTCGCGGTGCTCCGCGAGGATGGAGTAGGCGCGGGCGTGTGCGACGTCGATAAGCTCACGCACCTCGCGGTCAATGGACTCCGCAACCGCCGGCGAATAGTCCAGCGAGCCGCCGCCCATCGCGCGCGCGAACGGATCGCCGTCCTCGTCGCCGTACTTCACGGTGCCGAGAGTGGAGCTCATGCCGTACTCCATGACCATCGCGCGGGCGATCTTCGTGGCCTGCTCAATGTCGGCCGACGCGCCGGTAGTGGGCTCGCCGAAGACGAGCTCCTCGGCGGCACGGCCACCCATGGCGAAGACGAGGCGGGCATAAAGCTCGTCACGGTTGTACATGCCCTTGTCGTCCTCGGCGGCCGTCATGGCGTGGCCGCCGGTGCGGCCGCGGGCCAGGATGGTCACCTTGTAGACGCGCTCGATGTCCTTGAGCGCCCACGCGGCGAGCGTGTGGCCACCCTCGTGGTAGGCAGTGACCTTCTTCTCCTTCTCGGAGATGATCTTCGACGAACGGCGGGGGCCACCGACGACACGGTCGGACGCTTCCTCGAGAGCGTCGGCAGTGATCACGTTGCCGCCGATGCGGGCGGTGAGCAGAGCGGCCTCATTGAGGACGTTGGACAGGTCCGCACCGGACATGCCGGCGGTGCGCTTCGCCAGGGAACCCAAGTCGACATCGGGGCCGAGCGGCTTGTTCTTCGCGTGAACTTCGAGGATTTTCTTGCGGCCGGCTAAGTCCGGGTTGGTCACCGGGATCTGGCGGTCGAAACGGCCCGGGCGCAGCAGCGCCGGGTCGAGAATGTCGGGCCGGTTCGTCGCGGCAATGAGGATGACGCCTTCGCGGTCACCGAAGCCGTCCATCTCCACGAGCAACTGGTTGAGGGTCTGCTCACGCTCGTCGTGACCGCCGCCGGTGCCGGAGCCGCGCTGACGGCCGACTGCATCAATCTCGTCGACGAAGATGATGCACGGCGAGTTCTCGCGGGCCTGTTTGAACAAGTCGCGCACACGGGAAGCACCGACACCGACGAACATCTCCACGAAGTCCGAACCGGAGATGGAGTAGAACGGCACCCCAGCCTCACCTGCGACCGCGCGGGCCAGCAGCGTCTTACCGGTACCGGGCGGGCCGTAGAGCAGCACACCGCGGGGTATCTTCGCGCCCAGCTTCTCGTAGATCTCCGGGTCCTGGAGGAAGTCCTTGATCTCCTGCAGCTCGTCGACAGCCTCATCCGCACCGGCCACATCGGCGAACGTGTTCGTCGGCATGTCCTTGGTCAGCTGTTTGGCACGCGAGCCACCGATGCCGAACATGCCGCCGCCCGCCTGCATGCGGTACATGAAGAACATGATCAGGCCGAAGATGAGCAGCATCGGCAGCATGAAGCCCAACATCGACAACAGGAAGGAATCCTGCGTCACGTTGGTGGTGTAGGTCTCCGTCTCCGACTCGCGTACCGCGTTGAAGATGTCCGGAGTCGTGCGCGCCGGGTACTGCGCCTGCACAGACTCAATGCCTTCGCGCTCCTCGACGGTGATGGGTTCGCGCAGGTCCAGGCGAACACGCTGTTCACGGTCATCGATCTGAGCTTCTTCGACGTTATTGTCCGCCAACTGTTGCAGCGCGATGGAGGTATCTACCTCGACGTAGTTGCGCGACTGATCACCGATCAAGGTGGTCAGGTACAGCAGAATCAGCAGGACGGCACCGATGATGCCGTAACGCACGACCAGTTTGTTATTCATCTAGCCCTTTTGCTTGGTGGGGAGGGGGTGAATGGTTTCTAGCTATTACACCCTACTCACGGGCTGGACATTAAATTCCCGGGCGGAACGTTCGCTCACAGCGTCGCCGTGAACGACCGTTCAAATCTCGACGGATTCCGGGCCTTCTTCGCGCGCAGGAACCGGTTCTTCGCCCACATCCGAATAGACCCGCGGGTGCAACGTGCCGATGTACGGCAAATCGCGGTAGCGCTCCGCATAGTCCAAGCCGTAACCGATGACGAATTCATTGGGGATGTCGAATCCGACGTCGAAAAGCTCCACCTGCGCACTCTGCACTTCAGGCTTACGCAGCAGCGTGACTACCCGCAGGCTCTTCGGCTGGCGGCCCTTCAAGTTCTTCATCAGCCACGACAGGGTCAGCCCGGAGTCGATGATGTCCTCCACGACCAGCACGTCGCGGCCGGAGATCTCCTTGTCCAAGTCCTTCATAATGCGCACCACGCCGGAACTCGTGGTCGAATTGCCGTAGGAGGACACGGCCATGAACTCCACCTGCGCCGGAATCGACAGCGCGCGGGCGAAGTCGGTGAGGAAGTAGACCGCACCTTTGAGCACGCACACGAGGATGAGGTCATCGTCGGCGTCCCGGTACAGCTCGGAAACTTTGTCCGCCATTTCCTGGATGCGGTGCTGCAGCTCCTCTTCTGGGATGAGCACTGCCTCCACGTCGTTGCCGTAACGGTGGTCCGGGACGTTGAAGTCCTTCTTGTCGTGCAAGTCAGCCATGTGCGCTATTGTGCCAAAACTCTGCGCGAACAACCCACTATTAGGTGGGAGCTATTAGGTGGGAGAAAGTTGGCAAGCTACTCAACGTACAGCCGCCCGTTCGCCCGCCCCACCCGCGCGCCGGCGACATCGACAGGCCCTTGTCCGCGCCACTCAACGCACAGCTTATCGACGCTTCCTACCTGCCCCCCACCCAACTCAACCCCGTAAGTTCGTAACCACGCCCTGATGCGGCGCTGCCGGATCGGAGCGGGGTCGGCGGCGAGTTCAGCACAGTCGTTCGTCGGGCTGAGGTCGTAAGCCGCGTCAATGAGCGCGTTGTCAGCGGCGATCCGCTCTGCCGTTTTGGCCAGCGGTGCGGCGGCGTCCCCGCCGATGAGGTCACCGAGGGCGGGGATGATGGACTTCCGGACGGCGACTCGTCGATAAGCGGTGTCGTCGTTCATCGGGTCGTGCCACGGCTGCAGGCCCAGTTCCTCGCACGCGCCGACGGTCTCCGCTCGTCTGACCTGGAGGAACGGTCGCACGAGACGGCCGCTGGCGGTTTCTGTCACCGGCGACATCCCCGCCGGGTTTCCGCGCAGAGCACCGAGGAGCAGGGTTTCGGCCTGGTCGTCGAGGGTGTGGGCAACCCACACGTCGCTGCCGTCCGCTGCCGCCTCAGCGAATAACGCCTGGTAACGAGCCTCGCGCGCAGCCGCTTCGACGCTTTCCCCCGGCGCGGTCTCCACCTCGACCCGCACAATTGTGGCCGTGACCCCGAGGGTTTCCGCCGCCGCTCGAGCCTGCTCCGCCACGCTTGCCGACCCCTCCTGCAACCCGTGATCCACCACCACCGCCCGCACGTCGCGGCCTTCCGCCGCCGCAGCAGCGACCAACGCCAAGGAGTCCGGCCCGCCGGAGAGGCCGATGACGGCCGAGCGCGCAGTATCGGTGTTGGATCGCACGGCGCCGGCATGAGGTCGCACAGCGTCGGCATGAGCTCGCACAGCGCGCCGACACGCGAGGAAGTGCGGTGAGACCCGCGGCCAAAACGGTTCAACCGGTGGCATCAGGCCGCCCCCGAACCCGATTGACTAGAAACAAACGACTGGAATGTTCCTTCTGGGCTCATATTTCCGGCATTCTAGTCACCTGTTTCTAGCTAACCGGGATTTTGAGGGGCGCGGAACGGCACGTAGCCGAAGGCCCGCCCCAGCGCGGCCCGCACCGCCGCCCCCCGCGCGCCCCGCGCCGCCCCGGCCCCGCGACGCCCGGCTAGTATTCCCGCAGGGTGGAAGCGAACTGGTCGAGGGCGGCGCGGGCAGCCAGGACTTCGGAGTCGTTACTGATCATCGCGAAGGTGTACACGTTGCCCGCTTTGGAGGTGACGGTGCCCACCAGCGCGGACGTCCCTGTCAGCGTTCCGGTTTTGGCGTGGACCCAGCCGCGACCGGAGAGGTCGCCGTACCTGTCGATAAGCGTGCCGTCACCGCCGGCGACAGCCAAGGTGGTTAGCAGGTCGCGCAGTTCGTTGGTGGAGGTGGCGCGCACCATGACGTCGTCAAGCAAGCGCGGAGGGATGAGGTCGAAGCGCGACAGTCCCGACGAGTCCGCGAGCGTGACTCCATTGATGTTGAAGCCGTGCTCTGTGAGCGCATTGAGCGTGGCCTGCGGCGATGTACCTCCGCGTGCGCGGGCGATTTCGCGGCCGATCGCTTCCGCCATGACGTTGTCGGAGTCCTTCATCATGTCGCGCAGACGCTCGGTCAGCGGCGGCGACTCGACCGTGGCCACGACTTCGCCATCCGCTGGCGCGGGACCGAAACCGACGGTCTCCGCCCCCACGCGGTCGGCGATGCTTTGCGCGACGTCGAGCGCCGGCGTATGCGTGCGCGGCACGTCACCAACCGGCTCACCGAGACGCCCGCCGTGCACCATGATCGGCTCCATCGGCGCGATGTAACCGCCGTCGATGTCCTCCGGGTCCCAGCCCGGCATGAACGTCTCCTCGGGCCAAATGCTCTTGTCCACGTACACGGCGGATGCGGAGCCGACCTTCGCCGCGAGTTCATCTACGTCGCTCGGCGTGAGCCACACGTCACCCGCGGCCTTTACCGTCACGGCATCGCCTTTGCGCAGCACCTGCGTGCTCACAGTCGCGTCAGGCTCCAGCGTGTACAGCGCAGCGGCCGCGGTGAGCAGCTTCGTCGCGCTCGCGGGCTGCAGCGGCTCGCCCGCGCGCTGCTCGAAAACGGTCTTCCCCGTCAGGCCGTCGCTGATGCGCACATGCAGCGTCCCCAGCGCAGGATTCGCGGCTTGCGCCGCGAGCTTATCGACGAGCTCCGCCCCATCAACCCCCTCCGGCGACGCCTCCTGCACCGCGAGCGGGGCAGGCTGCGTCATGCTGTAGGCCGGCGCGTGAGTGAGGTCCCCCAGCTCGTGCTGCACCCACACGCCGGTGCCGACCACGCCGGCGACGGCCACCAGCGCTGCCGCGCCGACGGCCCACGGCCACTTCTTGTGCTTCTTGTCGCTGCCCATCAGAAACTGATGGTATCGCGACAGAGGCTATTTACTACTTAGAGCCCTTGTACAGGACCAGGAGGCTGCTGAGGAAGGCCCACACACGGCCCCAAGCCAGCGCGGCCTCATCCTTGCTCGCGTCGCCGTTGTCCGAGCCCTTGTTCGGCTTGTCCGGGGCAGGCTTCTGCTCAGGTGCAGGCGCTGGTGCCGGCTTCTGCTCTGGAGCCGGTGCCGGCTTCTCTGCCGGAGGAGGCACAGGAGCACCCGGGTCAACCGGTACCGGTGCCGGCGCGGGCGCTTCCGGCGCCGGAGCGGGCGGTGCCGGCGGAGCGACAGGCTGCGGTGCCGGAGCTGCGGAGCTCTTCATCTCGCGGACGCTGCTCCCGAGGATCTGCGGGAAGTCGTAGTTGTAGTGATCACCGCTCACCAGCTCCAGCGTGGTGTTGTCGAAGCCGGTCCGCTTGTACTCGGTTTCAGAACGCTCCGCTGCGTGGCGGGCAGAGAAGGTGGGCTGCTCCCGCAGCCAGGTGTCGTTGTGGCCGACAACCCAATCCAGTTTCGTGCCTTCCTTACCGGGCGCCGGCGGGTTAACGGAGTAACCGCCGATGCTGCCGCCACCGATCATGGTGAAAGAGGTGTTGTCGGGCACCCAGGTGGTGTCGTCGAGCATCAGGTGACGGCCGATGAACTCGGCGCCACCGGAGTATCCGGCGACCTCGATAGCCGGGGTCTGCAGCGTGTTCAGGTACTCGCGCACGGCGTCGCACCAGGAATCGACATCGCGGGTCCGCCACCAGGAGTCCTGGTTGTTCGGCGGGAGCAGGAACAGGCTGTCGACGTTTTCGTTCTTGACTTCCTCGGTAATTTTCTGGATGAAGTGACCATCCGGCGTGGTGTAGCGACGGGTGCCGTCACCGTTCAAGAACACGAGTGTTCCCTCATTGCCGTCGGCTGTTTTAAAAACGGGGATGGTCACCCCGTTTCGTGCGGTGTAGTACTGGATGTCGTTTGCAGCAGCAGTTGGCGCTACCAGGGCCGATAGCGTGAGAGCAGTCGCAGAGATGACAGCGGTCAGACGTTTCATAGCCACGTGATTCCTTAATCCAGGGTTAGAGGACACACCCATAGTATTAACGCTTCGCAACTTTGCCATAACGAGACCATAACTTCCAGTGGATTTTCAGCGCTTTCTCCGGAAACGGGCCCCCGGCAACCACCCCCAACCCGCGTTCGGACAGTAGTAAAGGAAGAAATGACGGACGCTACCTCCGACCCATGCACGAGCGAAAACTCCCCGTTAGGCGAACTGATCTCTCAGTACTCCTAGTGGGGAGCCCTCTTCTCCGTGCTTCTACGCCGCGCTACGTCGACGCGCCGTGAACGCTCCGGTCAGCAGGAGCACTAGCCCCAACAGCATCTGCGTGTAGACACCGTGGCCACCGGTCTTCGGAAGGGTGCCACTCTTCGTGTTGGCGACCTTCATGGTCACCTGGACCTCGTTGCCAACCTTGGTCTGGCTGAAGTGGGTCACCGGGAACGTCTCGATCTTGTCCGGGTCAGCCACTTCTCTGCCCGTGCGATCATCCTTCCCAGCAAGGAGGTAGAGCTTCGTTACCTCCTTATTTCCCTCTTTCGCCGTAGCGACGCGGAAGTACACCGGTTCGCTCAGCATGACATAACCATGGTCGGCTGGTTTCGTTTCCCGTAGCTCGTAGCGTCCGGTAGCGAGCTTGTCCCAATGGAACTCACCCTTGACGGCACCCGGAACCGTGATCGGTTTCTTTTCACCTGCGTTGTCCTTGTCCAGGCCAGTAAGTGCGAACTGGGCACCGTCAAGGCTGATGGTGTTGTCCATGGAATCAACCTTATTGAGCTTGAACTTGAACGGTTGATCGGCCGGCTTGGCTTGGTAGTACACGATGCAGTGGACTCCCGAAACTGGAACATTGGTCAGTGAGAAGTCATTCGTCAGACCATCGTCCGTCGTGTTCTTCGGGTGCTGGGCGGGGTTTCCCCCAGCGGGGAGGTTATTAACCTCCACCGGGGCACCCCTAGGGTCGAAGCACTGGGCGCGCTTACCGCCCTCAGCATCCATGCGGACCCAGCCTTCTGGAATCTTCGAGGGGTCCTCGCGGATTACGACCTTCGGATACGTAGTTTGCTTCTCAAGGGCAAACTCGGACATATAGTTGTCCCTGCGCCTGTTCCAGGCATTGGGAATCTTGTCTTCGGTCGTTACACGACCACTTGGGGGCGTCTCCTCAGAGTGGAACGACCATTGGCCAGACACCGTCTCCTCATTCGTCCCTCGAGTGTTTTCCGGCGTAGGAAGCGCATTCGGGTCCTCTCCTCCGTAGAACCGGCGCTCGACTGTGATTGCGCAGGAGTTGAGGGAGTTGATGATCGCTGTCTGCATGACCTCGCTGTCCTCAAACTGGGCGAAGTCGGCAGCGCGAAGATTGTCTTTACCACCCTGGTGTCCACTTCCACCAGAAATTGCCTTCAAGTTTTCGTCGGAAACAGCGAGCTGATCATCCCGGCTGGTGATCACGCCTCTCCAGTTGGACGGAATACCAACAGCCACGATGCGCGTGCCTTGAGCTTTCACCATGTTGGCTGCACCGATTGCACCCTCAACATCTCGAAACTCTGTTGCAGCACCATCCGGCGTCAGAAAACCTTCTCCGGCATCGGCATTGCCGAACGCGTCATCCTTTCGAACAGTTGGATTGCCGTCGGTGATCATGTACACGACGTCGTATTGGTTACTGGGATTCTGCTCGTTATATTGCGCTACCTGATATAGAGCTTCCTGCCAGTTAGTGGCCTGCCCCTCACGTTCGGTGGGAATAGCAAGCCCATCTACCCATTTCTTAATCGCGGCTTGACCGCTTTGCGTGCTCACACTGACCGGAGAACTGAGGTTGGATCCATTTCGTTTAGCGGGTGAGTTCTCAGCGAAGTTGAACAACCCGAGATTCGTATCAGTGCCCTGCAAACGAGAGGCCACGGAGTTGACTACACCCTTAATCGTTTTAAGACCTTGCGATCCCATACTTCCGGAAAGGTCAACGACTAGCGCTACATTCAACCCGCAGCGTTCGGGCATAGCCGGATTATCGCGCACCTGCTGGATAACGCCGAGGGAGCTTCGGTGGTTTGATCCGTTGCCTTGGACCTCGTACATGAATGCTGCTGAGTTGCCTGGGGTTTGCCAGTCGGCACCGTCGCCACCGCCTTTGCGCGTTATGTTGACCCCCGAATAGAACGTTGAGCCGGTTGTCAAGTTTGGAGTGGCGTAGACGTAATGCATAGCCTGCCCGGTGCTCGTGAAAGAGTTACCCGAACCACCAATTCTTACAAGCGGTTGAACCGTGTACCCCGGAGAAGCTTTAGACATACCAATCCAGTAGTAAGGTCGAGCATCCCCACCGGTAGTAGGAATGTTGAAAACACATTCGCCGTTTGAATCAGTGGTGCACGTTGCCCACGGCTCCTTGATCGGAACGAGGGGGTCAGTACTCGTCATCTCAGAGTGAGCCTCCGAATTGCCGAACCTACCGTCGCGCGGTGCGTAAAGCTGCAGCTGCGCCCCCTCGCCGGCGGTGAAACCGTAGGTACTCGGCAGTCGTCCCGGCACCCGAGTGGCACCGTTGCCGTTCTGCTCCCAGTACGCTGCGTTTCGGCCGGAGGGTCCGTAGATCTGATCGCCACCGACCTGGACGACGACTCGCGCGTGGCCTGCCGGGACAGCCCCGTACTCCGGCGCGAGACGAGCGCCCGAATCAACAGCAAGCGCGGTGCTGTTCAGCGTGAAGGCATCGGCAGAACCTGTGTAGAGCTCCCACTTGTACCTTCCACCTGCCGGAGTTTCTTCCGGCAGGTGCACCGTCATGGAGACTGTGAACGATTCGGGTAGGTCAATCCCGTGGGTGTCGACAGTGATCAAGTCACCGGTGACATCACTGGGAATGTCGACCGCGTAGTCAATGCCGGCTTCCGCGTAAGAATCTAAGTCCGGGTACTCGAACACCTCGGCCTTGTCGTCACTGAGCGACACACCGTTCACGGTGATGTCCTCAACCCACTGAGTGGGAACATCGTATTGGTTACGGACGAAAGAAAGACTGTCCAGGGAGATTGTCTGGTCGGGGTCCTCCAGGCCGGTAACTTCAATCTCCGAGCGCAACTCGAACTTCTGGGTGCCAGCCTCACTGGCTCCGACGTGTTTGAACGTGGTGTCGGCGCTTAGGGAGGATGCGTCGTTAAGCGTGCGCGCACCTTGAACTTGAGCAATCCTCCCGTCGGCCCGCTCCTGTAACCACGGAGTGTCGAGCGGGCTAGGTGACAGCTCGGCCTCGCCCTCGGGATGTGGTTGAGCATCAGCATTCGACTCGCCGGAAACCGCGGCGGGCACGGCATCCTGCTCAACCGCCAGGTCCTGGGCTTGTACCGGGGCCAGAGGCATGACAAGGGCAGCGGTAGCGACGACAACTGACAGCTTCACCGCCGTCTTTCGGCAAAGGTTCTTCAACTGCGCTTCTTCCTCTTTGTCATGAAAACTCCGAGACCGATGAGAATCAGGCCGGCAATGATGCTGAGCACAACGTTCGCGCCGGTCGATGCTCCTACCCCTCGCGGCAGCTTAGGCCCGTCTTCAGACGGTTCCTCCGGCGGCTGTCCCGGAACTGGGCTGGTTGAAGTTGTGGGGGTCTTGCTCGGTGGCGGTGCACCTGTGGTCGTTGTGGACGGTGTCGTCGTTGTCGGAGGCACCACTGGTGGAGGAGTCGAGGTGGGCGCCGGCTTCACGACGACAATGTTCTCGTGCTCGAACTCCTCCCCCATAGCGTCGGCCACCGGGAGCACGACCCAGCGCGGCGACGAGGTGAGATAGTTGTGCTCGGTGTCCGGCCGGATCTCTTCGAGGAGGTACAGGCCGGGTTTGAGGTCCGTGAACGTCGCGACGCGATGAGCGTTCGTTTTCTCCCTCGCGACCTCGTAACGGTTGATCGCATCCCATTCTTCTTGGGAGCGGACGCGGCTGGCTTCTTTGCGCCCCTCATCCGTAGTCACATCGAAATCAGGCGCCTGGTAAAGCACGAAGGTGATGCCGGTGAGATCGCCTGGAGGGA
The DNA here is from genome assembly GCF_024454075.1 of Corynebacterium sp. CCUG 71335. Lineage (NCBI taxonomy): Bacteria > Bacillati > Actinomycetota > Actinomycetes > Mycobacteriales > Corynebacteriaceae > Corynebacterium > Corynebacterium sp. CCUG 71335. Next base: position 43,809 of record NZ_JAGPYY010000011.1, read on the forward strand.
GCGCTCCGGGGACTGGATCATCGAAGGCGTTGAACCCCTTCTTGCGCACTTCAAGCGTCATCCGTTCATCGGCGCTGACCTGCGATCCGTTCAGAGTCCGATCGTTGCCCGTCACAGGTCGAATCTGCGCCTCCGCGACCCCGCTGGACATCGCGCCCAGCACGATCATCACGGCGGCGCCGAGCGCCACCCCTCTAGACTTCATCGTCCGACTCACCTTCGACGTCAGTTTCAGCATTTGCAGCCTGCTTTTGCTTACGCAGCCACCAGATGATTCCGATCAGTGCTGCGGCCGCGATCGCGAGGATGAGCCACATCCACCACTGCATGAGCTTGGTCGACTTGTCGAACACATTCTCTTCCGACGGATCCATCGGTACTCGGTGTGCATGCACGAGCAGCCGGTGCGTGTTGACGCCGTACGGGGTACAGGTGATCAGCGTCACCAGATCCTCCCCGTCGCGCGCTTTCAAACTGTCGGTTTCGTCCGGCAGAACAACTTCGATGTCGTGGACCTCATACTTCATCGCGCGTCCGAAGGTGTTGATGTAGATCGCGTCGCCTTCCTTGACGTCGATGAGGTTGTCCCAGAGCGTCGCGTTGGTCAGGCCGGTGTGGCCCGTCAGCACGGTGTGGTTGCCTTCCCCGCCGATTGGAAGCGCGGAGCCGAAAAGGTGGCCGATGCCCTTTTGCAGCACCTCTTCAGAACTGCCGTGATACACCGGCAGGTTAGAGTCAATCGCCGGGATAGCGACCTGGGACATGGCCGGGTAACCGCTGAGTTCCTTCAGATAGTCCTGGTACTCGACGTTGTCTTTGGAAATGCGCGCGAGCCACGGGTCGAGGATTGGCCCGTCGGTGTGCGTCTCATTGTAGTAGCGGGCGGATTCGAGGGCGCGCTCCATGGCACCCGGGTCCTCCTGTTCACCGTCCTGAATGTCGCTTTGGTACTCATCGACGGCGCGCTGCTGCAGCCAGTTGTTCCATTGCGTCGCGAAAACTGGGTACAACAGTACCGCGAGTCCGAGCAGCATGATGAGCAGCGGCATGAGTACGCGGCGGCTTGCTGCCGGCGTGGCCGCGCCTTCCTGGGGTGCGCCGCTTTCCGGCTGGCCTGAATCGACCGGTGCCAGCGAGGACATTGACTCTCCTTCCAGAAAATGGGTGGGGATACTTTGTTTTCGCTTATCGACGCCTCCCCACGTGGGTGCGCCCACCCCCGCCCGACCCCTCAAAGTCCGGCGGGGGCAACAGGTTTCTCAGTGATCCCTGTTGGGGTTGAATTACCTAGCACTTAGGCAGTCTTGCGGCGTGCGGCGTAAGCACCGCCACCCAGAAGTGCCAGACCAGCCAGGATCAGGGCGATGACACCCATGCCACCGGTGCTCGGCAGCTGCGGGATGCCACGCTTGACGTTCTCAACAGTCGCCGACTTGTTGAAGACGTACGTGGTTCCGCCGTCAGTCTCACTCGTTGCGGCACCCTTAACCTCAGAAACAGCGAGTTTGAGCTCAATCGGCTTCACCAACTTGGTGTAACCGGACGGAGCCTCAGTCTCCTTCAGGCAGTAGGTGTCGGTGATGGTCTCAGTGTTGTTCTGCAGATCGGTGACGTGCAGAGAATTGATCACGAACTTGCCCTGAGCATCGGTGACCAATTCACCAGTGTTCACCTTGTTGCCGTCGTTAAGGTCAGCGGCCGCGCATGTGGCGTTCTCGCCAGAGAGCTTGTGCAGCTCGAACTTGGCGCCCTCGAGCTTCTCCTGGTTCTCACCGGTCTTGACGATCTGAACTGCGCCGAAGTAGCTCTTGGTCTTGGACGGCGGAGTGTCGAACGGCTCGTCCTCGTTCTCGCTGCCACCCGTCGGCCTCGTAGTACCGCCAGTGTCGGCGCTGTTGATGACCTCGCCGTCCTTCAAGCCCTTGCCGTCTGCGTTCTGTGCCGCGGTCTTGGAGATCTTACCGCTGAGCACAACCTCAACCTTCGCGCCCGGGTTGTTCTTGATCGTAGCCAGGCCTTCTCCGGTGAAGTTGACAACGATCTTGGTGTCGGCGTCCGGAGTATTACCCTGTTCATCAGCAGCGTTGATGCGGGCCTTCTCTGCGTCAGTCATAGGCGCAGCAGCTGCGGACCAGCCGCCATTCAGCGGCGTGCCGTCAACACGCACCTCGGTGACGTCGAGCGAGTCGAACTCATCGGCCTTGTGGTAGTCACGCACGCTGAAGGAGGTCACCTCACGCCCTGCCGGAGGGGTCGGTGCGGTCGCGTTAATGGTGTAGGTCACCGCGTGGTCGCCGTCAACCGGGTGCTGGTTCGCATCGACAACCGTCTTCTCGGTCTTCGTGGTGGTGTTCTTTGGGTAGGCGTGGACAGTCTTGTTCCACGTCTTATTGGTTGCATCCGGCATCGGGGCGAAAACGATGAACGGAGCCGAGTTGATGTAACCAGCCGGAGTCTTCGTCTCGGTGATCAGGTACGCACCTGCAGGAAGATTCTCGAAAGCCACGTTACCGCCCTGAGTCGCCACTGCATTTTGGTAGCCATCAACAGGCTCGGTGCCGTATTTGTTCAGCTCGGTACGATTCACGCCGTCCTTAGTGGTCTGCAGCTTAACAGCGTTAGCGAAGCCCTCATCAGTGGTCATGTCGATCTTGACACGCTCGATCTTGAATTCAGCACCATCAAGCGGATCGCCCGGGGCATTGGAAGCAGAACCGTCTGCATTCGGGGTACCGGTTTCGGTACCGGCACGCTTGTGGACGATGATCGTATTGTCTGTCTTCGGCTGACCGTTCTCATCCTTAAGATCGGACAGCTGCTGCGCCTGCGCTACCGGCGCAAAAACTGCCCCGGCGGAGCCGGAGAATGCCAAGCCTGCCGCAAGGGCGATCGCGGCGGTCTTCTTGGTGAAGGTGTTTGCCATGTGTGTCTGCCTTTCAGAGACGTTAGTTGTGTGCCGCCCAGCAGGCTTGCCGGCGGCAGGCGGTGCCAGGAAGTTCAACGAGCTTGAACAAAGAATGCTCCCGCTTATACCCAAATGTGGGATGGTTCCTAGCGCCCTTGCGGGCATGTGCTCCTGTGAAGAATACTTTTGAGAGACAATGCAGTTGACAGCTATCTCCCCGGACTCTCCGAGCAAACACACATATTAAACCCATTACTTAACGCGTCAACTTTGAAGGATCAACTAACCCGTTTGGACGTAGTCGGGTCCCTCTTTTGGGGTTAGCCGGTGAGAGTGGCTATCAGCGACTGCACTTAACAGCCACACGAATGGGGCGCGCTACGATGGTGGACGTAAAACCGATCAAGCACCACCAAGGAGCAACCATGGCTGAAGTGACCATCGAGATCCCGAAGGGTTCCCGCAATAAGTACGAGGTCGACCACGAGACTGGCAAGGTCTTCCTTGACCGATACCTGTTCACGTCCATGGCCTACCCGCTCGACTACGGCTACATCGACCACACCCTGGGTGATGACGGTGACCCGTTGGATGCCCTCGTAATCACTCCGGAGCCGGTTTTCCCGGGTGTCATTGTCAAGGCTCGCCCGCTCGGCGTGTTCAAGATGACCGATGAGGCTGGCGGCGACGACAAGTTGCTCTGCGTGCTTGACGACGTCCGCTACGACAACTACCAGGACATCAACGACGTTTCCGACTTCCTGAAGGACGAGATCGAGCACTTCTTCGTCCACTACAAGGACTTGGAGCCCAACAAGGACGTCACCGGTTCCGGCTGGGGCGACAAGGCTGAGGCGGAGAAGATCCTCGAGGCAGCCATCGCCAACTACAAGGGTTAAACCTAAGGGCCTAAAGCCGAGAAGGGGCTCAGCCGCAGTGGCTGAGCCCCTCTTCTCATCAAGCGCTAGGCGCGAGCTCTACGCCCGGAGTAGTACCCGGCAGATCCCATCATCACCGCGACTAGCACAGCGACCATCGCTTGAGCAGCGTCATTGGAACCGGTCTGCGCGTTGACACCGCGGTCGGTGGTGGGCTTGTCATCTTCGCCCACAACGCGAACGCCCGCTGTTTCCGCAGCCAGCGGGTCAGTGGCCTCGCCCGGGTAATTGGGATCTTCCATTTTTTCGAAGTGTTCCTGGGCTCGCTTTGCCTGCTCAAGAACCTCGTCGGCATTAGCGTTGAGCACTCGCTCAGAAGCTTTACGCTCCGCTGATGTCGGCTCTTCATTCACGCGCTTGGCATCGAGAAGGTAAGTGGACCCGTCCTTGTTCAAGTGCCACTCTTCACCGTCGAGCTCGAGTGTCAGGGGCAGAAGGCCAAGAGTATCGGTGACTGAACGGGACTCTTCGGCCACGGCACCCTGGCCGACGGCGAGTGCCAGTGCGCCTGCCACTAGAAAGGGAGCGATAGCGGAGCGGATGGTGGTGCGACGCATAGTTCCTCCAGCTTCTAATCAATTTCTCAGCTACCACATTAACCCCTAATGCCCCCGTGCGCACTATGCGCGCACATTTTCTCCGGTCACAACCTCTTGAAGTTGCCACCCCACCACCGCATTACGCGTTGATTGCTGGAACGGATTGTTTGGTTGCACACAGGAGATAGTCAACAGCCGTCCTGGCATTGGCGCGTCGCCCCAGATCTCCGCAGCTTGAGACAGCCCTTCTTTCTCCGGGCTGTGGAGGTCGGTCGCCTGGTATTTCAACCATTTGTCACCCGATTCCTCGGTACGCAGATATAGCGCGTCGCCGGGAGCGACGGTGTGACGGTCGGCTCGCACGTCATAGAGTGCGTCGAAGACCGCGGGCACGCCGGCCGCCGCGTGTCCGGCGATGACCACAATGTCATCGGCGTTCGTGCCCGGCAGCGAGTAGGGTTTGTCCTCCGCAGTGAACGCACAGGCTTCGGTGAGGGATGCAGGATCGATGGCCCCATCCATGAATCGACAATCGGCTTCCTCAAAATTGGCGTTCAAACCGATGGAGGGAATGGTCATCTCAACAGGTCGCGACACCGGGATATCCTCATCCGTCACCTGGTTTTCCTGAACCACGGACGGTATTTGCGACTGCTCTTGCCACGCTTTCATCTCGCGGTCGTGCTCACTCGGCACGCAAGCGCGGATGAACGCAACGACAAGGAAGAGGAGGATGAGCACGGCCCCCCAGCGCCGCATTTTGTACACCCACATCGGCTTCGGCGGGTACTTGCGCGGGGGTGGAGCGGGCCGCGGCTGCACCGGCTTGCGCCGGCGGTCGTCGTTACGCTGCCCAGTCATACAGGGAACTTTACATCTACACTGGGCGCATGCAGTCAGTTCAGGTCACCGATGTCCCCAACGACGCACAGCTTATCGACGTCCGCGAGCCCGACGAATTCGCCGACACCCACGCCGCCGGCGCCGTCAACCTGCCCCTGTCCAACTTCGCCGTGCTGGCGCAGCAGATCGACACGACCGAGCCCGTCTACGTAATCTGCCGGTCCGGCGGCCGTTCCGTTGAGGCGTCCCAGTACCTCGAGGAGATCTTCGGCGCGGATGTCTACAACGTCCTCGGCGGCACACAGGCATGGGTCAACGCTGGCCTGCCCACCGAGTAGCCCCTCCCATCTTCGGTTAGCTAGTTCCAGACGACTAGAACGTCGGTTTCTGTGCCGAAAAACGAACAATCTAGTCACTTGCATCTAGCTAAGCGCCGCCCCGGCGTGCAGCTCCCCGTTAGTCCCCCACTTCAACGATGGGCGTACCCCACGGATGCTAGATTGGGTACATGCCCGAATCGCTCGACCTTCCTGACGCTTTGCTGCAGTCGCCGTCTTTCCAAATCGAACGCATCCGCCGCGCGACTAAAGACACGGTGGAGACCGAGCTGACCAAGCGCGGCACGACCATGCGCGAGTTTTGGGTTCTCACCTGCACGATGACGCACGCTGCCAGCCAGACGCAGCTGTCGGAACTTCTCGCGATCGACGCTTCCGACATGGTCCGCCTGATCGATTCGCTGGAAACGCACGGTTGGGTCGCCCGCGAGCGCGACGCCAAGGATCGTCGCCGTCAGATCATCATCCCCACGAAGAAGGGGCGCAAGATCCAGACCGATCTCGCATCACTAGTGGCTTCCGCGGAAGAGCGCGCGCTTGACGACGCTTCCAACAAGCAGCTCAAACACCTCCGCAAACTCACCAAAGCCATTCTCAATGGGCACGATGCTCCTGTGCCCGCTGGAGCAGGTGCCACGACTGAATAGGCCGCTACTCAGGAAGCCGCTACTCGCCTCGGAACTCAGGGGTGCGCTTCTCGGCCACAGCCTGAGCGGCTTCGCGGATATCTGCCGAATCCCAGGGGGCTTGGCGGGCGGACTCCAACTCGTCCTCACTGAACGGCTCGCCTGACGCGTGCGCGAACTCCATCTTCACGTTCCGCAACGTCAGCGGCGCCTTGCCCGCGCATAGCTCTGCAAGAGCGACGGCGAACTCGGCGGAATCATGGGCCTCGCTCCCCACGCCCGGGAGCTCAAGCCGCGGGAACATCGACGGCCGCACAGCGAAACCTGTGGCCTCCGCGTCGGCGGCGGACATACTCGCGCCGGCGAGCAGCATCGCCCGCGCCCATGATCCGCCCATCTGAAGTTCAAAGGACTTCACCAGGACGTCGTTGACGCCGATCGCCATGTCGGCCACCGGGACCATGAACCGCGCGGTCGGAGACACGACCCGCAGGTCACACACGGCGGCGAGCATCGCCCCCGCCCCGATCGCGGGGCCATTCACGTAGGCGATGACGGGAACGGGTGCGCGGCGGATCGACATGAAGAGCGACTCCATCGGGGGGTAGAACTCGCCAACATCCCCGCCGCTCAGATCCGCGCCGGAGCAGAAGGCGGAGCCGGCGCCGGTGATGAGGATGGCGCGGGCGTCGATAAGCGAATCGTTCAGCGCGCGCTCGAGTAAGGTGCAGACTTCCGTATTGAGCGCGTTGCGTTTTTCGTCGCGGTCAATGGTGAGTTGCGCGACGCGCGGTGCCGGGCGGGAGACGCTAATAGTCACACCTTGAGACTAAAGCCCCCGGCCCGTCCGCACAATGGGAAATTAGTCCCCGATCTGGTCGCGGCCGCGCTTGACGATCAACGGGTCCGGTTCGCCCACAACATCGTGATCCTTGTTCGTGTACTCAAACTTGGACAGGATGTAGCGCATCGCGTTGATGCGGGCGCGCTTCTTGTCGTTGGACTTGATGGTGATCCAGGGGGACTCGTCAGTGTCCGTGTAGCGGAACTGCTCTTCCTTGGCGCGGGTGTAATCGTCCCACTTGTCCAGGGACGCGAGGTCCATCGGCGACAGCTTCCACTGGCGCACCGGGTCGACCTGGCGGATGGCGAAGCGGGTGCGCTGCTCCTTCTTCGTCACCGAGAACCAGAACTTGGTCAGGGAGATGCCGGAGCCGAGGATCATGTTCTCCAGCATCGGCACCTCGCGCAGGAACTCGGCGTGCTGCGACTCGGTGCAGAAGCCCATGACGCGCTCAACGCCGGAGCGGTTGTACCAGGAGCGGTCGAAGAAGACGATCTCGCCGCCAGCCGGGAAGTGCTGGATGTAGCGCTGGAAGTACCAGGAGGTGGACTCGCGCGGGCTCGGCTTCTCCAGAGCCACGGTTCGCGCACCACGCGGGTTGAGGTGCTCATTGAAGCGCTTGATGGTGCCGCCCTTACCGGCTGCGTCGCGGCCCTCGAAGATGATGATGTGACGCTGGCCGGTATCCTTCGTCCAGTTCTGCCACTTCAGCAACTCAATCTGCAGAGCGCGCTTGACCTTCTCGTACTCGTCGCGGCTCATGCGCTCGTCGTACGGGTAGTTCTCACGCCAGGTCTCAATCGGGGTACCGTCCGCCTTGAGGAGCACCGGGTCATCTTCGTCAGAATCGTCGACGTAGTAACCCTCGGTCTCCGTCAGGTCGATCATGGGCATGTCATCATCGTTTGCCATGCGGTCGAGTGTAGTCGCGCACGGGCAGGAGCGCTCGGCATGCATTTCGCTTATCGACGCCCCCATCTCATTCCCAGCGAACCGTGCGGAGCTGTGGAACCGAGGCGCGGATTTATTACAGCACGTTAGTTGATACCTCTATCAGTTCTGCTGCCTGGTTTGGGTGATATTGACATATCTATAAATTCGGTCGCATGAATTTGAGTTTGCTGACACATCTATTAGCCGCCATGCATGAATAGCCTGAGGAGCTGGGTGTCAAAATGCAAAAACCCTGTCGCCGAAGCGACAGGGTTAGTGAATCCCGCTCAGGCGGGAAGGAAGCTACTACGGGAGCAGCTTGAGGAGCTTCTCAGCACCCTCAGCAGCGTCGACGAGCGGCTTGATGAACTTGAAGATCGGCTCCCAGATCTTGCCGAGACCCTCTGCGAACTGGGAAGAACCTGCGAAGAATTCCATTGTTTTTCTCCTGTGATGTGTTAGGGCTGGTGGGTGAAATTAGTTGTTAGAAGACAGGGAAGACAGCGGCTCGAAAGCGCCCTTCAGCTTCTCAGCGTCGTTAGCGAAGAGGTCAGCGATGTCCTGAATCGGGTTGCCGCCGAAGAAGTCGGTCAGGCCGCTGATGACCTTGTCCCAGCCCTTCCAGGTGTCCTGGAAGTTGGACAGGTGGGTGATGATTTCCTTCACGTCCATGTGAAAATCTCCTTGAGTTCACCGGCTGACGCCGGATGAGGTTTCTGGTGTTCAGACACCCCGGTCGGGCGTCACAAGAGCAATATTGCCATAGATCTCACAGCCGTCAACACATGCAATTCATTGCCATGACCAGCACATTATTCCTTAAGCTCGCCTTAAAACATTAACAGTTGGTTAAGTGATGGCGGTTATGTCAAACTACCTGCATATTTTGACGGTCAAAAATTTACTTTTAGGCGAACAACCCCTCAGTCTGTAACGTGTTTTACAAGACGTTCGATATGCCGAATTCAGCAGGAAAATTCTTTTCCTAAAAGTTTGGGCACCCCTATTCCGGGGGTGCCTCACAGCTTTACTCCAGCCACACAGGCCCTGGGCCCAACGGGAGCTCACAGCGCAGCGTTGCCGAAACGAGACCTAGGAAACCTGCTGGTTGCACGCAGAATCCCCACCGTCCAGGCTTGCGCCTAGGGGTGGGGATTCAAAGGGACGCGGGATGGGGCGTCGATAAGCGAGCAAGCTCGCTTACATCATGCCGCCCATGGCCTCTGGGTCCATTGCGGGAGCTGCGGGCTCCGGCTTCTGCGCGACGACAGCCTCGGTGGTGAGGAAAAGGCCAGCGATGGACGCGGCGTTCTGCAGCGCGGAACGGGTGACCTTCGCAGGGTCGGCGATACCGTTGGCCAGCATGTTGACGTACTCAACGGTGGCGGCGTTCAGGCCCTCGCCAGCGGGGAGGTTAGCAACCTTGTCGGCGACAACACCCGGCTCGAGGCCAGCGTTGAGCGCGATCTGCTTCAACGGAGCGGAGAGGGCTTCGCGGACGATCTTCACGCCGGTAGCCTCGTCACCCTCGAGGCCAAGGTCACCCTCGAGCTCCTTGGATGCCTGCAGCAGGGCCACGCCACCGCCAGCGACGATGCCCTCCTCGACAGCAGCCTTGGCGTTGCGGACAGCGTCCTCAATGCGCAGCTTGCGCTCCTTGAGCTCGACCTCGGTGGCGGCACCAACCTTGATCACAGCGACACCGCCAGCGAGCTTAGCCAGGCGCTCCTGGAGCTTCTCGCGGTCGTAGTCGGAGTCAGAGTTGTCGATCTCAGCGCGGATCTGCTTCACCCGGCCCTCAATCTGAGCCTGGTCGCCAGCGCCCTGCACGATGGTGGTGTCGTCCTTGGTCACAACGACCTTGCGTGCCTGGCCGAGCAGGGAGAGATCAGCGGTGTCGAGCGACAGGCCGACCTCCTCCGAGATGACCTGGCCGCCGGTGAGGATCGCGATGTCCTGCAGCATTGCTTTACGACGGTCGCCGAAGCCCGGCGCCTTCACAGCCACCGACTTGAACGTGCCGCGGATCTTGTTGACCACGAGGGTGGACAGAGCCTCGCCCTCTACATCCTCAGCGATGATCAGCAGCGGCTTGCCGGACTGCATGACCTGCTCCAGAACCTGCAGCAGCTCCTTGACGTTGGAGATCTTGCCGGACACCAGAAGGATGTACGGATCCTCCAAGACAGCTTCGCCGCGCTCCATGTCGGTGGCGAAGTAGGCGGAGATGTAGCCCTTGTCGAAGCGCATACCTTCGGTGACCTCGAGGTCCACGCCGAACGTGTTGGACTCCTCGACGGTGATCACGGACTCCTTGTTCACGGAGCCGTTGCCGACGGCGTACATCGCCTGGGCGATCTTCTTGCCGATCTCCGGGTCAGACGCGGAAATGCCGGCGGTGTTAGCGATCTCCTCCTCGGTCTCGACTTCCTTGGCGGAGTCGAGCAGGACGGTGGAGACCTTCTCGGTCGCAGCCTGGATGCCGCGCTTGATGCCCATCGGGTTGGAGCCGGCAGCGACGTTGCGCAGGCCCTCGCGGACCAGCGCCTGAGCCAGCACGGTTGCGGTGGTGGTGCCGTCGCCAGCGACGTCATCAGTCTTCTTGGCGACTTCCTTGACCAGCTCAGCACCGATCTTCTCGTACGGATCCTCGAGCTCGATGTCCTTCGCGATGGTCACGCCGTCATTCGTAATCGCCGGCGCGCCCCAGGACTTCTCCAGGACAACGTTGCGGCCCTTTGGGCCCAGCGTCACCTTCACAGCGTCAGCCAGGGTGTTCAGGCCCTGCTCGAGGCTGCGACGTGCTTCCTCATCGAATGCGATCATCTTTGCCATGTGAGTTTGTTGCTCCTCTTTTTAAGGTGGCTGTTTTTTGCTTTACGACGCCACTCTCACGCCTCAAAGTCCCAACCCGGCGCCCGCGACGGCACGGCTGGCGAGTGCTGCTCGGGCGCTTCCGTTGTTGCCTTCGCAGACCAGCCTCATCCCGGTCGGGATTGACGTTCTTAGCACTCACTTGGCGGGAGTGCTAAAGCCATTTTTAGCAGTCAGGGGTAGGGAGTGCAACGTCGGGGCCCGCGCGTGGAGTGCGCTTTGAGCGAACATGGGTGTCTGGCTTTTTCGCGTCTGCTGCCGAGCTCCGCTTGGGTGGTGCTTGGGTTGCGCCTGAGCTCTGGCCGGCCCAGAAAGAATGCGTATGAATATTTTCGAACAGTCTTGCGTTCATGGTTTAGGGGTGGGTACAATGGTGGCAACGGTTGATACGCTGCACACAGTATCGAGGGGAGGGGACCATGACGGGGCACATCACACAGCTTGTGAACACTATCGGCGATGCTTTAGCGCAGCTTCGCGACGAGTTCGCCGACCCGTCTCTACTATCGCTGCATGATGTGGCCGCCGAGATGGAAAAGCTCGAGGAGCACCTTAACGCCAAAGCGCTTATCGACGCTTCATTCGCCTACCTGTGCGACCGCGACAACGCCGGACGACTCGTCGGGGCAGTCCACCCCAACGCCTACCTGACCACCCGACTAGGCCTCTCGGCCGGGGAAGCCTACGACCGGCTCGCCCGCGGACGCGACCTCTTCGCCCCACCAGTGACACCTGAACCGGCTGCCACCGGTGGTGACGACGATGGTTCCGGTGGTTCAGGGTTTGAGCTCGAGTTCGGCACGGATAATCAGGAAACCGAACACGCTCGCCGTGAGGCTGAAGAGCAAGCCCGCCGCAGCCAAGAAGAAGCACGCACCAAAGCAGCTGGCGTGTCCGCGGAGAAGCAGAACATCATCCGCCGCGAACTCGACAAGCTGCTTGCCCCCGCCCGCGGGGAACGCACCCGCCTCCACGCCCAAGCCATGGATGAAGCCGCCACCCGGGACGTAAAAGACCTCCGGATGTTCGTGCGCCGCAACGTCGACGCCGCCAACCGTAAGCACGCCCCACGAAACAACCCGAACGCAGGCTTTGCCAACCGCGCGGTCCACATCGGGCACCGCAAAGCGGACGGCACCCACGAGATCACCATCACCGCCACCGCCGGTGATACCGCACTATTCAAAGCGCACCTGGATAAAGGACTCGCCCCGCACACCAACACCGGTGATGCTCAGCGCGGTAATGATGGCACCGGCGAAACCGGTGGTGTGACGGATTACCGCACGCCACCCCAACGCCACTACGACCAATTCACCACCATCCTCAAAGCTTTCGAATCAGGCCAGCAAAAGCTCAGCGGTGGTGCGGCATCTGTCGTCATCGCCATGACAATGGACGACCTTGCCGATACTGACGGCTACGCTGCCGGCGGTGGCCTGTTCGCCACCAACACCGGTATCGACATTGATGTCGTCGACATGGCCCGCCTCGGCCTGGGCACCCTGGACACCGCTGATTCAGACCAGGCGAACTTCATCCTCCAGCTCGACTCCGTCACCGCGGTCCCGCTGTCGATGGGTAAAACCCGCACTGCTTCGATCGGGCAGCGCATCGCGATGCTCGCCGTCCAAGGGGTCTGCTCCTGGACCGGATGCAGCAAACCACTGACCGAATGCGAAGCCCACCACATCTTCGCCTGGATCCTCGGTGGTCTAACCACGATGGATAACCTCACCGGATTATGCCGCGAGCACCACAGATGCAACAACGACAACCGTGACGGCACCTGGGGCAAAGGCCATATGGACTACGACCCCGACACCGGACAAGCAGGACTTGTCACACCCGGGGCTACACACATGCAGTTCAACACCACAGACCCCGCCCACCACTGCGCAGCCAACCGCATCCGCCGCAGAACCACCAACACCACCAACACCGGCAGTGGCACCAGTGGGCCCACAACACCCACACCCAAAACCAGACCCGACCCACCCCTATTCCCACCAAACAACACACCACCCCGCACCCGAAAACAGCCCAGACCGCGAGCACATACCCATGCCCGTGAATAGAGAAGCGCTTCTCCCGATGCCACGCCCAACCCCGCATGCTCCAGCGCCGCGGTTCGCGCAAACGCGCACCGTGGACACAGGCATGCCTGCACCTACTTCTCGGCAAGCATTGCGGAAGCCGCGCGCCCTCGGCACCGCGAGTACGGTCGCGAACATGAACACCGACAACACCACAGCACAGCTCGTCCCCAACCGCGACCGGATCTTCAAGGACCTGTCCGGCCTCGTGTCGTTCAATTCCCCGCACTCCACACCGGAACTGGCCGACCAGCACTCCGCCGCCGCGGACTGGGTCACCGCCGCTGTGGCCGAGCATGGTTTTGAGGTGGAGCGGCACCCCACCGTCGATAATGCGGACGTCATTATCGGCCGCCGCGCCGGCGCCGATGGTGCACCGACCGTGTTGCTGTACTCCCACTACGACATCGTCCCGGCCGGCGACCCCGCCGCTTGGACCTCCGACCCCTTCACCCTCACCGCGCGCGACGGCCGCTGGTACGGGCGCGGCGCTTCCGACTGCAAAGGCAACATCGCCATGCACCTCGAGACTCTGCGCATGCTCGAGGCCGCCGGCGGCACCGACGCGAACCTGCTTGTCGTGGTCGAAGGCTCGGAAGAACTCGGCGGCGGTGGCCTGGAGAAGCTGATCGATGAGAAGCCGGACCTGTTCCGCGCCGACGTCATCCTGATCGCTGACTCTGGCAACGTTGCGGTCGGCACGCCCACCCTGACAACCGCCCTGCGCGGCGGCGCCCAGGTACGCGTGACCATGAAGACTTTGGAGGGCGCGATCCACTCCGGCACCTTCGGCGGGGCCGCACCCGACCCGGTGGCGGCGCTGATCCGGACGTTGGATTCGCTTCGCGACGAGCACGGCCGGACCGTCATCGACGGCCTCGACTGCACCCAGACATGGGAGGGTGAACCGTACACCGCCGAGACCTTCCGCAAAGACGGCGGCGTCCTCGACGGCGTGGGCTTGATGGGCGATGCCGAGGCCGGCGAGCAGCCTTCCGACCTCGTATGGGCCCGCCCCGCCGTGAGCGTCACTGGCTTCACCTCCACCCCGGTGGACCAAGCCGTGAACGCGATCGTCCCCCAGGCGCAGGCGCAGCTCAACCTGCGCGTGCCCGCGACGATGGATCCGGCCGAGGCCGCCGAGGCCCTGAAACAACACCTGATCGACCACACTCCGTGGGGCGCGCATGTGGAGGTGGAGATCTTTGACATCAACCACGGGTTCGCCACCGACCCGGACCGCCCGGCCATTGGGCTGCTTGGCGCGTGTCTCCGCGAGACCTACGCCGAGGACGACCCCGCCGTCGAGCTGGCCGTCGTCGCCTCCGGCGGATCGATCCCGCTCACGGCGACGTTGCAGAAGCACTTCCCCGACGCCGCCATCGCCATGTTCGGCGTGGAAGACAACGCAGCCGGCATCCACTCCGTGGACGAATCGGTGCACCCGTACGAGATCGAGCGGGTCGCCGTGGCGGAGGCACTCTTCCTCCAGCGGGTCTCACAGCTCTAACTCGCCCGAAACCACGCCACCCATCCCGCCCCACGGAACATTCTCGGGCCTTTTCTGCGAGAGTTTTACTCGAGAACCGAGACCGCAGAAACAGGGGCTGAGATGGGAGAACGGCGGGCGGGGGCGTCGATAAGCGAGTGGCGCGCGGATATGAATCGGCGAAATGTGTTGCGCGTCACGTGAAGCTCGCTTAAAGTGACTGTCATGCAAAAGCGCATTCTTCTACTAGCGGTACTACGGGCCACGGACCCCGACGCGGAGTAACCGACTCCACGCGGCACGGGTGAGTGGTCGTTAGCCAACCAGTACAAGCGAGTCGGTACTCCTCCCCCACACAACACCGCGAAATGTAGAAGGACTCGACATGTCGAACACGACCGCCTTTGCCACCCAGACTCAGACCCAGCAGACCCGCACCGAGGAACTCGATCCGTTCCAGCTGCGCTTCGAATCCCCCCGCCGCCTCCCGCGCGAACTGCGCGAGGAAGCCATGGGCATGAGCTGGTCGCTGTTCACCGCCACCTACGCGCCGACCCCGACGCTGCGGATCTCCGACATCCACACGGATAAGGCGAACTGGTGCTACAACAGCTACTCCGCTGACGTCACCAAGACCTCCAAGACGTTCCCGCCGCAGACGACCCACCACGAGGTCACCGCCTCCGGCCCGGCCCACGCGTTCGCTGCGATGCTGGCGACCGAAGGCCGCTACATCGAGATCCTCGAATTCCACCAGATCGAGCTGTACGAGGCAACGTTCACCGCGATCAAGGTCGCCCACCAGATCAACGAGCGCAACACCGCGTGGGCCATCGGCTTCGGCCCCACCTCCGAGGCTTCCATCGCCGCCGCCATGTCCTCTGGCGCCCAGCGCATCTACGGCTAACCCGCGGTTCTGCGGCTAACTCCGAATCTACGGCTAACCCCGATATCCTCGAATCCACGTCGAACCTCCGGATTACGGCCGCGGCAAAAAACCGGTAAAGTAAATCCCGTCGGCCGCGCCAGCGATGACGCGCCTTTTTTGATTTGGTCTCATTATTTCCCAAGTTGAGCTGGGTGTTTCTGTCCTGTCAGCGCGCCGGAAAAACGTGCGAAAACTAGATTCGAATCTTGGGAGGCCCTGTGATCACGCTGCTCTTCGCCCTCGTCGCAGCCACCGCGGCCGCCCCGTTTTTGCTTCGCGCGTTCGGCCGCCCCGCCTTCGGCATCCTGGCCCTGGTTCCCGGGGCCGGTTTCGCGTGGATGGTGTACCAGTTCGCCGACGGCACCTTCAAAGATGGCGGCGAGATCCTGGCCAGCTACCCGTGGATGCCCGGGCTGTATCTCAACCTGGAGTTCCGGCTCGATGCCCTAGCGGGCCTGTTCTCCCTGATCATCCTCGGCGCGGGTGCTCTGGTGCTGCTGTACTGCTGGGGGTACTTCGACACGAACCCGATCCGCCTGAGCATCTTCGGCTCCCAGCTGACTATGTTCGCCATGGCGATGTACGGCTTGGTCATCTCCGACAACTTCCTGGTCATGTACATCGTCTGGGAGATCACGTCGGTATTGTCGTTCCTGTTGGTCTCCTACTACGGTGAGCGCGCGTCGTCACGCCGCGCCGCCAACCAGGCGCTGCTGGTCACCACTTTCGGCGGCCTGGCCATGCTGCTGGGCATCGTCCTTTTCGGCACCCAGACCGGCATTTGGCGGCTGTCCGAAATCCCGGCCCGCACCGAGCTGGCGGACGTGCCGTGGATTTCCGCCGTCGTGGTGCTGCTGCTCCTCGGCGCCCTGACCAAGTCCGCCCAAGCCCCGTTCCACTTCTGGCTGCCCGGCGCGATGGCCGCCCCGACACCGGTCTCGGCCTACCTGCACTCCGCAGCCATGGTGAAGGCTGGCGTCTACCTCATCGCCCGCCTCGCACCCGACTTTGCACCCATCCCCGCCTGGCACGTCGTGGTCATCCCGGCCGGTATCTTCACCATGCTCCTCGGCGGCTGGATGGCTCTGAAACAGGTCGACCTGAAACTCATCCTCGCCTACGGCACCGTCTCGCAGCTGGGATTCATGATCGCCGTCATCGGCATCGGCTCCCCCTCCGCCACGATGGCTGGCCTGACCTTGGTGTTCAGCCACTCGCTGTTCAAAGCCGCCCTGTTCATGATCGTCGGCGCCATCGACCACACCACCGGCACCCGCGACATCCGCGAACTGTCCGGCCTGGGCCGCCGCGAACCACTGGTCGCCATCCTGGCCACCATCTCCGCTGCGTCGATGGCGGGCATTCCGCCGCTGTGGGGCTTCGTCGCCAAAGAAGCCGCCCTCGAAGCGACCCTGCACGAGGAACTGCTGGTCGGCATGCCGCGCAACATGATGCTCGTGGCATTCGTGGTCGGCTCCATCCTCACCATGGCGTACTCGCTGTACTTCCTGTGGGGCGCCTTCGCCCGCAAAAAAGAGCACGAGCTCAGCGAAGACACAGAGCTTATCGACGGCTCCACCCCCGCCGTCCGCGACCGCGACCCGATCCAATTCCTCCAGTGGTTGCCTCCTGCGGTCCTGACCGTCCTGACCGTCATCTTCGGACCGTTCCCGGGCCCGCTGTCGGACGCGTTCAACCAGCACCTCGACGTGCGCTTCCCCGGCGACCCCGGCGAAGACCTGAAGCTGTGGCACGGCATCACGGTGCCGCTCATGCTCACGATCGTCATTGTGCTGGTGGGCACGATCATGTTCCTGCAGCGTCAGCTGGTCGCCCGCGCCCAGTTCGACCGCCCGGCGCTGGGCGATGCAGATGCTCTGTGGGACAACATGCTCAAGGCGTTGCGTCAGGCGTCGCTACGCTTGACCGCGTCGACGCAGCGTGGTTCGTTGACCATCAACCTGGCCACGATCTTCGCTGTGCTCATGGTCGTGCCCATCGGCGCGCTGATCATCGGCGGCGCCAACGACATCCGCATGATCCTGTGGGATTCTCCGTGGCAGGGCATGGCCGCGATCATCCTGATGATCTGCGCTGTCGCCGCGACCCGCGCCCGGAACCGTTTGTCCATCGTGATCTTGGTGGGCATGACGGGCTACGCCCTGGCGTTCATGTTCGCTCTGCACGGCGCGCCGGACCTGGCGCTGACGCAGGTGCTTGTGGAGACGATCGTCATGGTCGTGTTCATGCTCGTCCTGCGCAAGCTGCCCACCGACGTCGATGTCCGCAAGGACTTGGATAACCGCCTGCGGGCCTGGCTGTCGGTCGGCACCGGCCTGTCCGTGGTGGTCGTGGCCATGGTGGCCATGTCCGCCCGCACCGCCACGCCGATCTCCGAGTTCATGCCCGACCTCGCCTTTGAGATCGGCCACGGCCGCAACACCGTGAACGTGCTGCTGGTGGACCTGCGCGCCGCCGATACCCTCGGTGAGATCAGCGTCCTGGTCATCGCCGCGACCGGCGTGGCCTCCCTGATCTACCGCACCCAGTCCTTCCAGCGCAGCTCGCGCCGCCCGACGCTGAGTTCCCGGCAACCGCGCTGGCTGGCCTCCGGCGTGGACACGGAGAAGTCGCAGAACCGCTCGATCATGGTGGACGTGGTCACCCGCATCCTCTTCCCGTCGATGATCCTGCTGTCGGCGTACTTCTTCTTCTCCGGCCACAACGCGCCCGGCGGCGGCTTCGCCGGCGGCTTGGTCGCTGGCCTCGCCTTCACGCTGCGCTACCTCGCCGGCGGCCGCGAGGAACTCGAAGAGGCCCTGCCGGTCGATCCGGCAAAGATCCTCGGCACCGGCCTGCTGCTCTCCGGCGCCGCGGCGATCATCCCGATGTTCATGGGCTACCCGCCACTGACCTCCGGCTACATCGAGCCGGAGCTGCCGCTCGTCGGCCCGGTCACCATCCCCAGCGCCCTGCTTTTCGACGCCGGCGTGTACGCCATCGTCATCGGCCTGGCCATGCACATCCTGCATTCCCTGGGCGGCCAGCTCGACCTCGAGGAGGACGAGCGCAAGGAGCGCGCCCGCGACCGTGCCCGCGCCCTGCAGCGCAAGAACGAGCAACGGCGCGCTCTCCGCGAGGAAACCCTCGCCCAGCGCGAACGAGAACGGGAAGCTGAGAAACAAAAGAAGGCCGAGACAGCTCGTGGGGGCGGCGCGGAGCGCAGCGAGGGCCGGCCCCACGCGTCGATAAGCAGAAAGGAGCTGTAGGTGGAAGCGAACCTATTTTTGCTCATGGCGTCTGGCGTGATGATCGCGTGCGGCGTGTATCTCATGCTGGACCGCGCGATGACGCGCATGCTGCTCGGCGTGATGCTCATCGGCAACGGCGCGAACTTGCTCCTGCTGCAATCCGGCGGGCAGGCGGGGTCGCCGCCGATCAAGGAGCGCGAATCCTTCATTTTCGGCGACGTGATTGCGGACCCGTTGGCGCAGGCGATGATTCTCACCGCGATCGTGATTTCGATGGCGATGACCTCATTCATCCTCGCGCTGCTGTACAGGCAGTACCGCTACCGTACTGACGACGTGATTGAGCACGACGCCGAGGACCAGGCGATTGCGGCGCGCCCCGCGACGCCGTCTGCCGCGCCGGACGCTGACGCCTCCGATGACCCCGAAACTGGCCGCCTCTCTCGCGGCGGCGACGCCTTCGGCCCCCGCTCCTTCGAGGAACCCGTGAAGGAGGCGCAAGATGGGCGCTAACCTCGACCACACCTGGTACACGTCCTACGTGGACTGGCTGATGCCGTACATGCCGTGCATCATCCCGCTGCCGGTCCTCATTCCTGCACTGGCCGCCGGTCTGATTCTGCTGGCCGGCAAGCACCGCGTGCTGCAGCGCAACATCGCGTTCTTCACGTTCCTGGTGCTCGCCGTCATCGCGGCGTCGATGATTCTGGTAGCCGACATCGAAGGCATCCAGACCGTGCAGCTAGGCGGCTGGGACGCGCCGATCGGAATCACGTTCGTCGCCGACCGTCTTTCCGGCATCATGCTGTTCGTCTCGGCGATCGTGCTGTTCTGCGTGATGTGGTTCGCCATCTCGCAGGGTATCCGCGACGGCAACGAGAACGACCCCGTGGAAGTCTTCCTTCCCATCTACATGCTGCTGTCAATGGGCGTGAACCTGTCCTTCCTGGCGGGCGACCTGTTCAACCTCTACGTCGGCTTCGAAATCTTCCTGGTGGCATCCTACGTCCTGCTCACCATGGGCGCGTCCCCGCTGCGTGTCCGCGCCGGCATCGGTTATGTCATGGTGTCCATGGCGTCATCGATGGTCTTCTTGTTCGCGCTCGGCCTGGTCTACGCGTCCGTGGGCACGATCAACATGGCGCAAGCAGGCATCCGCCTCGAGGAGCTTAACGACGGCACCCGCGCCGCCATCTTCGCCACCCTGCTCGTCGCCTTCGGCATCAAGGCCGCGATCTTCCCCCTCGACGCCTGGCTGCCCGACTCCTACCCCACCGCCGCATCCCTGGTCACCGCCGTCTTCGCCGGACTTTTGACCAAGGTGGGCGTGTACTCCATCATCCGCGTGCGCGTGACCATGTTCACCGACGGATCGCTGGACACCCTTCTCATGGTCGTCGCGCTGGCCACGATGATTGTCGGTGTCATGGGTGCCCTGGCCCAGAACGACATCAAACGCCTCTTGTCGTTCACCCTGGTCAGCCACATCGGCTACATGATCTTCGGTGTCGCCCTGGGCTCCCAGCACGGTCTCAACGGCGCGATCTTCTACGCGGTCCACCACATTCTGGTGCAGACCTCGCTGTTCCTCGTGGTCAGCCTGATCGAGCGCCAGGTCGGCTCCTCGCAGCTGCGCCGCCTCGGCTCGCTGCTGTATACCGCCCCGTTCATTGCCATTTTGTACTTCGTCCCGGCGCTCAACCTGGGCGGCATCCCGCCGTTTTCCGGTTTCTTAGGCAAAGTCATGCTGCTGCAGGCCGGCGCCGAGGACGGCACCTGGCTGTCGTGGGTGCTCATCGTCGGCGCCGTGGTGACATCGCTGCTCACCCTCTACGCCATGATGATCGTCTGGTCGAAGGCGTTCCTGCGCGACCGCTCCGACGCCCCCGAAGGCAACGTCACCAGCGTGCGCGTCAGCCCGCTGGCTGACATTCACGACACCGTCGACGCCTCCGAACGCTCCGACGTCGGCCGCGTCCCGTTCGGCATGATGGCCTCCACCACCACACTCATCGCCGCATCTGTGGGCATCACGGTGCTCGCCGGCCCAATCTCCGCCATCACCGGCCGCGCCGCCGACTCCGCGATGGACCAATCCATCTACCGCACCGCTGTGCTCGGCGACGATTGGTCGAACCCCTCACGCACCCTTGACCAAGACAGGCTTGACGACGGCTCCGACACCATCGACCAGCGGCGCCACGACATCCGCACCCCCGACGCTGGGGTCTCCACCGAGCCTGTTCCCTCGCCGGCCGACACGGGTGCACGGGCTGATAACGGCGGCACCAACGCCTCGTTTGAACAGGAAAAGGCCACCGGCGGGGTGCGCCCCGAGCGTGAAAAATCTTCCGTCGTCGGGGAGGCAGAGGACTAATGATGCAAAGATTCCGCAGCCGCTTCCGTCCCTGGTTCATCGTCTGGCTGACCCTCATGTGGATCCTGCTCATGGGTGAACTGAGCTGGGGCAACGTCTTCGCCGGCCTCGCTTTAGGCATCCTGATCACCGTGCTGCTGCCCCTGCCGCCGCTGCCCACCGGCGGCATCAGCATCAACCTCTGGGAGCTGATCAAGTTCGGTGTCCGCTGGGTCGGCCAGCTCATCAGCGCCGCCGTTCAAGTGTCCTGGCTGGCCATCCGGCCCGCCGACCCGCCCAAGGGCGGTATCTTCAAGGTGCCCATGCGCTTGGGGTCGGAGCTGGAACTGTACTTCGCTACCTGCGCCTACAACCTCCAACCCGGCGGCTGTGTCACCGATATTGACCTGGCTAACCGCATTTGGACCATTCACGTGCTCAACGCCGGGTCCCAGCAGGCTATTGAGAGCGCTCTCCAGGACGTTCGGGACCTTGAGGCCTCCATGATCGCCATCTTCGAGAAGAGAAAGGCCCACTGATCCACCATGGACGACATGATCTACAACTCCGTGCTGGCCGCCGCGGCCGCGTTTCTTGTCGCCGGGTTCTTCATCACCACCTGGCGCCTCGTGGTCGGTCCCAACTCGCTCGACCGGGTCATCGCCATGGACGGCGTTGTCGCCTCACTCCAGTGCGCGCTGGCCACCTACATCTGCTGGACCCTCGACACCACCGTGGTCAATGCGATGTTCGTCGTCGCCCTGCTAGGCTTCATCGGCTCCCTGTCGGTGGCCCGCTTCCGCAAGAGGGACGGTGCACTCTAATGACCTGGGAATTCATCTCCGACGTCCTGTCACTCATCTTCATCAGTTTCGGCGCCCTGCAGGTCTTCTTCGCCTCCGTCGGCATCGCCCGCTTCGGCAACACCCTCGCCCGCATTCACGCTGTCACCAAACCCCAGACCGTGGGGCTGGTGCTGGTGATCATCGGCGTCATCTTCCGCCTCACCGGCTCCGACAGCTTCGGGCCCGGCCAGCGCGGCGACATCGGAATGCTCTTCCTCCTGCTTCTCTTCGCGCTGATGACCAACCCGGTCACGGCGCAGCGCCTCGGCCGCGTCTCCCGCCGCGAAGCCCTCTACGGCGGCGACGACCAGATCGCCGTCAACGAGAACCCCGCGAAGTACTAGCCGCGCAGCTCAGCAACCGTGGCGTCGACCACGTCGCGCCAGTCCCCCGTCCGCTCGTAGATCGCGCGCTGACGCTGATACGCCGCGCCCTGCTCGATGATCCCCGGCACCAGATTCAGCTCATCAACGCACCCCAAACGCTGCGCCACCGGCTGGAGCTCCTCGACCATGTCATACAGCTCATCGGTGACGAGGCGCTCATCCGTCGCACGACTCGTGATCACCTCGGCCTCCAGGCCATAACGAGCGCCCCTCCATTTGTTTTCTGCGACGTGCCAGGGTTGGAGGGTGGGCAGGTCGCGGCCGTCGTCAAGCATCGCGTCGTAGTGCACCACCAAACAGTGCGTGAGCGCCACAACCGCCGCGAGCTCGCGGAGGGTCGGCGATGCGTCCGAAATACGCACCTCGATGGTGCCCCACTTCGCCGCCGGGCGAACGTCGAAATGCATCGAGCCCGTATGCGACGTGACGCCCGAGGTGGTCTGGTCGCGCATGAACTGCACCCACTCCGACCAATTCTGGAACTGGTACGGCATGCCCGCGGTGGGAAGCTGCTGGTACAACATAGTGCGGTTCGACGCGTAGCCCGTGTCCAGGCCCTCCCACGCCGGGCTCGCTGCGCTGATCGCCAAAAGGTGCGGGTACTTCGTCATGATCGCGTTGATGATCGGCCACACCCGCTCCTCATGCCGAATGCCCACGTGAACGTGCGTACCCCACAGCAACATCTGCTGGCCCCAGTACTGCGTGCGGTTAACGATCTCCTGGTACGTCGGCTTATCCCCCACCGCCTGCTCGCGGAAATCCGAGAACGGGTGGCCGCCGCTCGCCCACAACTGCAAGTTCTTCTCGTCCGTGACGGCCTGAATCTTGTCCTTCGTGGCGCGGAGATACTCGATCGCCTCCGCCGTATTGCGGCACACCGGGGTGACCAGCTCGACCGTGTTCTGCAGAAACTCCTTCTCCAGGTGCACATCCGGCCAGCGATCGTCCACCGCCTGGATCACCTCCGGGCCCCGCGCCACCAGGTCGCGGGTGGCCGGATCAATCACACCAATCTCCCACTCCACGCCCAACGACGGGCCCTCCGAGCGGTTGAAATCGCGGAACGGGTCCATAACGGAGTCGGCGGCGGGGTTGTGCGTGGGGTTCGCGTTGCTCGCGGTGTTCGCGTTGGGCTGCATTGTTTCTGAATACGTCATGCGGGGCGGTTTTACAATTTTAATATCGCCTTCTGGCGGATTTCAGCAGCATTTTCCCAGGTCGGATCTTAGCGAACTCAGTAGAAGGCGATACTAAAACGACAAAACCGGCCTTTCGTGCGGTCGGGTGCCGCCACAAGGCCGGTTTTCGTGAACTTTGTCGGCTAGAGGTTCACCGGGCCGGTCAGAACCAGCGTCAGGGAACCAGGGTTGTTCGCTTCGCTCGGCACGGTCGGGTCGTTCGCCTTAGCGACACCCCCAACGCGGTCCGCCAGCACCCGCGCCCGCTCCTCCGCACCCGGGGTCGCCGGGTCGAAGAAGACGGTGTTCTGCTCGAGGACGGCCTGCTGCTCACCAATGTTGCCGACCTCACCGACCTGCACACCCTGCCCCTTGAGCTGGTCAGACACCTCGGCTGCGAGGTTCGGGACGGTGGAGTTGTTGTAGACGTTGATCGTCTCGTTCTCAGCCGTCATCGCCTGGCCGCTGGCCGCCGGCGCAGCGCCTTCCGGAGTGCGGTTGTCGGCCTGGTTGGTCTGGGCGCTGTCGTTACTCGCGTTCTGCCGGCTGTCGTTCTGCGCAGCCGGATCCAGCTCATTGCCGTCGTGGCCGCTCTGCACGTTCGAGCTGTTCTGGCCGTTCGCGTTCTGCACCTGCTCCTGCGCGACGTCACCGGAATTATCCTTCTGCATCATCGCGTAGAGGCCCCACAGTCCGAGCAGCGCGGCAACGGCAATCAGGATCATCGCGAGACCACGCTTAGGCACACTGCCTGCGGCGACAGCGGAGCTACCTGCCCTTTCGCTTCTCGACGCCCGCACCGCCGGCACCATCACCGTCCGATCGTCATACGCGTCCTCGTACTGGTCGACGTACTCGTCAGCAGCGTAACCGTCTGCGTACTCTGCCTCCGGGTACTCTGCCTCGGCGTACTCGCCGTCGGAGTAATCATCGACGTAATCGCGGCTGCCGTATCCGCGGTCGCTATAAACGGTGTCGCCGTAAGTAGCGTCACGGGTGTGGAGGTCACCGCTGGTGTACGCGCTCGCACCCGCTACACCAACGGTGCCAGCAGCGCCAGCCGCGCTTACTGCTCCAGCCGAGGCGCCGAAGTCATAATCGTCCTCGTCGCGGCGGCGGTGCCTACCGCCCGAAGATGCGCGCTCAGCCGGAGTAGCCGGCGCGTCCGGTTCTAGAGGGGTGTCGTAGTACTCCTCGTAGGCTTCGCCGAAGGAGCCGTCGGAAATTTCGTCGTACCGGTCGGAGTAAAGGTTCGACGAACGATCGAAGGTGCCAGGTTTACCAGAGTTCACATTAGTCACAGCAGTCACCCTAGTTGTCTCTTTTGTCTCGAAAGGTTTGCGACGCGCCGACTCTTTCAATGCGCTTTGCAGAAAAGTTGACAAACCCGATTTTCGCCTAGAACCGAAACAGCTGGTGAGCGAGTTTTGGTGTCATACAGGCACCTCGAGCTCGTCAACTTTTCCGCAACACACTGCCACTGAAACCCCGAACGCAGCTCAGACACAGTGTAGAACGCGTTCCCCGTAGGCGCTTGTGCAAAAGATGACGAACTCGATGTCGCTCTGGAAATATCACTGCAGGTAAGAGCATTTTCAGGCAGCAAACCGAAATCGGGTTTGTAAACTTTTGCAGCGCGAACTGCGAGGGCTGGCCAGGCGAGCTCGCCAGCGCGGGCCAGCCAAGACCACCACACCAGCCCGGCCCACCAACCAGGCCCGCGAACCCCTACCCTGCGTCGCGGCCGAGGGCGCGGGTGTCGCGCAGCCTCTGGAGTCTGCGGATGAGTTGGGGGTTGTGGGAGAGGGCGGTGGGGTCGTCGATAAGCGTGTTGAGCTTTTGGTAGTACCTGAACGGCGACATGCCCAGCTCAACCCGGATGGCTTCTTCGCGCGCGCCGAGGCTGCGGGGCGCGCGGTCCGCGAAGTCGAGGATGGTCAGGTCGGTGGGGTCCATGCGCGAAACTATACTGGTCGCCATGATCCGACCGATTGTCATACACGGTGACCCCGTCCTGCACGCGCCGACCGAGCCTGTCACCGAGCCGGCCGCGGAGCTCAAAGAGCTCATCGACGACATGCACGAAACGATGGATGCGGCCAACGGCGTGGGGCTGGCCGCGAATCAGATCGGCGTGAATAAGCGCTTGTTCGTGTACCACTGCCCGGACGGCGACACGATGCGCCGCGGCACGGTGATCAATCCGGTGCTGGAGACCAGCGATATCCCGAAGACCATGCCAAAGGACGACGGCGAAGACGACGAAGGTTGCCTGTCCGTCCCCGGCGAGTCTTTCCCGACGGCGCGTGCCGAGTGGGCGAAGGTCACCGGCCTCGACGAGAACGGCGACCCGGTCGAGGTCGAGGGCACCGGTTTCTTCGCGCGCTGCTTGCAGCACGAGGTCGGCCACCTCGACGGCTATGTTTACCTGGACGTTCTCACCGGCCGCTACAAGCGCGAGGCGAAGCGCGCGGTGAAGGCGAACGGGTGGACCGAGGCCGGCAACACGTGGCTGCCGGGCACCGACGAGGACCCGTTCGGGCACTAGAAGAGCACTCGTGTTCCGCGCTGAACCCCTCTCCCCGGGCGACCGGGTGGTGGTGCGCCGCCGCTTCGGCAACCACGCCACGGACGTCATCGGCCACATCGAGGCGCTCGACCCGCTGGTCATCCGCCCGCAGAAAGTGGGCGGGCTGCCGTCCGAGGCGGAAGCGCTGACCATCCCGGCCGAGGACATCCTGGTCCTCCGCCGCCTCAGCCCGCGCCGCATCCGCAATTCCGACATCCGCGCCGTCGAAACCGCGTACGCCCGCGCGTTCCCCGGCCAAGAGCGCATGCTCATCGACGGCTGGCTCACCCGCTCCGGTTCCTCCATCGCCGAACGCTCCAACTCGGCCACCCCGATCGGGCATTCGGCTGGTTTTCAACCGGTTCCGCTCGCCGAGATCACTGCGTTCTATGCCGAGCGGGGGATGCCGGTGCAGTTGTTGATTCCGGAGCGCATCGGAAAGCCGGCGGCCGACTTGGTCGCACGCGAGCAGGGTGCGGGTGGTGCGGGCTGGGAGCTCGGGCCGGAGATCATCACGATGACGCGCGAGCTCGCCGGCGAAGACGCGGAGACCGAGCCCGGCGCGCTGGCCAGCGGGTTCACCTTCCGCATCGACTCCCAGCCCTCCGACGACTGGCTGTCGATGTACCACTTCCGCGGCCAGCCGTTGCCGCCGGAAGCCCTGGCAGAGTTGCGTGACGGGATTGAGGGGGAGATGGGGTTCGGCTCCCTCCTCGACACGCAGGGCAACGTCGTCGCGGTCACCCGCGGCACGATCACCGAGTCCGATGACGGCCGCGCCTGGCTGGGGTATTCCGCAGTCGAAGTCGCGCCGGAGTACCGCAGGCGCGGGCTTGGCACACTGCTGGGTGGGCGCATGCTGGAGTGGGGTGCGCAGCGCGATGCGGACGCGGCGTACCTCCAAGTGCTCGCGACCAACGACGCTGGCATCGGCCTTTACGACAAGCTGGGCTTCACCGAGCACCACCGCCACCGCTACGCCCGGCTAGGGTAGATCGCATGCGAGTAGCTACATGGAACATCAACTCGGTACGTACCCGGGTCGACCGGGCCGTCGCCTTTCTGGAGCGCAATGATGTCGACGTCCTGGCCATGCAGGAAACGAAATGCTCCGACGACAAGTTCCCCTACTCGGCGTTTGAGGCCGCGGGGTACGATGTCGCGCACGTCGGCTACCACCAGTGGAACGGTGTGGCGATCATCTCCCGCGTCGGACTCGAGAACGTGCGCGACGGGTTCGACGGCCAGCCCGGCTTCAACAAGGACCCCGACGCGCCGCAGGACCGCGAGGCCCGCGCCATCGCCGCCACCTGCGGCGGTGTTGATGTGTGGAGCCTCTACGTCCCCAACGGCCGCGAGATCGGTGACCGCCACTACGACTACAAACTCGAGTTCCTCTGGCGCCTCGCCGAGCAGATCGACCCCTCCACACCCCAGGTCTTCTGCGGCGACTACAACATCGCCCCGACCGACAAAGACGTCTGGGACCGCGCCTTCTTTGAGGGCAAAACCCACGTCACCGAGCCGGAGCGCGCCGCCTTCGAAGCCCTGCTCGAGGCCGGCCTGAACCAGGCCACCCACCCCGAGCCCTACTCCTACTGGGATTACAAGGGCATGCGCTTCCAAAAGGGCGAGGGGATGCTCATTGATTTCCAGTTGTCGGGGTTGGAGGGGGCTGGATTCGTCGATACGCATGAGCGTGAGGGCAAGGGCGCGAGCGACCACGCACCCGTCGTCGTGGATTACGACCTGGCGCGGCTGCAGTTGGATGAGGTCCGATGAGCCTCGCCACGTGGCAACTCGTACTGATGGTGATTGACTACACCATTAAATTCGCCGTCATCGGCGTCATCCCGGAAAACCGCAAACCGTCCAGCGCGAACGCGTGGCTGCTGGTCATCCTGCTCATTCCGTTCCTTGGGTTGCCGATTTATTTCTTCCTCGGCTCGACATTTCTGTCGCGGCGGCGTCACCGCATTCAGCGGGAGGCCAACGCGATGCTTAACGACGTCCACACCTCCTTCCCCGACTACCCCTCCGCCGCATCAGTATCCGGCGAGGTGGCGACGATGGCCCACCTCAACCGGACCTTGACGGGCTTCCCAGCGCTGGACGGCCACGTCAAGCACCTCTGGTCCGACTATTCGGCGACAATGCGACGGTTGGCCTCGACGATCGACGGGGCGACCTCGCACGTGCACGTCGAGATTTATGCCATGGCCTGGGACAAGACGACCGGGCAAGTGTGGGAGGCGATGGAGCGGGCAGTCGCGCGCGGCGTGAAAGTCCGGGTTCTGTTCGACCACATCGGCTCCTGGAAGTACCCCGACTTCCGCACATTCAAACGGCGGATGACGGAGGCTGGGATCGAGTGGCACATGATGCTGCCGCTGCAGCCGCTGCGCGGCAAATTCCGCCGGCCGGACCTGCGCAACCACCGCAAACTCATGGTCATTGATGATGAGGTCGCGTTCATGGGGTCGTTCAACCTCATCGACCGGACGTACCTCATGCCCGGCCACGTCAAGCACGGCCGCCAATGGGTCGATGCGTTTGTGGAGCTCACCGGGCCGATCGTCGCCTCGCTCGAGTCCATGTTCGCCGTCGATTGGTACACCGAAGCCGGCGAGATCCTCGAGATCTCCGCCCCGCACGACCCGGACCCCGCCACCCTCGAAGACCAGAACGTCCTCCAGCTCATCCCCTCCGGCCCCGGTTACACCACCGAGCCGAACCTGCGGATGTTCAACACCTTGATCCACCACGCCCGCCACCGGCTCATTCTCTGCTCCCCCTACTTCGTGCCCGACGATTCCATGCTCGAAGCCATCACGACCGCCTGCTACCGCGGCGTGCGCGTCGACCTCCTCGTCGGCGAGAAAGCCGACCAGTTCATGGTCAACCACGCTCAATCCGCCTACTACCAGCAGCTTCTGGAAGCCGGCGTGCACATCTGGCAGTTCCCCGCCCCCTACGTGCTGCACACCAAGTTCGCCATCGCGGACCCCGTCGCGCTGACCTATCCGGACGCAGGCGAGCCAAAGCCAGGCACTGCCCGGGCGGGGGATGTTGCCAAAACCCCTACAGAATCGGCTGACCTGCCGCGCGGCGCATCGGTCGAAGCTCACGCCGCTACGAGTGGGGCCGACCATGCGGGGCATGAGGGGGGTGCTGGGTCGGAGGCGTCGACAAGCGGAAATGTGCAACGGGCGCCCGATGCCGCCCACCTGAATGAGATCGCGATCATGGGCTCGTCCAACATGGACATGCGCTCGTTCTCGCTGAACTACGAAAACAGCCTGTTCATCCTGCAAGGGCCGCTGATCACCGACCTGTGCGAGCTCGCGTCGGCGTACCTGTCCGTGTCGCGGCAGCTCACGCTCGACGAGTGGAAGAAGCGGCCGTGGTCGCGCAGGTACATCGACAACGTGATGAAGCTGACCTCCGCGCTGCAATAAGTGATTAAGCCAACTGCGCAAGAGCACGACGCACCTCCGCGATGAAACCGGCGGGATCCTCCTCAATCTCCGATGGCTTATAGCGCAAAAACCGATAGCCGAGCCGCTCGATCCGCTTCTGGCGAGTGCGTTCACGCTCCGTCGCTGTGACCGGATCATCTTTGTACTTCACGTTGCCATCCACCTCGACAATGAGCCACTCACCGATGAGGAGATCTACGCTATAGGGGCCGAGGACCTGCGCCTGCGGAGTCAACGGGCCGATGTCCGCCTGGATGAGAAGGGCGCGGGCGAAGCTTTCACCAGCAGATTGAGAGTTGTCGATCGCATGCTCAAGACTGTCCCGCGCGATGCAGATGCCGCGGCAGGGGCTAGCATCGACAAGCTTGTCCATTAACTCGACGCTCTCGAAACCGTTTGCAAGCAGGTAGTCCGCTGCGACCAAGCCAGCTTCAAAACCCTGGGTGCACGCGATATCGAGCCAGGTAGAAACTGGGTCCAGAAGGTCGACGCCCAGAAGCGTGACAATGCCATCCGGGCTGGTCTTGACTTTCCGGAACACACTGCCACGCGGCCACTGCTTTCGGGGAGGGAGTGCCCCACTGCGCGTCGCCAACTCCACCCGCGCTCGGCTGTTCTGCAGCAACCATATGCCGTGGAGGGCGGCAGCGGACTCGCCAATCAAGTACGACGAGCGGGCCGACTGTCCCACAGCCAAAGCGAAAAGAATACGGCGCTGATGCTCCTTGAGGTTCACCAGTTTCTGGGTTTGAACCGCCCGGCGGCTTGCAAGGCGGTAGAGATCGCCCGAATCGAAACGAGCTTGCAGTGCGGGCGGGGTCTTGTGACCGATGGGTATGAGGAGCTGGTTGAGCATGGGCAAGTCTGCGTGCATACCGCTAAGGTGCACCGAATCCAGCCAGCCGTCCATCGCGTGCTACCCGCTCTGTGGATAACCACCGTTTTCGATGACGCGTCACTACTGACCTGTGGATAGATTAAGCGTGGAGTGCCCAGTTGTGCGCACTGCGGTGAGCGAAGGGGTTGACAGTGGCTGGTTCTATGGGGTGCGGGCGGCTTGGCGGCGGTTAGAGCCCGAGGGTCTCCGACGGAATACATTTTTAGTATCGCCTTCTAGTGAATTTCTACCGCGTTTCCGCAGGTCGGATTTCTTCGAACTTGGTGAAGGGCGATACTAAAAATGTAGAAGCGGGGCTACCGGCCCGATTGAACCGGAAAACAGACGCGAGCCGGGCCCCAGGTACTCAAAGAAGAAAGACCGGCCCCGTGTGGGACCGGCCTTACAAGCGCTCAGCGCTTCAGCGAGAGTGCTAAGCGTCGCGCTTCTCCAGCAGGATCAGCCCGATCACGTAGAGGACAACCGCCCATACTGCGAAGAGCACGAACGACTGCCACAACGGAAGGGCACCTGCCGTGTCGAGCGGGTCCGGGCCCGGGTTGTTCATGTTCGCCGTGAAGAACTGCAAGTTCATGAATGGGGCGTAGGTCTGGATGTTGCGGCCGACCCTCGGGATCATGGCCAGCGCCGGCTCCAGCACGAGCTGCCAACCAAGGTAGATGGCCAGCGCGCCGGCGGTGGCGCGGACGATCCAGCCAATGCCCTGGACGAGCATGACCGCCATGAACGTGGTCAGCGGGATGACCCACAGCGACCGGCGGACGAAGGGGTTGTCCCACCACTCAATCGGGTTGGCGGCGATGAGGTCACCGACAATGAAGCACAGCATGATCGTTACCACGGAGAAGATCGCTGCGAAAATGCCGTACACGAGCAGCTTCGCCAGGCCGACCTGCCACCGCTGCGGCGTCAGAGTGTAGTTCGTCGAGTTCACCTTGAACCGGTACTCGGTGGTGACCACCATGATGGCCTGGATCAACAGCGTCATCAGGCCGAAGGAATTGAATCCCATGATGGCAGATGCGCCGCCATATGTCGGGCTGTCGGGGTTGTCCAGACTGGCCATGAGCACAGCCCAAGCAATCGAGAACAACAGCGCCAAACCAGAGGTCCACCAGAAAGAAGCGGTGGTGCGGAGCTTTGTCCACTCCGAAAGCATGGTCTTAAGCACGGTGGGTGCCTCCTCTACGGGTACGGTCCTGCGGCTCACGCGGCGCAGGCTGCGAGGGCCGTGCAGGTGCAGCACCAGCACCAGGCGCAGCACCACGATCCGGCGCACCAGCGCCAACACCCGGCGCACCAGCGCCAACACCCGGCGAACCAGCACCAGCACCCGCACCCTGCGGCACAACCGCCCCCGGCGCCGCCTGGTACTCGACAGAACCTTCAGTGCGGCGGATGTAGGCGTCCTCGAGGGAGGCGCGGCGCTCGGTGAGCTCGGTGACCATCACGCCGACGGAGAAGGCCAGCTGGCCCATCTCCTCCGACGACCGGCCGGGGATCTCCAGCACGGGGCGGCCGTCGGGGTCGGCGGCCTGGTGGAACTCGACACCCTCGCTGCTTAGGGCGGCGGAGAACTCGGCCAGGTGCGGGGAGCGGATGACGGTGGTGACGGCGGAGTTCTCCTTGATGAAGTCGTTCACGGAACCGGAGGCGACCAGCCGCCCCTTACCGATCACCACGAGCCGGTCAGCGGTCTGCGCCATCTCGGCCAGCAGGTGCGAGGACACGAGCACGGTGCGCCCTTCGGCGGCGAAGCGGCGCAGCAGTTCGCGCACCCAGCGGATGCCTTCGGGGTCGAGGCCGTTGACTGGCTCGTCAAGAATGAGGTACTCGGGGTCGCCGAGCATCGCCGCCGCGATGCCGAGGCGCTGCCCCATACCCAGCGAGAACCCGCCGGCTTTCTTCCCGGCGACGCTGGTCAGACCGACAAGGTCAAGCACTTCGTCGACACGCGAGGCCGGAATCCCGGACGCCTGCGCCTGCCACAGCAGCGAGTTGCGCGCCGAGCGGTTCGGGTGAATCGCCTTCGCATCCAGCAAGGCGCCGACCTTGCGCAGGGGGTCGCGGAGGGAGCGGTAGGGGGAGCCGTCGATAAGCGCGGTGCCTGACGTCGGCTCATCCAGGCCGAGGATCATCCGCATTGTGGTGGATTTACCTGCGCCGTTCGGCCCGAGGAAGCCGGTGACCACCCCCGGTTCGACTGCGAATATGAGGTCGTCGACCGCACGGACCTGACCGTACTCTTTAGTCAGGTGAGAGACTTCAATCATGCGCTTTAGCGTGCCATAGAAGCACGCTTAACGACGACTCGAACCCCGCATGAAGCGGAAACTGACGGATTTCATTCAGCGGAACCCAACGCAACTCCATAGATTCCGCGTTGGGCTCGAGGGGAATCGGTCCGCCGGTGGTCGTGTGGGCCAGCACCGTCGTGTAGGTCCAGCCGGGGTCTTCGCCGGCGGTGACGATGGCATGCTCGACCTCGATGAGCGCGGTGTCCACGCCGCACTCCTCCACCGTTTCGCGCAGCGCTGCCTCTTCGACGGTCTCGTGGGAGTCGCGGGCGCCGCCGGGCAGGGCCCACGTACCGCCATCGGCAACCCAGTGCGCACGGTGTTGCAGCAGCACCGCGTCCCCGGCGCGGAGGAACAGGCCCGCCGCGCCGTGCTTGCCCCACACCGGCTTGCCGCCGGGGCCGTCAACCCATCCGTTTCCGTCGCCTTCCATGTGGGCCAGTGTAACCAGATGCCACCAGTGTGGTTGCCGCCGTGGGGGCGTGCGGGGCGCTATTCTGGGGCAATGGCGGTACGGGAGCGTTCAGAGGAGGCAGCGGAGTTCGCTGCCGACGCTGACGTCGCGCTGCAAGAAAAACCCGAAAAACGCCGCCTTCCCCGCTTCACTCCCCGCAAGAGCCGCAAAGACCCGGTGCTGCCGGAGCAGAACGAGGACGCCTGGCTGGACTCGCTCGAGGAGGCCCCGCCACGCACCGGTTTCAGCGGCTTCCGGGACAAGATCTACGACTCGTTCGGCGGCACCGGCCGCTGGGTCGTGGAAGCGTGGGGGTTCCTACTCACCACGCTGGGCCGCCTGATCGCGATGATGGTGGCGCTGACTCTCCTGCTGCTAGGCACCGGTTACCTGATGAGCCAGTCGAGCGCGAACCGCGAATCCGCACTCGACGGGATGCTCACCGCCACGGAGCCGATGAGCAATTCGGCGCACATCCTCTACACCAGCCTGAGCCAGGCGGACACGCTGGCCACCACGTCGTTCGTACAGCCCGGCTTGCAGGACGCGGAATCGCACCGCGAATACATGGCGGCGATCGATGAGGCAGTCATCGCGGCGGACGATGTGCTGCGCGGCAGCGTGGAAACGCGTGTCGACGACAGCACCGACGTCCAAAACCACGTCCGCGAAATCCAGCGCCTCCTCCCCCAATACACCGGCCTGATGGAGCGCGCCCAGGCGAACCAGCGCACCGGCAACCCGCTCGGCGTGGCGTACATGACGCAGGCAAGCACGATGATGCGCTTGGAAATGCTGGTCAGCGCCGAGGAAATTCTGCAGCTCACCCGCGCGCAGCTCGGCGGCGAGATGAAGCGCTTGTCCACGCTGCAGTTCGGCCCGCTGTCCGGCCTCCTCATCGCTGTGCTGGCCCTGCTGGCTGCGCAGTGGGCGCTGTGGCGGATGTTCCGCCGCCGCCTCAACCGCGGTTTCCTCGTCGCCACGGCATTCCTGCTGATTGCAGTCGTGTGGGTGGGCGTGTCCAACATCGCCGCGTGGCACGCCGGCACACGCGAGTTCGAAGCCGCAGCTGGCCCGTTCGAGCAACTCACCGGCGCACGCATCTCCGCCCAGGAGACGCGCACGAACGAGACATTGACGCTACTGACCCGCCGCTCATCGGAGGGTTCGCCCATGGCGGCGACCGTCGAAGAGGTCCGCGACGCGCTCGACGCGATCGAGAATGAGGACAACGCCGGCGAGGTCGACACAGCCCGCACCGCGCTGAGCGAGTGGCGCCGGGCCCACACCCGGATGATGAACGCGTTGCAGTCGGGTGATTATGAGCGGGCGGTGGACATTGCGGCGTCGACAAGCGATGAGGACAGTGCCGCGAGCGCTTTTTCGCTTCTCGACGACTCCCTGACCGACCTCATCTCCTCCTCCCGCGAAGATCTCCGTGCGGACATCAATGACGGCCTGTCTGCTTCGCGCGCCGTGGCGCCGGGTGTGATGCTGCTCGTGTTCGCGGCTGTGATCGCGATGTGGTTCGGAATCCGTCCACGGATGCAGGAGTACATGTGATGGGCGCGCGGAAGGTCTTCAGTGTCTCGGTGCTCGCCGCGCTGGGCGCGCTCACTGCGTGCACCCCTGCTCCCCCACCGCCTCCGCTGCCGGCGCCCGACACGGTTCATGATGACGTTCCGCTGCCGCCCGGCGCGGACATCGACATCCCTGGCCTTGAGCCGGAGTCGGCGACAACGACCTTCGAGTGGGAGGGCTCGCTGCGTCCGGATGACAAGAAACCGGAGGAGCGTGTGCCGGACATCGTCAAGCGCGGCCGCCTCATCGTGGGTGTGGACCAATCGCAGTACCTGCTCAGCTTCCGCGACAACGCCACCGGTGAGTTGCGCGGCTTCGAAGTCGACTTGGCACGCGAGATCGCCCGCGACATTTTCGGCGACCCCAGCAAAGTCGACTTCCGTTTCGTGGAATCCACCATGCGTACCGAAGCTCTGCAAAGCGGGCAGGTGGATGTGGTGATCCGCACGATGTCGATCACGCGCGAGCGGGCGGAGAAGGTGGATTTTTCGGTGCCGTACCTGGATTCGTCGGTACGCATGCTCGTGCCCGCGGCCTCCGGGATCGAGTCCGTGGAGGATGTCGGCGATGAGCGCGTGTGCGTTGCCGACGGTTCCAACGTGGTCGACATGGCGCGCAGCACCTTCCCCAAACAGGAGGTTCTGCGTACCCGCACGTGGACCGACTGCCTCATGGCGATGCAGCAGTTCCAGGCCGGGTTCATTCTTGGCGACGAAACCATCCTCGCCGGCGCCGCTGCCCAAGACCCGCTGACCACGGTCACCGGTGAGGCTGTGGCGGAGCAGCAGTACGCCATCGGCATCCCCAAGGGCTACGACGGGCTGACCCGCCAGGTCAATTCCACGTTAGAGCGCGTGCGTGACGACGGTACCTGGAACCGCATCTTCGACGACTGGCTCGGCCCCCACATCGCCAGCCGGTCCGCCCCCGCTCTGCGATACCGCCCGGAGGACCCCACCGAGCCGGACGCACCGGCTGACACGGAGGTTGAGAATGACTGACGCACCCGAGCCGACCGAGCGCGCTGAGCACCCCGAGCCGACCGAGCGCGCCGAGCACCCCGAGCCGCTTTCCCCCGCCAAAACCCACGCGGTGAAATTCGACCCGTCCGCTGACGGCTTGGGCACAGAAGACCGCGATCCGGATGATACCGAAAGCACCAGCGCCGTCGCCTTCGACCCCTTCGCCGACGACGATGCTGATGATGACGAGTGGGGAGAGGACTTCGACCCCTACTCCGGCACCGGCGAGTTCGAGGGCATTCTCAAGGACTTGGACAAGCTGCGCAGCGGCGACAGCGGGGCGACCGGCCCGACCACCGGCCCCGGCACGGATCCAGCCACCGCAGCAGCTACGGCTGCCGCCTCCGGTCCGAGTTTCACCGGCTCATCCAGCACCGGCCCGGCCGGTCTCACGAATGCGCAGCTGCAGGAGCTGCAGAAGAGCACGTCGGAAAGGTCGCGCAGGCAAGCGCTGGAGACGTTCATGGAGCGCCGCGCGACAAAGCGCAAGGGCCGCACAGTGGCCGACGGCATGGTGGAGCTGCCGTGGATCCCGCCGACGGACCCGAAGGATGCGATCAAGGATCCGACGAACGCCGTGGTGAACAAGGGCATCCCGGAACCGCAGCTGCACCCCGGCGATGTCGTGGCCGGCCAGTACGAGATCCAGGGTGTGATCGCCCACGGCGGCATGGGCTGGATTTACTTGGCGCAGGACCACCACGTCGCCGGCCGCGTGGTGGTGCTCAAGGGCATGCAGGCGGAAAAGAGCGTCGACGAGACGGCTGCTGCCGCGGCGGAGCGCGAATTCCTGGCAGACATCACGCACCCGGGGATTGTGAAGATTTTCAACTTTATCGACGATCCGCGTGTTTCCGGTGGGTTCATTGTGATGGAGTTTGTGGGTGGGCCGTCGTTACGCGAAAGACGCAATGAGCAGCGCAATCACCTCCTCCCCATCGACCTGGCAATCGCGTACATCCTGGAGGTGCTGCCCGCGCTGGGGTACCTGCACGCACGCGGGGTGGTGTACAACGACCTGAAGCCGGACAACATCATTGTGGCCGAGGACCAGGTGAAACTGATTGATCTGGGCGCGGTCAGCGGCATCGGCGCGTACGGCTACATCTACGGAACGAAGGGCTACCAGGCTCCGGAGGTCGCGAGCCAGGGCCCGAGCATCACCAGCGATATTTACACCATTGGCCGCACGCTCGCCGCACTCATTTTGGACCTGCCGAAGGAAAACGGCGTGCTCACGATGGAGCTGCCCACGCCCACGCAATCGCCGACGCTGCGCCGCCACATTTCGCTCTACCGACTGCTCGTGCGCTGCTGCGACCCCGACCCGGCGCAACGTTTCTCCAGCGTGGGTGAGCTTCAAGTCCAGCTCCTCGGGGTGTTGCGCGAGGTGCTCGCCGTGCGCGACGGTCTCTACTTCCCGCAGCAGCATTCGCTGTTCTCGCCGCAACGTACGACATTCGGCACCAAGCACCTGGTCTTCCGGACCGATCAGCTTATCGACGGCATCGACCGCACCGCCGAAATCACCCCGTCCGAAGTCGTATCCGCGCTGCCCACGCCCCTGATTGACCGCAGCGATGTCGGTGCGGGCATGCTCACCGGTTCCTCCTACGCCGAGCCGCAGGAAACCCTGGAGACGCTGCGCCAAGCAATGCAGACCCCGGAGTACGAGCACTCCGCCGAGATTCCCTTCGGTGTCGTCCGCGCGATGCTCGACTTGGGCCTGACCACGCAAGCGCGCCACTGGCTCTCCCAACTCAACGAGCGGCTCCGCGAAGACTGGCGTTTCCACTGGTACAGCGGCGTCACTGAACTCGTCCACGGCGACTTCGTGGCAGCGCAGCGCGATTTCGCGCAAGTCCTCGACATCGTGCCGGGCGAGGCCGCGCCCAAACTCGCGCTCGCAGCCGTCGATGAGCTGTTATTGCAGGAAGCTGGCCTGCAACAGCAGCAGCTTATCGACGCCACCTTGTCCCGCCACCTCGCCTCCATCCGATCCGACTTAGGCGAGTTGCCGGACTCCTACTTTGTCCGGCTGGAGAAGGATGGCGACATCACGCCGAACTGGTCGCACATCTCGCAAAAACCGGAGACGCTGCGACTCAATGCAATGCGCCTGTACGCCCTGGTGTGGGCGGCGAACCAGACCACTGTGTCGTCCGCGTTCGGGCTCGCGCGCCAGCTCATCTTCGAAGGCGAAGTGGAAATGGCCGTGGCTGCCCTGGATAAGGTGCCGATGTCCTCGCGCCACCACCGGATGGCCAAACTGACCACGATTTTATATCTGGTCAGCGGGGACCTGACCGAGTCGCGCATTCGCCGCGCGGCCCGGCGCTTGGAGGAGATCCCGACCAACGAACCGCGGCTGTTGCAGATCAAGATCGCTGTACTGCGCGCCGGCCTGACTTACCTGATTGAGCAGGACGTCCTCGAGGCGGCATCGCGCAACCAATTGTTCGAGTATGACTTCACCATCCACGGCCTCCGCCGCGGCCTTGCCATTACCCTGCGAGAGCAAGCCCGGCGCGCACCGTTTGCCCGCCACCGGTATGCACTGGTGGACACGGCGAACCAGGTGCGGCCGGCAACCTGGTTTTAGCCGGGGTTAAATCTCCCTCAGCCACTCACCGAGCCGCTTACCGAAGCTGCGCGCGTGGTGGGTCAGCATGCCCAGCTGGGTGTCGGTGGCGAAAATGCCCATGACCAGGTGGCCGATCGGCTCGTGCTCGATCCTCACCAGTGCCATGAGGTTGTCACCGGGGAGCTCAACGATGACGCTGGTGCTGTGCTCATCACCCAAGACCGGGTCAATGACCTTTGCGTGGGCGGCGGCCACACCGAACATCGACGAGTTGAGCGCCGTGATACGCGATGCGTCGATGCCGTCTTTCAAGCCGATGGAGCACACATGCAGGCCGTCACCGGTGCCGAGGACCACCGAGTGCACACCGGGCACCTCGTTGCGCAGATTCGACATGATCGGCAAGCACGCCTTTGCCAAGTCGCTGGTGGAAAAATCTGTGCCGCGCACGCGACGGTGGCGTCCAATCTGGGTGGACCACTCGTCGACGCCAGCCGTATCGTCGTCTGCGATTTCGGCATCTACTATGTCCGCGTCCGCTATTCGGGCATTAGCGTCCACGTTTCGGTAGAAATTCGCGTCGGGGTTCACAACGTTATTGTCGCCGGGAAAGCGGCGGTTATTCAAGTAAGGGTTCGGTTCGCTCATGGAATTCGCATCGGAGGTCAAGGGATAAGGTGCGTATTGCTGGGTGAACGTCATGCTGTGGCTCCCACTCGGTTCAAGGCTGCGTCCACAACAGCCGCTACGTCGCCCGCCTTGCGGGGATCAGCGGACATGATCGGCACATCGGGGAAACCGAATGCCGGGATGAGGTGGCGCAACTCGGTCACCGGATCAGGCTGGCCCGGCTCTTTGAAGTTCACCGCGACGACGACGCGGTTCGTCGCCTTCATGTCGTGGATAGCCATGATCCACTCACTAACCTGGTCTTCAAGCAGGTGCTCGTAGCCGAACAGCCAGAGAACCAACCCGGCCTCCGGGTTCATCGCCGGCCCGCGGGCGGCCTGGAAGCGTTCCTGCCCAGGGGTTCCGTAGAGGCCGATGGTGCGGCCGTCGGGACGGTGCCACATTCCGAAATCGATGCCCACGGTGGTCGTCGTTTTAGTGTGCACGTAGAAGTCATCCGATGCTGCTGCGTACACCTCCGTTTGAACGGGCGCAAGCGTCGACAGAGTAGAGATCGCGGTCGTCTTTCCTACTCCCACGGGCCCTAAGAAAACGACCTCACGGTCGACATAAGATCCGACCAGGGCTTCCTTCTCCCACGGCTGCTCTACTTTGGTAGCGCGGCGCGGTCGGTTCACGTCACCAGTTTGACGCCGGTGAACGCCTGCGTACTCTTCCACGGCATTTATCTCCTTGCTTTCTCAACCTAACATTTGTTGTCGCGTCATCATAGGGGTAGCCGCTTTACCCTATTTCTTCCAAATCGCTGTGCGACACTCCCTAGATTGCCGATAATAATGTAACCTACAGAGAAGTAAAGTGACTTTTCTGCTTGATGTGGAAAACCAGGAGTTACTTTCAGTATTGGGTTTCCTCCAAGTTGAGTGCTAACTTTCTCGATTGGATTTCCCGCAAGTACAAACAGATAGGAAGAACATGTCCCACCAAGAAACTCTGAACAACTACCTCAATGAGATCGCCAGCGACCTCGGCGGCTTCATCGGCGCATCGATCGTCGACCTGGACACCGGCATGTCCCTGGCCACCAACTCCCGTTACCCGAACTTCGACCTTGACGTCGCAGCGGCCTACAACTCTGAGATGGTCAAGTCCAAGTTCAAGGCAATGGACGCTTTGAGCATCTCCCGCACTAACTTGCAGGACATGCTGCTTACCCTGAACGACCAGTTCCACCTGATCAAGATGCTGGACAACAACCTCTTCGTGTACGTGGCTGCGTTCTCGGACCAGACCAACCTCGCGCTGATGCGCAACGTGGTCAAGTCCGGCTTGAACAAGCACGGCCTCTCCTGAAGAGCTCGCACTGATAGCGGAGGAGACTCGTCCGCAGGCCAGCCTTTGTGGTCCGTGATCGCGTCTCAGCCCCCATCCATGGACTTCGCGCAACTGCGCGCCATCCAGCCCATGCCTGTGGAGGGCGACCTCCTCTTCGCCGTCAGTGCAGCTGACGCGGGGACTGATCCGCACACCTGAAGAACACCACAAAACCCACGGCTGGGAACCGTTCGCATGAACTGCCCGCCGTGGGTTTTGTCTTGCCCGGGGGCGCGGTCCCCCAGTCGTTTAAGCCCCTTGCGCGATCTGCGCGGACTTCTGGGCGATGGCCAGCTCCTCGTTGGTCGGAACCACGAGGACCTTGGTAGCGGAGTCGTCGGTGGAGATGATACGGGCGTCGCCGCGCTCAGCATTCTTCGCCTCATCTAGCTTCACGCCGAAGCCCTCGAGATTTGCCAGCGCGTCGGCACGAGCCTGAGAGTCGTTCTCGCCGACACCGGCGGTGAAGGTGATGGCGTCAACACGGCCCAGGGCGATCATGTAGGCACCGATGTAGCGGCGCAGACGGTGAATGTAGACGTCGTAAGCCAGTTTCGCCTCGGCGGAGCCTTCCTCGATCATGGTGTGCAGCTCGCGGAAGTCGTTGACACCGGCGATGCCCTTCACGCCGGAGCCGCGGTTGAGCAGGTTATCGATCTCGTCAATGCTCATGCCGGCCTGGCGGTAGAGGTGGAAGATGACACCCGGGTCGATGTCGCCGGAGCGGGTACCCATGACCAGGCCTTCGAGCGGGGTGAGGCCCATGGTGGTGTCGATCGGCTGGCCGCCACGCACAGCGGAGACAGACGCACCGTTGCCCAGGTGCAGCACGATCTGGTTAGTCTCCTCGAGGGGCTTGCCAATCAAGTCCGGGACCTGGGACGCGATGAACTCGTGGGAGGTGCCGTGGAAGCCGTAGCGGCGGATCTTCTGCTCCTTGGCCACCTCCGCGTCAATGGCGTAGGTGGCGGCGTTGGCCGGCAGGTGGTTGAAGAAGCCGGTGTCGAACACACCGATGTGCGGAATGTTCGGCAGCAGTGCGCGTGCCACCTCGATGCCGTCAATGTTGGCGGGGTTGTGCAGCGGGGCCAGTGGAATGAGGTCGCGGATCTGCTCGACCACGGTGTCTTCGATAAGCACTGGCTCGCTGAAGGTCTGACCACCGTGCACGATGCGGTGGCCCACGGCGATGATCTCCACCTGGGTCGGGCCAGCGCCGTTGGCGTCCAGCATGGCGATGGCCAGCTGCAAGCCGCCGCGGTGGTCGCGGATCGGCATGGAGGACTCTACCGCACGACCCTCGATCTTGATCTTGATGTGGCCGCTGGGTTCACCGATCTGCTCAACCAAGCCGGAGACGAACGGGGTGTCTGCGGCGGAGGCGGTCGGGTCGACGATCTGGAATTTGATCGAGGAGGACCCGGAGTTGAGAACGAGTACGTATGCCATGAGTTAGTGTGCTCCTTGTGCCTGGATAGCGGTGATTGCGACGGTGTTGACAATGTCCGGGACGGTCGCGCCACGGGACAGGTCGTTGACCGGCTTGTTCAGGCCCTGCAGAATCGGGCCGACAGCGAGCGCGCCGGCGGTGCGCTGAGCTATCTTGTAGCCGGCGTTGCCTGCCTCGAGGTCCGGGAAGATGAACACGTTGGCTTCACCGGCGACCGGGGAATCCGGCGCCTTCTTCTTGCCCACGCCCGGGTCGCATGCGGCGTCGAACTGCAGCGGGCCGTCGATGGCGACGTCCGGTGCGAGCTCCTTCGCCTTCGCGGTGGCCTCGACAGCGCGGTCGACGTCCGGGCCGGAACCGGAGGTGCCGGTGGAGTAGGACAGCACGGCGACCTTCGGGTCGATGCCGAACTGGGCTGCGGTCTGAGCGGAGACGGCTGCGATCTCACCGATCTGTTCCGCGGTCGGGTTCGGGTTCACGGCGCAGTCGCCGAAGGCCCACAGGCGGCCGCGCATGACCATGAGGAAGATCGACGACACCACGGTCGCACCCGGGGCGGTCTTGATGATCTGGAAGGACGGCTTGATGGTGTGCGCGGTGGTGTGCGCGGCACCGGAGACCATGCCGTCTGCGAGGCCCTTGTGCACCATCATGGTGGCAAAGTAGGAGATGTCCTTCATGGTCTCGCGGGCTTCCTCGATGGAGATGCCCTTCTTCTTGCGCAGCTCGGCGAAGTCAGCGGCGAACTCTTCCAGTAGCTCGGAGTTGAGGTGGTCGATGATGTTCGCCTTGGATAGGTTCAGGCCCTTGCTGTCTGCGCGGCGGGCGATATCGTCGCTGTCGCCCAGGATCGTGATGTCGGCAACGTCCTGCGCGAGGAGCTGGTCAGCGGCCTCGAGAATGCGGTCATCCTCGCCCTCCGGCAGGACGATGTGGGAGCGCTTCTCCTTGGCACGGTTGAGCAACCAGTTCTCAAACACGGCTGCAGACATGACCTGCTCGGTCTCGGTGGTCAGCGCGGTGTTGATGGCAGCAGCGTCAACATCTGTCACCACGGCGGCGACGGTGGCGCCGAGCTCTTCGATACGCTTCTTCGCCAACTCTGCAACACCATCGGCCGCAGCGACGACGAGCACCGGAACGCCCAGCGCGGATGCGGTGTCAGCGTCGAAGTTGTAGTCGCCGGTGCCGACGATCAGGGAGTCGCCTGCGGACAGCAGGTCTGCGGACACGATGGCGGAAACGTCAGCCTCGTGCTCGCTGAGGCGCACTGCCGTCAGGTTGGATTCCTGAGCCAGCGCATCCACGTCGATGCCGTCGAGGGTGCGGCCTACCGTGGTGATCAAAACGGACCTGTTAGCCATGGGGATCCTTTCGC
Source organism: Corynebacterium sp. CCUG 71335 (assembly GCF_024454075.1). Lineage (NCBI taxonomy): Bacteria > Bacillati > Actinomycetota > Actinomycetes > Mycobacteriales > Corynebacteriaceae > Corynebacterium > Corynebacterium sp. CCUG 71335. Next base: position 86,897 of record NZ_JAGPYY010000011.1, read on the forward strand.
GTGGGTTGTGCACATTTGACGTGTGTTGTGTGCCGTCGCGCAGTCGTCGCCGCGCGCGACATTGGTCACCAGTGTAGCCACGGCCATGGGCGCGTGCCTGAAAAAATCCGCAGGTGAAACGTGATTCACACTTATCGCGCAGCAGCAATTCACGTGCGCACGCCGCGAGCCCCCGCTCGTTGCTTTTCGACGTCCCATCCCCCGCACCACTCAGTACGAATGTGATAGAACGAGCGGTCTAGGTATTATTAGCCAAACCGCTACACTGGCAGGTATTAATAACTCAGTTACTGAGTTGAACTAGCACGCACTATCACCCACGAGAAGGACACAGCAGTTTCTATGAGCACTCCCCAGGATTCCCTCCGCGTCGCCGTTGTCGGCTCCGGCCCGGCCGGCATCTATGCCTCCGACCTGCTGATCAAGTCTGACCTCGCCCAATCGGGTGTGGACGTGAAGGTGGACATCTTCGAGCGCATGCCCGCACCGTTCGGCCTGATCCGCTACGGCGTGGCGCCGGACCACCCGCGCATCAAGGGCATTATCAAGTCCTTGCACAACGTGATGGACAAGCCGGAGATTCGCCTGCTGGGCAACGTCGACGTGGGCACCGACATCACTGTCGAGGAGCTGCAGGAGTACTACGACGCCGTCATCTTCGCCACCGGCGCTGTCGCCGACCGCGACTTGAACATCCCGGGCGCGGAGCTTGACGGCCACCACGGTGCCGCCGAGTTCGTCGGGTTCTACGACGGCAACCCGGACTTCACCCGCGACTGGGACCTCACGGCTGAGAAAATCGCGATTGTCGGCGTGGGCAACGTCGCCCTGGATATTGCGCGCGTGCTGGCCAAGACTGCAGATGAGCTCCACGTCACCGAGATCCCGGACAACGTTTATGAGAACCTGGGTAAGTCCGCCGCGAAGGAGATTCACATCTTCGGCCGCCGCGGCCCGGCGCAGGCGAAGTTCAGCCCGCTGGAGCTCAAGGAGCTGGACCACTCCCCCACCATCGAGGTCATTGTGGACCCGGAGGACATCGATTATGACGAGGCGTCCGAGCAGGCCCGCCGCGACTCCAAGTCCGTCGACCTAATCTGCCAGACCCTCGAGGGCTACGCCATGCGCGACCCGAAGGGCGCCCCGCACAAGCTGTTCATCCACTTCTTCGAGTCCCCGGTAGAGATCATCGGCGAGGACGGCAAGGTCACCGGCTTTGTCACTGAGCGCACGGAGCTCGACGGCAACGGCGGCGTGACCACCACCGGCGAGACCACCACCTGGGATGTCCAGGCGGTCTACCGCGCGGTCGGTTACCGTTCCGACGCCGTGGACGGTGTCCCCTTCGACGACTACAAGGCCGTCATCCCCAACGACGAAGGCCACGTGCTCACCGAGCCCGGCGGCGACATCGTCCCCGGCCTCTACGCCACCGGCTGGATCAAGCGCGGCCCCGTCGGGCTGATCGGCAACACCAAGTCCGACGCCAAGGACACCACCACGATGCTTATCGACGACTTCCGCAACGGCTCCCTGAAGTTGACCGACAAGCGCGACCCCCAAGACATCCTGGACCTGCTGGCCTCCAAGAACGTCAACGCGACCACCTGGGAAGGCTGGCACAACCTCGACGCCCACGAACGCGCCCTCGGCGAGGCCGAAGGACGCGAGCGCAAGAAGGTCGTCGAGTGGAACGACATGGTCACCGCCTCGCACCCGGAATACGAGATCTAAGTCCCTAGTGCACTAGGATCTAAAGCAAGGTCCCGGCAACTCGCCGGGACCTTTTTTCAGTAGACTTTTCTGTCCGACACGACCAGGAAAGCTAACCAGTTCGCCAGTAGCATTGCACTATGGGGAAAAACGCAGACCGTTCGGTCCGGTTGTGCTATTTAGACGAATCAGAGACTACAGATGACTCTTTCTACACTTTCGGCGCGCTGATGTGCAGTCCGGCGCAAGCCGTAAACGTTGAGGAAGAGATCAATCAGCTCGGCGACCAATTGCACAGCCGTTATTCAACCGTTCTTCCAAGTCAATCAGAATTTCACGCAGTAGAGATTTTTCACGGCAAAGGCCATTGGCGACAAATCGCCATGGCCGATCGTTTCGATCTCTTCTCCGAGATTGTTCAGGTCATCAAAAGGCAGAAGCCTATCTTTGTCACCCGCACGATTGACGAGAATCTCTACCGAGCACGGTATGGAACTAGGGCATTCCCACTTCATCAGCAGACCATGGGTTACATTCTCGAAGAAGTAGAGAAACAGATGCGCAAAAACTACTCCGATGAACGCGCTCTCATTTTCGCAGACGAGCACCACTCAGCTAATGACTCTCGTGCGAACCTACGAGCTGCGAGAGGAAAAGCACTCAAGGGTAAAATTAGTGTCGCCTTGGACCACATCTTTGATACCGCCTATTTTGGCCCATCCGACCACAGCCGCCTATTGCAAGCGGTCGACGTATGTACATATTTTTACCAAAAGGGACGGTTCTCTGCCCCCATGAACAATGCTTGGGCGAGATCTCAGGTCGAGCACATCTGCTCAGAAGTGGACAGTCTTCTGGAATATGAATATGTGTGGCCCAAGCAGTAGTGAAGGCCCGAGTCCAAGGCTTATGGCCTGCAGGACCTTGAATAATACCCCCGAAATGGGCCGGAGCCGTCCCCTTTCAGGGACGACTCCTGCATGCCCGCGACGTTACACAGGACGACGCCTTTAGTCAAGACTGACACGCCGCCGGCGCTTCAACCAGTGGTAGCCGACGGTGTGCCATAGAACCCGTGTCAGACTAGAACCCGAAGAAGCTGCGGATCCCGCGCCACAGGCGAGCGAGGGCACCTTCGCTGCTGCTACTGCTGCTCTTGTCAGAGCTCCGGTTCTTGCTCTTCTCCGCAGCCTTTTCTTCCTTGGACTCCTTCTCCTGCTGCTCAGGGTCGAAGAGCTCGGACTCGGGCTGAACCTCAGGAGCACCGTTTTCCAACGGAGCTGCCTCCGGGGCGTTCGACGGCGCTTCCTCCGGTGCAGGTGCCGGCCGGACCGCACCATCCTCTACCTCGGGGGTGTCAGCTTCCGGTGCGGGAGGAACTACTCCGCCCTCTACCTCAGGGGCATTTTCGGCCGGTGCCGGCGGCACTGTGCCAGCCTCGACCTCGGGTGCGTCTGCCTCGGGAGCCGGCGGGACAGCGCCCTTGTCGGTGTCGGTGGGCTGCTGAGCGGCTGCACCGATGTGCGGGGAGTAGTTGTAGTCGTGGAAGATGATCTCGTCGGCACCCGCGTTCTTGTGCTCGCTCCTGTTGGCGCCGCTGGTCCACAAGTTGATGCGCAGCTGCTGGGTGCCGGTGTCGCGGGGGACGCGGTGGGTGGAAGTGACGTCGGAAAGCACTTGGCCTTGCTTCGTCTTCGTGATCACGCGCAGGTAGTCCTTCTCCCACTCAGCAATGGTCTGCAGGGTCTGGTGACCGGCCGGGATGTCGAACTCAGCGGGCTTGATGCGGTCCGGGCGTTGAGCCGTGTCCGGGTAGTACGTCACGCCGCCGTGCGGAAGCGGGCGGTTGACCACGCCCCAGCGGCTGATCTCGATGAAGTCGATCTCAGTGGAGCCGTGGGAGTTCTTGTGCACCTCGTCGTACTTGTTCAGCTCGAGCTCCGCCATGTCATACGGGAAGATGCCCAGCACGTTGTGCGGATCCATCTCGTTGAAATCAGCGGAGTACTCAAACGTGTAGGTGCCGTAGCCGGTGGAGTCCACAGCGTTGATCTCCACACCGCCACGAATGCCCTCGTTACGAATCTTCAGGTCGCCGTTGGGCAAAGGCGTTGCGCCGTTGACCCACTTCGCGCGGTTGTCAGCGGGGTCCGCCGCCTGCGGGCCACCGAAGTTCAGCTTGCCCTCCGTCTGGCGGACGGCCCACTCGCAGCCGCTCCAGTCGAATGTGGGGAAATCATAGTCAGTGCTGAAACGCTCACCAGTGCGCTGAATGTGCACCGGCACGTCCGCCTGTGCCTGGGCGGGAATTACTGCCAGCGGCGCGACAAGCGCCGCCGCCACGGTCAGGGAAACTACCTGCTTCTTCATGTTCTCTTTCTTCACACGTCGTACCTTCGCACCCAGGAGAACTGGTTGAACTGTCCCCCTGCAGTGACCACCTTCGGGATGAAACCTTAATCCCTCTCAGGAATGGTATATGTTATTCACTGTTAGGTCCACTAAGTAGTTTGACCTTGCATAATACTACGTATTTGCAGCTAGAACGTGTATGACGTTGGCGCCGATGCTTATGCGGTGCGACACGGAACGCAGATCAAAGCATGAAAAAGCGGGCTGATGCTTGGTTGCATCAACCCGCTCTTAGTTTTCGAGCGATTAGCTCTTAGCCGATGAAGTCAGCGACGTCGTCGCCCTTCTCAGTCGCACCGGACGGCACGGACTGAATCGGCTGGCGGCCTTCACCGGGGGCACCCGGCTGGCCCGTCGTGTTCACCACGCTCGGCTCGCCCGGCTCAGGCTTTTCGCCCGGCTGGTCCGGTTCACCCGGCTTACTTGGCTCACCTGGTTTACCCGGCTCACCTGGCTTGCCCGGTTCACCCGGCTTACCCGGAACCGGCGGGTTCGGGTTAGAGGAGCCCGAGTCCTTACCAAACAGCCAGATCAAACCCGGAACAACCGGAACCAAAAGCAGGAGCCACCACAGCTTCTTCTTGTCCCCGGAGCTACCCGGGTTCTCTGGCGTTTCACCAGGGGTGGTGGTCTCAGAAGTGGTCGTCTCCGACGTGGTGGTTTCCTCAGAGGTAGTGGTCTCCTCCGAGGTAGTGGTTTCCTCAGAGGTAGTGGTCTCCTCCGAGGTAGTGGTCTCCTCCGACGTGGTGGTTTCCTCAGAGGTAGTGGTCTCCTCCGAAGTAGTGGTTTCCTCAGAGGTAGTGGTCGGCGGGGTGGTTTCCTCCGACGTAGTAGTCGGCGGGGTGGTTTCCTCCGACGTAGTAGTCGGCGGGGTGGTTTCCTCCGACGTAGTAGTCGGCGGGGTGCACTGCCCAGAGTTGGTGAGCGTCACAGCAACGTTCGAGGCATTCTCGTTCTCGATAGTGATCTGCTGCTGGGAGAACGCGGGCGCCTCGAAGGTAACATCTTCGATCGCCGGCTGAACCTCGCTGAATTCGACTACGGTGCCAGCCGGCAACATGTCGTAACCGCGGATAGTGTGGCCATTCTTCACGGTGTCGGTGTAGGTGATCACCTTTCCATCGCGCTCACCACGGCGTTCGCTCTCCGGGTACTTGTTCTCCTCGAAGCCTTCCGGCAGGGTGATCTTCACGTTGACTCGGTAGCCAGCTCCCCCAAGAGCACCGCAGGCCTCTCCGCCCTCGACCTGAACCTTCTTGGTCAGTGAGAAGGAACCCGTGTTGACACCTTCGATGGTGCCGTAGCCTTCGGTGTTCCAGAAGACTTCCGCCTCAGCGCTAGTGGTGGTTTCACCGGCCGTCACCTCGACAGTGTTCGAGTAAGTGTCACCTTCCAAAGTGACCGGGTTCAAACGCTGGGTCCAGTAAGTCAGGTGAATATCCTGGCCCTCTTGCCACTCACCAGTGTGGTCTACACCAGTTTCAGGATCCTTCCCCTTGAGCGGTTTGATCGTAACCGCCAGCTCCTTGCCGTTGTTCAAGATCTCGAAACTTGGATTCAAAGGATGAGTCTGGTTCTGGAGGTTTCGTTGGGAAGCACCCCTACGTTCTTCCCCCTGAACGGGCTCGATGGCGTTGATGTGCTTGTGGTTATCACTCGTAAGCGTATCTCTGATCACGATTTGATCGGAGCCCGCGAATGAGTCATACGGGATTAGGACGTTCCAGAGGAGGTACTCGTCGCTGAGTCCTGCAATGTGAGCACTCTTTTCCAGCTGGTCGACTGGGTTATATTTGTCGATCTTGCCCTGATCCTTCACACCACCAGGCACATTCGCACTGACGGTGCGCTCCTGATTGCCATTTACCGTGAACGGGTAGCTCTCCTCCGTATTGGCCTTTTCGGCCTGGGCGCGCAGCCCGATGACGCCCTTGACGTTGTCCTTTTCCTGGAATGCATTGTTCAGCGTACAAACAAGGGTCTGGGCGCCGTTCGCCACAGAGCACGTACCACCGACGACGCCACCCTCATCTTTAAGGTCGAACTCTGTTCCCGCCTGGGGCTTGAACGTTTCCGGGAAAGCCACTTCGAATGTATCGTCCGCTTTGAATGGACCGTTTGCAGCCCAGTTCATGGAAACTGAGACGTTATTGCCTTTTACAATGTTGGGGTTTTCGTCCCCCGGCTCAGCCTGCTTAGTGATAGTTACATCCGAGATGGTTACGTCCACCGTATCGGCGTTAGCCGTCGGCACTTGTTTCATACCGAACGCTGCTGCCATCACTACGGCGACGACTGTCACCAGAGCGATCAGCGTTCGACGCAGGCCGACTGTCATGCCGGCTGCATTCTGATTGTTCATGTTCACTCCTGCTTCCTCTAGTTAGGATTCGGCTCAATACCGAAAAGGAGTGCTCGGTACCGCCGTAAACTCGTATCCTCTGCCTCTTATGACGTTGTTTTAAGCATGTTGACAGAGACGGTTGAGATCGTAGCACTGTTGATTAATAGGTCAAGTCTTCGCCAACATTCTTTTAGCGCACCCCCTCTCCCAGCTCAGTGACCGGCGGTTACATATAACCGAGCGCCAAAGTTTCCCAAATGATTCGCAAGTTTTCCGCGCTTCGGGCCTACACTTCTGCAAATTGCGTCAGGTTCCGTCCAGGTTCACGCCATGAAAACTTCGGGACTTTCACAATCAGGAGTTGCGGGCACGATCAGTCCCTATATGATTGACGCGGTAACTACATGCTATCGGTGCATGCTGCGTACCTCCTTGAGCGAGCCTAAGTCGCTAAACCCGTCGATTGTCTCGCTCGAATATACGGGGACCAACGCAACCCACACGATGCTCACGCTCGAAGAGAAGAAAGCCGGGTAATGAAGAAACGTGCTGTCCACCGTGCCTTCGCTGTCGCGCTCGCGGCAGCGATCGCCCTTCCGCCTATAAGCTTCGCTGAACCTGACGATCCAGCGCAGAACGTTTCCCAGGAGTGCGCTCGGTTCCGCACCGACTACGACTTCAATACGTTCAACTGGGCCGGTTTCGAATGGGGCGTTCGCGAACGAAACCACTACATGCCATGGGGCGGACCGCAAGCACCCGCTCCCGGTGAAGCAGTCGGCAACTGGGTTAACGGTGCCTCAGTGAATGATGCGGGGGACCTCGCCGTGCGCAACGAAGGAATCCGCGGCGGTGTGGAGCTGATGACCACCGAATCGGTGGGGTATGGAACTTACACCCTCGAATACTCTGCCGACTTCGACCACATGGACCCCAGTAGCGTGTTGGGAATATTCCTTTACGATCTCGCAGCACAAGTCGACGACAATCACACAACCCAAGGCGGGTTCACTGAAATCGATTTCATTGAGATCAGCCGCTGGGGCGAAGAAGACTGGCCACTGCCGCATGCTGGCGTCACCTACTATCCCGACGATCTGACCAAGGCCCCGGAACCCGGTGACGGCATGTTCATCAGTGGATTCGATATCCCCGAGGGGCCGCAGAGGTTGACCACGGTCGCCGAGTGGCGAGAAGGTTTTCTCCGCGTGACGACGACAACCTCCGACGGCACTATATTGAGCGATGTCACAGCGACGGAACGGGTGCCGATCGACAACGGCACGCAACAGCTACACATCAATCTGTGGACTTCCGCAGCCAATGAGGAACTCTATCCTCAGGCTCAACCGGATGAGGTCGTCTTCCATTCGTTTACGTTCATTCCCGATGCGTCCTGCCCAGAACCATCCCCGGAATCCACCGAAGAAAGCACACCGGCAAGCCCCACTGCCACCGAGGAGAGCGCTGAGCCAACCACCAGCTCCACCGATGCTCCGACAATAGCTCCGACGCCACCCGATTCGTCGACACCATCGGAGCCCTCGACAGCTCCACCACCTTCCAGCGCAGCCACGCCAACAACGACGGATAGCTCTGGAAAGGTTGAGACGGATACCGCACCGTCAAAGCTTCCGTTGCCGGCTACTTATCCAAGTGAGTCCCCGTCCGCTCCCGCATCTGGCCGGCCTGACTCTGAAGGTGTTCAGCCTTCTGGTCCCCCCACTGCCCCATCCGCAGAGGGACGGCGACCGATTCAGTCAGTGCCGTCCGGCGCGACGGCATTGACGGATCGAACGGCGCGCTTCATCGGATAAGAACAATCAAGCGGGTCGGCTGCTGAACGCAGTCCACCCGCTTCTTTACGTCCAGCTCCATGTTCATTGATTCAGTAACCAAGCCTTGAAAGAGTCAAGATCGGCCCTGAATATCCAAGCAATCCTCACCCACTTGACGGGAAATAGAAGGCGAGCCGAGGGAACTCTCCCTCAGCTCGCCTTTTCTAGGTAGTGGTTAGCTCCTAGCCGATGAAATCAGCAACTCCATTGCCCTTCTCAGTCGCACCAGACGGCACCGACTGAATCGGCTGACGCCCATCGCTGGGCGCACCAGGCTTCACCGGTTGTTCGGGAGTACCAGGCTGCGCCTGCTGGGGCTTGTCACCCTCGCGCGGCGTTTCGGGCTTCGGGTTGTCACCCGGCTTGCCTGGCTGCGGGGTGTCACCCGGCTTACCCGGTTGAGGGTTGTCATCCGGCTTACCCGGCGTCGGGGTGGAAGACGTACCCGGACCCTGGTTGAACAGCCAGATCAGACCCGGAATGACCGGAACCAAAAGCAGGAGCCACCACAGGTTCTTCTTGTCATCGGAGCTTCCCGGCTCCTCCGGGGTGTCCGCGCCCGGCGTATCGGTGCCCGGAGTGTCCGTGCCCGGCGTATCGGTGCCCGGAGTGTCCGTGCCCGGCGTATCGGTGCCCGGGGTATCGGTGCCCGGAGTGGCTCCAGACGTGATCGGGTTCGAAAGGGCGATCTCGAAGCAGTCATTGCCCTTGATCTGGATCGTGACCGTCTTACCCTTATCCTTCACAGGCTTGTCTTTGATGTGGGGGTGGCCTTCCTTCACGATGAAGACCTCCTCGCCGTAACCGAAGCCCCCGAGGTTAGGCTTCTCGCCCTCAGAGAAAGTCACCTTGGTGCCGATCGGGAGGTGCGAGAATGCGATACCCCTCTCGTCGCCGCCGACAGCTGCGTAGGATTCGGGGTCTGCGTCGACGTTGAGCTTCACCTGCGCCTTGTTGTCTCCAACGAGCTCGAACTCTTTACCCTCAAGCACAGCCTCACGGTTGGTGCCCTCCGGGAACTCGAAGGTCATGTTGACCGGGAACTGCTTCCCCTCCGCAAGCTCCTTCGCTTTAGCCTTATCCTCATCGGTCAGCTTCGAGTAGTCGATCTGCTTTTTGATGTGGAACTCGCCCGGAACCGTCTTCCTGATCGGGTTCGTCAGCGTGACCTCGAAGCAATCGTCGCCTTCGAACTCAATGGTGACGGTCTTGCCCTCATCTTTCAGAACTCTTTTATCGCCAGGGGAGACCTGCTCAGCGATGAACTTCTCCTCATCAAAGTGGAAGCCATCGAGCTCCGGCTTGCCGGTCTCCGAGAGGGTCACCTTCGTGCCTGCCGGGATGTCCGAGAACGCAAGTCCCCTCTTATCAGCGTAGGCACCAGTACCAACCCGGAGATCCACGGTCTTCGTGTTGTTACCATCCAGCCCAAGCTTCGCCGGAGCGGTTTGACCCTCCGGGAACTCGAACTCCAGGGTTACCTCGAAGGTGGCGTCCTTCAGCTGCGTCTCTGCGTCAGGCTTATCCTCGTGAGCCAGGTTCGAGTCTTCGATTTCCTTCTTAATGTGGAACTCGCCCGGTTCCCCATCAGTGTGCGCCCGCTCAGACTCGTGCTGCTCGGCACGCTCTTCAGCCTCGGATTCGGCAGTCTTGGCCTGTTCCGACTCGCCGTGAACGTGCCCATCTTCAGTCGCGTTAGCTGTGGGAACAACATTGCCCCCGAAAGCTGCAGCGACGAAGACGGCGAAAACCGTCACCAACGCGATGAGGGTTGCACGCAGGCCTTTACGGCCCACGAGACTACGCTGCGCGTCCATGAATCACTCCTTGATTAGTCGATATCTGTTTCGTCCTGATGGCGATACCGACAAGAGTGATCGGCACGTCTCGAACGTCGCTCACAGTTTTAGTTTAAATTCTTAGGTAACTGTCAGAGCACGTTGAGCATCGTACCCAGTTTTCAATTATATGTAAAGGCTGACGGAGAACTTTCTACGAAATTCCTGAGCAAGGCTTAAATTGGTTCTGCAACAACGAATACGTTGTCTGCATAACCGAGCGTTCCACCGACGAACTCACCACCGCATGTGATCAACACGAGCTTGTTCTCACCAGTCGAATCATTCACCTCTTCAGGCAGAGCCCCCTCCTTGGAGGCGCGGAAGGGGGGTTTGGTGACGCGGTAGGTGTGGGTGGTGCCGTCGATAAGCACGGAGACCTCATCGCCCGCCGCAAGCTGCGTGAAGTTGTAAGCGAAACCCTGGCCCTGCGTCTGGTGGTTGACGTGCCCGGTGATCACGGTGGACCCCTTCGACTCCGGATCGCCCGGAATCGCGGACGACGCGTACCACCCGAGACGACTGACGTCCTCCGGCGGAATGAGCGCACCCTCAGCCGTCAGGCCCACCATCTCGACCGGCGCGGTGCCGATGCTCATCTGCAACGCCATCTCATTGATGTCCTCATGGCTTTGAGGGACCGGTTTGAGCTCCTCTTCTTGCTGACCGGAATCGTCGACATAGCCGTCCTCGATAATTTCGGGCGCCGCGCTCGTCTGAGGCTGCGGTGCCTCCGACGCCTCCGATGCCTTTTCTGTGTCGTCGCTCCCTCCCCACGGGATGAAAACAATGGCGCAGATCAAGGCGACTGCGCCGATGAGCGCAGCGAGGATCAGGGGCAGCTTCTTTTTCGAGCTTTCGGTCGCTTCGCTTTCCCGGGTGTCATCCGGGTACTTACCGTAGGAAGTATCTTCGGGATCCGGCAGGTTGTTGGGGTTTGGTGTCGCAGTACTCATCGCGAAATATCCTAAATCATACTTGGGCTGGAAAGGGACATCGATACCCAAGCAATTGTCATTGTCTTGGGAGGAAACTAAAAGACGGGCTAAAGGATCTCTCCCTTCAGCCCGTCCTGCACGGTGCGCGGTTAATTTTTAGCCGATGAAGTCCGGGACGTTACCGCTCTTCGCAGTTGCGCCGGACGGCACAGACTGGATGGACTGGCGGCCGCCACCCGGCTTACCGGGCTGTGCGAGTTTCCCACCAGGGGCTCGTCCAGGCTGGCCGGACTCAGCCTGCTGGGGTTTGTCGCCGTTTCCACCCTTGGGTTCATTGCCTTGGTTGCCCTTGGGTTTGTCACCCTGGCCTTCCGAACCACCCGGCTCGTCCGTAGCAGGCTTATCTCCCCGGCCCGGCGCTGGCTCACCCGGGGATGGCTTGCCCGGTGCCGGGTTCGAGGAACCGCCCGGGAAGTTGTCGATCAACCACTTACCGATCGGAATGACCGGGACCAGGAGCAGCAGCCACCACGGGAAGGCAGAAGAACCTTCCTTGTTGGGGTCGTTGTTGCCGTTGGTTCCGCCGTCGTCTTCACCGTCCGTCCCGTCGTTGTTGCCGCCGGTCTCACCGTCATCGTCACCGTCGTTGGTTCCGTCACCGTTGCCGCCGGTCTCACCGTCATCGTCACCGGGGACGGTCTGGTCTCCGGTGGTGGTTGTGGTCGGGGACTCTTCCGACGTCGTGGTCGGCTCCGGCTGCTCGTCCGTGGTGGTCGGCTCCGGCTCCTCGTCCGTCGTCGTCGTCGGCTCCGGCTCCTCGTCCGTTGTCGTCGGCTCCGGCTGCTCGTCCGTGGTGGTCGGCTCCGGCTCCTCGTCCGTGGTGGTCGGCTCCGGCTGCTCCTCCGTGGTGGTCGGCTCCGGCTCCTCGTCCGTCGTCGTCGTCGGCTCCGGCTCCTCGTCCGTGGTGGTCGGCTCCGGCTGCTCCTCCGTGGTGGTCGGCTCCGGCTCCTCGTCCGTCGTCGTCGTCGGCTCCGGCTCCTCGTCCGTGGTGGTCGGCTCCGGCTGCTCCTCCGTGGTGGTCGGCTCCGGCTCCTCGTCCGTCGTCGTCGTCGGCTCCGGCTCCTCGTCCGTGGTGGTCGGCTCCGGCTGCTCCTCCGTGGTGGTCGGCTCCGGCTCCTCGTCCGT
>NZ_JAGPYY010000012.1:0-96750 GCF_024454075.1 Corynebacterium sp. CCUG 71335
TGCAGAGCTCTGCGTCGCTGCTCCTTGGTGTATGAGCGGTTCATGATGGAATCCTCCAAGATTCCGTCCGCATCCCCGAATGTGTGTCTGATTTTCAGCGTTTGCGCTGGTCAGGATATGTAAATCAGGCTTGAATAGGGTTCTGGACCTTATTCGGGCGGATCAAACCTGAAGCTTGTGCCTAGTCGGCGTCTGTAGCCAGGTGCGAGTACACCGCGAGGTCGTTGAAGGCTCCTCGCAGCAGCTCGGCATCCCTGCAGATCCCTTCAAGCCTGAATCCGGCTCGCTCCGCGACCCGACGAGAAGCGTGGTTATCCACTGCGGCGCGTAGCTCGACGCGGTGGATGCCAGCCTCATGTGCGTGCTGTGTAACGGCACGCACCGCATCGGTCATGATGCCGCGGCCACGCGCCCACGGGGCGGCCGTGTAGCCCAGTTTAGCCTCGTGACCGGACTGCTGCCGCATTTCAATGCTTCCGGCATAGCGCCCCTCCACAACGATCACCCACCGCGTCACCCCGGTTGGAGGAGCGTCCATGAAGGACCGCAGATGATCCTGCGTGTACGGATGCGGGACATGTGTGAAGCGCACCGTCAGTTCGTCTTCGACGGATTCCAGAATGTCGTCAGCGACGTCGGGGATCTCATCGACCTGGTCCCACGGGACAAGTTCCATGGGTAGTGACGTTATCAATCCCGATGCGCACGTGGTGCTCGACATCAGCCAGCAGCCGCTCGCCCGCGGTTACCAGCATCGAACGTTTCCCGCAGCGCGATTCCCATGACACAAGCTGCATGATCAGCGACGAAACCCGACGGCTAGCGCTTACTGTCTTTGCAGATCGTTGAAGATCTGCTCGTTGAAATCGTAGACATACGGGCCCCATTTTCTAATGGCCGTGGTCAAAGCGGCGTCGTCTAAACCCATGCTCGTATCTACCACCCCGCACGTGAACATCTCGATGTGGTCGCCGTTATCGTATACGTAAGCTACGGGAGCCGCCTCTTGCATGTTCAGCCAGTTGATCGAGTGCGCAAGCGCCTCCCCCAAACCGGGCCGGGACGGCAGCGACGACGCGATGATGAACCGGAGCGCACCGTCTGCGACTTCGATGTCCATTTGCTGGCCGCCGATGCTGGTCTCTACGAATTGCCCAGTGTCAGTGGTGCGTACCTGCGGCATCGCACCAGTTATCTGCGTCATGCTGCGCGCCACACGGGTCGCAGTGACTGGGGGTCCGACCTCGTCGTCGGGAGTGCATTCGTCGTTGTACACGTCATAAATGTCAGAGTTCAATTTGAACTGTTCGGGGATGGCCACAGGGACCGTTACATCGATGAACCCGTGGCTAGCCATCTCGCGGTACCACGTATCAATTTCGCGAAGGCAGGTGTTCCACCACGACTGGACTTGCCCTGACGTGAGGCTTTCGCTGGCAAACATCGTCGATTTCGCCATCACCCGGTCCTCATAAAAGACGAACCGGCACATCCCGAAAGCGGGCATCTGCGGCGCATTGCTGAACACCAGAACCTCGGGTTCTTCGGAGACCACCCCCGGCAGCAGGAAGGTCGCCTCGATCGAGGCATGCTCGTCATTGAGCGCGATGAACGCTGCCATTCCATCCACCGGATATTCGCCGGTGACCTGAGCCCTCTCGTCGCCGGTGAGAACGTGTCGGCCGAGATACGCTAACGCTACAGCGCACGCATTCAGGGTGAAGGGGATCTGCATTGTCGTGTGCTCCTGTTACTCGGATCGGATCGCTCACATAAGCGTATCTAAGTACTCGCACCACATGCGAAAGAACCGGCTCCCAGGTAGAAACCCGGGGCCGGTTCTCGGAGGTCGCATGCAGTGCCTTGGGGCGTGCTAATTGTTCAGCGGCTTACGCGTGGTGGCCATAGCCACTGCGCGGTCGTGGTTCTCCTGGCGGGCCAGAACCTTGGCGGCTGCCTCGGACTGGCGCTTACCCAGCTCCTCCTCGGAGGCAGTGCCTTCACCGGCGAAGACGGAGGCGAGGGCCTCGCCGATGGCGGCGTCGGTCTCGGAGCCCTCGGTGTACTCGAGGGTCTCGTTCGTGAGAGGGAGTTCGGCGTCGGCCGGGGCGGTGTAGCCGTCGGCAAGCTTCTTCACCAGCTCCAGCGCACCCTCAACGACGTGGTCCGGGGACTGGATGATCTCGTCGTTGTCGCGCCAGAAGTCGATGTTCGCAGCCGGCACCGGCTTAACGGTGCCCAGCAACGCGTCGAACGCGACCTTGTGCGGGTTCGGCACACCGAGTTCCACCAGGCGCTCTAGCAGGCGCACCGGGCCGGACCAGCCCGGGAACAGGCCAACGTTGCGCTCCGGGAAGCCCACGCGGGTCTCGGCGTGGATGACGGACGCGTCGGTGTGCAACAGGATCTCCATGCCGCCGCCGAGCGCGACACCGCGCACAGCGCCAACAACCGGGTACGGGGCGGTGCGCAGCGCGCGGAAACCATCGATACCCTGCTGGATCGTGCGGCGGAGTTCCTCGTTGTCGCCCTCCGGGCCAGACAGCTTGGCAATGGTGCCCAGGTCTGCACCGGCGGAGAACGCACGCTCCTCGTCGTTAGCGATGACCAGGCCCTTGAGGTCCCACTCGTGGGCGTGGGTCAGCAGCTCGGTGACGTTGTTGGAGTTGGAGTTCATCGGGGTCTTGTAAGTGAAGACACCGAAGCCTGCGTAGTCGCCCTCACCGAGCTTGTACACTGCAGCGTCCTCGTTCTCAGCGACGACCTCAGCACCGTCGACGAGCTCTGCAACCTTGATCACGCCTTCGCGCTCCGGGAAGTCGGTCAGGGTGCCGTCGGTGCCGAGCACCTTGCCGTCGGCGTAGAACCCGCCTGCGTTCTTGGCGGATTCAAGGAGGGCGGGGGTGTCGTCGAAAAGCGATGCGACGTAGTCGATGCCAATGGAATCAGCGAGCTCGAACGGGCCCTTCTTCCAGCCGTAACCGAGCTGCATGGCGATGTCGATCTGGTCGACGGTGTCGGTGATCTCCGGAGCGGTGTCGCAGCAGTACTTGATGAAGGTCTTGAAGACCTCCTTCGCGTACTCACCTTCCGGCGTGCCGGACTCCATGAGCTCCTTGGCATCCTTCGGCACCTCGAAGGACTCCTTCGGGCGGTAGTCGCCGGCTTCGAAGTCGTAGACCTCGTCGCGGCCGCGGTAGAAGCCGGACTCGGCGGTGCGGCCGGTGAAACCCTTGTCCAGGAGGGTCTTGAACTCGTCGCGCTCAACGATGTTGTAGTCGTGGTACGCGTCCGACTCCGGCAGGGCCTTCAGCAGCGAGCCCCAGATACCCGGGACGAGCTGAATGCCCACGTAGTCGAACAGGCCGAAGATGCCGGTACGCGGAACGCCGAACGGGCGGCCGAAAGCGACGTCAGCCTGCTCCGGCTTGATGCCCTGGTCGAAGGCGACCTTGGCGCCGACAGCCATCCAGAAGTTACCGATGCGGTTGGCAATGAAGCCCGGGGTGTCGCGGCAATCCACGACGACCTTGCCCATCTGACGCTCCAGGACGTGGTGCATCTGCTCGTTGATCTCGGCAGAGGTCTCCGGGCCCTCGACGTACTCCACCAGGCGCATCACGCGCGGCGGGTTGAAGAAGTGGGTGATGGAGAAGTCGCGCTTGAACTCTTCAGATGCCTCACCCAGCAGGACCTCCAGCGGAATGGTGGAGGTGTTGGAGGACACCGGGGTGCCCGGCTTGCGGTGCGCGTCAACCTTGGCGAAGGTGTCGCGCTTGACCTGGATGTCCTCGAAGACAGCCTCCACGATCCAGTCGACCTCGCCGAGGCGGTCCAGGTGGTCCTCGGTGTTGCCCGGGGTGACCAGCTTGGCGTACTCGGGGCGCTGGAAACCGTGGCGCTTGATCTGGGTGTCAATGCCGTTCTGGGCGCGGCCGTCGCGGTCGCCTTCCTCATTCGGCAGGTCGAGCAGGTGAACCTTGATGCCTGCGTTGGCCATGTGCGCGGCGATGCCGGCACCCATGGAACCAGCGCCGAGCACTGCAGCAGTTGTGATGTCTTGAGCCATTTGTTTAAACCTCCAGTACGAGAGCGATGCCCTGGCCGCCGCCGATGCACGCGGTAACAAGGCCGAGGCCGCCGCCAGCGTTCTTCAGCTGGTGGATGAGCTTGGTGGTCAGGATGACGCCGGTAGCGCCGATCGGGTGGCCGAGAGCGATAGCGCCACCCTGGATGTTGGTCTTCTCGTTGTCGAAGCCCAGGCCGTCTGCGACAGCGATGCACTGTGCGGCGAAAGCCTCGTTGGACTCGATGAGCTTGATGTCGTTCAGGTCCAGGCCCGCCTTGTCCAGAGCCTTGGGCACAGCGCCGATCGGGCCGAGACCCATGGTGGCCGGGTCGCAGCCAGCCAGGCCCCAGGAGACAATCTTCGCCATCGGCTCCAGACCGAATTCCTTCAGGCCGGACTCGTTGGTCATGACGGTGGCAGCAGCAGCGTCGTTAATGCCCGACGAGTTACCCGCGGTCACGGTGCCTTCCTTGCTAAACGACGGGCGCAGCCCCGCCAGCTTCTCCAACGTGGTTTGGCGCGGGTGCTCGTCCGTGGTGAACTCGCCGACCGGAACGATCTGCTCTTCGAACTCGCCGTTGGCGATAGCGGCTGCGGCGCGCTCCTGGGACTGCAGGGCGTACTCGTCCTGGCGCTCACGGGAAATGCCCACCTTGGCCGCGATGTTCTCGGCGGTAATGCCCATGCCGCCGTTGCCCATCGGGTCAGTGAGAGCACCGGTGAGCCAGTCGATCAGACGGCCGTCGCCCATCTTGCGGCCCTGGCGCATGCCCTCGACGGAGTACGGAGCCTGGGACATGATCTCCACACCGCCGGCAATGGAGAGCTTCGCATCATCGGTCATCAGCTGCTGGGCAGCGGAGATGATGGCCTGCACGCCGGAACCGCACAGGCGGTTGACACCGTAGGCGTGGGAGCTGTTGGGCATGCCTGCCTCGAGAGAGACCGCACGGGAAGTGTAGTTGTCGCGCGGAATGGTCGTGACCACGTTGGCCCACACTGCAGAGTCGAAGTTATCAGCGGAAACGCCGGACTCCTCGATCACAGCCTTGGCGATGTGCGCGCCGAGGTCAATGGTCGGCGTCTTCGACAGCGAGCCGCCGAAGGTGCCGATCGGGGTGCGCTTGGCCTGGGTGATGTAAACAGCTTCAGACATGGAGCTCCTTAGTAACTTGTCGTGGATTACACATCCCCACAAGTATAGGAAAGATCACACCGCCAGATCACGGAAAACCAGCCGATTCCCAATGACCGCTCAGCTCTGGAATACTGCTCGCACTTATAAGCCGTTCCGCACGTCTTTGACCAGCAGTAATGGGCGAGCAGTATTCCAGAAAACCTCGAGCAGTATTCCAGGTCCTTAGGTCCCCAAGTGCTGCGTGGTCAGCAGTCCTCGGCGCTGACGCTCCAAAATGTCCGAACGCATCTGGACCACCAAAAACCACACGATGGCGAACATGATCCCCACAGCGCCGACGGACCAGTGGATGAAGAAACCGACCACAATCAGCGGCACCTGCAACCCCAGGTTCAACCACAGCGCGCCCGGCCGACGCTGCACGAAAGCGGCAATGAGGTGGGCGAAGCCCATCACGGTGACGAACACCCAGTTGAAGGTGGTCCACAACGCGCCTTCCTGGATTTTTAGGATCACGGTCAGGCAGAGGAAGATCGTGATGGCCTCCATGATGAGGGTTCCGGACATCACTCCGGACAGGCCCTTCATCGGATCCTTGACCGGCTCCTGGCCGGGGCCGAGCGGGCCGTACTCGATGTCGTCAGATCGACGAGACTCGCGCGGCTTGCGTGGCTTTTCGGATGTCATTGCGGATCCTTTCCAAACATCGCGCGTGCTTCACCCGCGGTGACCACCGAGCCGGTGATGAGCACGCCTGAACCGGATTGCACGCCAACTGCTTCGAGGGCTTCTTCGGCGAGTTCGACTGCCAGTGAGTAGGCCGACGGCAGGTGCCCTTCGACGTGGACCCGCTCTTCGCCGAAGACATCTCGGGCGATCTCGGCGAGCTCAAAGGCGTCGGTGGCGCGCGGGGAGGAGGTCTGGGTGATCACTACTTCACTCAAGACCGGCTCGAGGGCTTGGAAGATACCGAGGGCGTCTTTGTCGTCGAGAATGCCGAGCACTCCGACCAGCCGCGCGAACTCGAAATCGCGCTCTAAGGCTGCGGCGAGTGCGCGTGCACCGTGGGGGTTGTGGGTGGCATCGATGAACGTCGTCGGGGTGGAGCGGACGCGCTCGAGGCGGCCCGGCGAGACTGCCGCGGCAAACCCGGCGCGCACTAGCTCCGCGTCGAGGGTTTTGCCGGTGCCCGCGCCGAAGAACGCCTCCACGGCGGCCAACGCGACTGCGGCGTTGCGCGCCTGGTGCGGCCCGGACAGAGGCAGGAAGATCTCATCGTACTCGCCCGATAGCCCGCGCAGTGTCAACGTCTGTCCACCAACAGCGACGGTGGAGGACTCCACACCGAACTCCTGCCCCAGACGAGCCACCGCGCTACCGACCTCGACAGTGCGCTCAAGCACGACGCGCATGGCTTCGGGCTCTTGGTCCGCGACCACTGTCACGGACTCCGGGCTCTTCACAATTCCAGCCTTCTCCCCCGCGATCTGCTCGATCGTGTCGCCCAGGTAGTCGGTGTGGTCCAGCCCAATCGGCATGATCACATCGACATCAGCGTCAACGACATTGGTCGCGTCCCAGGTTCCGCCCATCCCCACTTCGACGACGGCAATATCGACCGGGGCATCGGCAAACGCCGCCAGAGCAATCCCGACAATCGCTTCGAAATAGGACAGGGGGTGGTCGGATTTGTCGTCGACAAGCTGCATGTAGGGTTTGATTTCCTCATACACGCGCACGAAGTCGGCCGGGTGGATAGGAGCGCCGTCGATACCGATGCGCTCCGTGACGGTCTGCAGGTGCGGGCTTGTGGTGCGGCCCACCCGCGCGCCGAATGTGCGCAACAGCGACTCGATCATCCGCACTGTCGAGGTCTTGCCGTTGGTGCCAGCGACGTGAATGACCTTGTAAGACTGCTGCGGCTGGCCCAGCAGATCCATCAGCATCTCGATGCGCTCCAACGACGGATCCAGCTTCGTTTCCGGCCACCGCGCCCGCAGCTCCTCCTCGACGCGCGCAAGTGCTGCGAGGTCACGCTCCGTCACAGGCTTTTCGACGGTCTCTTCTCCAGTCTCCTGCCCTTCCCCGAGGTTGAGGACGAGGCCGTCCTCGTCCATGTCGACATGGAAGCTGTCGTCGCTCAAACTATCCTCCCAATCCGTCGAGGCGCGCGGTGACGCGCTCGGCCTCTTCCTGCGCGACCTGTTGGCGGGTGCGGATCTTCGCCACAACCTCCTCCGGCGCCTTCGCCAGGAAAGCCTCGTTGCCGAGCTTCTTACCGGTGGTCTCCAGCTCCTTCTGCGCGGCGGCGAGCTCCTTTTCCAGACGCTTGCGCTCAGCGGCAAGGTCGACCGTGCCCGAGGTATCCAGCGCCACATCGATCGTGGCTTGGCTCAAGCGCACCTCAATGCTTGCCGACGGCGCAAACCCCTCCTCCGGAGCCTCCACCTTCGCGATCGACCGGACCAGCTCCTCCTGCCCCACCAGATCGGCTGCCGCGAAGTCGAGTTTCGCCGGAACCTTCTGCGAGGGCTTGACACCCTGGTCGGAGCGGAAGCGGCGCAGCTCAGTGATCAGTGCGATTGCGTCCTCAATGCGGCGCTGCGCGGCCTCGTCGGGTTGCGCGCCGCCATTAGTGTCCTCCGCTGTCGGCCATGGTGCCAGGCACAGCGACTCTTCTTCCGTGAGTGCTTTCCACAGGACCTCGGTGACGAACGGCATCGTCGGGTGCAGCAGGCGCAGGACCACGTCGAGGACGCGACCGAGAACGATTTGGGTGTTGCGGCCGCGTGCGCGGTCCGCCTCGCTCGCAGCATCGATGTCGCGTGGAATCTGGGTCTTCGCGATCTCCAGGTACCAGTCGCACAGCTCATCCCAGGCGAAGTGGTAGAGCTCCTCGTTGGCCTTGGAGAACTGGTAGTCGTCGAGAAGCTGGTCGACGTGGCCGCGCACCGTCTCGAGGCGGTCGAGGATCCACCGGTCCGCATCAGTGAGTTGCTCGCGGGGCGGCAATTCTCCGAGCGCAGCTCCGTTCATGAGCGCGAACTTCGTCGCGTTGTAGAGCTTGGTGGCGAAGTTGCGGGCAGAGGCGGCGTTGTCATCGCCGATCGGCAGGTCGATGCCCGGGTTCGCACCCCGGGCCAGGGCGAAGCGCAGTGCGTCCGCGCCGTAGTCGCGCACCCAGTCCATCGGGTCGATGCCGTTGCCCAGCGACTTGGACATCTTGCGGCCCTTCTCGTCGCGGACGAGGCCGTGGAGGAAGATGTGCTCGAAAGGTATCTGCGGACGGCCGTCGGCGCCAGTGCCGAGGACATCCGGGGTTTGCGTGCCTGCGAAGGTGCCGAACATCATCATGCGGGCAACCCAGAAGAAGAGGATGTCGTAGGCGGTGACCAGCACGGTCGTCGGGTAGAACTTCTCCAGCTCCGGGGTCTTCTCCGGCCACCCCATCGTCGAAAATGGCCACAGGGCAGAGGAGAACCAGGTGTCCAGGACGTCCGGATCTTGCTCGTAACCGGCCGGCGGCTCCTCGTCGGGGCCGCAGCAGACAATGTCGCGTTCGCCGTTCTCGTCCTCGGGGCCGTACCAGATCGGAATGCGGTGGCCCCACCACAGCTGGCGCGAAATGGTCCAGTCGTGCATGTTGTCCACCCAGTCGAAGTAGCGCTTGCTCAACGACTCTGGGTGGATCTCGGTGTCGCCGGAACGGACGGCATCACCGGACATGCGGGCGAGCTCGTTGACCTTGACAAACCACTGCAGCGACAGGCGCGGTTCGATTGGCTCGCCAGTGCGCTCGGAGTGGCCGACAGAGTGAACGTAAGGGCGGACTTCCTTGACGATGCGGCCCATCTGTGCGAGTTCCTCGCGAACTCGCACACGCGCGTCGAAGCGGTCGAGCCCGTCAAACTGGGTGCCGGTACCCGCGATGTGACCGGTAGAGTCCATGATGATCGGCATGTCCAGGTCGTGACGCAGGCCCATCTCGTAGTCGTTCGGGTCGTGCGCCGGGGTGATCTTCACGGCACCGGTTCCCAGCTCCATGTCGACGTAGTCGTCGGCGATGACCTTGATCTTCAAGTCGTCGCGGAACGGGTGGTCGAATTCCTGGCCCACCAGGTCCGTGTAGCGCTCGTCATCGGGGTGGACCGCGATGGCGACGTCGCCGAGCATCGTCTCAACACGGGTGGTGGCCACAACAAGGTGCGGCTCATCGTCGTTAAGCGAGCCGTAGCGGATGGAGACGAACTCGCCCTCGACGTCCTTGTACACGACCTCAATGTCAGAGACAGCCGTCTCGAGCACCGGCGACCAGTTGACCAGGCGGTAGTCGCGGTAAATCATCCCAGCGTCATAGAGCTGTTTGAAGATGGTCACGACGGCGCGGTTCAGACCGTCGTCAAGCGTGAATCGCTCCCGCGACCAGTCGACGGAATCGCCGATCGCCCGCATCTGCGAGGTGATGGTGCCGCCGTACTTTTCTTTCCACTCCCACACGCGGCCGATGAATTCGTCGCGCCC
The DNA here is from genome assembly GCF_024454075.1 of Corynebacterium sp. CCUG 71335. Lineage (NCBI taxonomy): Bacteria > Bacillati > Actinomycetota > Actinomycetes > Mycobacteriales > Corynebacteriaceae > Corynebacterium > Corynebacterium sp. CCUG 71335. The sequence continues at coordinate 9,729 of NZ_JAGPYY010000012.1, forward strand.
GTAGTCGTAGCGGTCCTTGCCCTCGGTCTCTTTGAGCATGGCTTCGACCTTGGTCTGGGTGGCAATGCCGGCGTGGTCCATGCCCGGCAGCCACAGGACTTCGAAGCCCTGCATGCGCTTGCGGCGTGACAGGGAGTCCATCAGCGTGTGGTCGAGCGCGTGACCCATGTGGAGCTGACCAGTCACGTTCGGCGGCGGCAGCACGATCGAGTAGGCGGGCTTGTCCGAGGCCGGATCAGCAGTGAAGTAGCCCTTAGCTACCCAATCCTCGTAGATGCCCTGCTCGATCTCCTGCGGCTCCCAGCTTTTCGGCAGGGAGTCAGCGCGGTTGGCGCCGATGAGGGACTCGTTGAATGTCTTGCCGCTTTGTTCAGTCACGCAGAACAGTCTAGCGGGGTCGACGCTCGCGCTGATAAGGGGGAAAGCTCTAGAACAGCTTGTCCGCGATCTCCGCTTCCGCGCGCAGCGCCTCAATGTTGGCATCGATGCGCTCGCGCTGGAACTCGTTCAAATCCAAGCCTTCGACGACGCTCCAACGGCCGTTGATGCCGATGACCGGAAGACCGAAAACCAGGCCCTCGTCGACCCCGTAGCTACCATTCGAGACCACAGCCGAGGTCACCCACTTGCCTTCGGTGCCGGCGACCCAGTCGCGCATGTGGTCCACGGCCGCCGACGCAGCAGAGGCCGCAGACGAGCGCCCGCGCACTTCGATGATCTCGGAGCCACGCTTAGCGACGCGCGGAATGAACTCCTCGACATACCAATCACGCTCCACACGGTCTTTCACTGGCTGGCCACCCACGGTCGCGTACTCAATGTCAGGGAACATCGTGTCACCGTGGTTGCCCCACACCGCAATGGACTCGAAACGGCTCGAGTGCTCGTCCAGCTGCTGGGACAGCATCGAGATCGTGCGGTTGTGGTCCAGGCGCATGAGCGCGTTGAAGTGTTCCGGGCCGACATCCGGAGCTGCCTTGTTGGCGATGTAGGCGTTGGTGTTGGCCGGGTTGCCGATCACCAGCACACGCACGTCATCTGCTGCGTGGTCATTGATGGAGCGGCCCTGGTCGATGAAGATCTTGCCGTTGGCCTCCAGCATGTCCGCACGGGATTCACCCTTGCCGCGCGGCTTCGCGCCGACGAGGAACGCGGCGTTCGTGCCGTCGAAAGCCTTCTTCGCGTCATCCGTGACGTGCAGATTGCAGATCTTGTTCAACGCAGAGTCGCTGAGTTCCATGGCTACGCCGTCGACCTTCTGCACGTTGTCCGGGATATCCATCAGCGTCAGGTCCACCAGGGTGTCGGGGCCGAACACTTCGCCAGCACCGATGCGCCACAGCAACGAGTACGCGATGTTGCCGGCGGCGCCGGTGACAGTGACTTTCACGGGTTGGTTCGGTGCAGTCATAGTGGATGATCTCCTTGCTGTAGCGTCTCACCCCCTGCCGGGGTTGTCCTCTAGGTCCATGCTACCCCCGTTCTTCTAGGGTTTTTCCACCCTGACTGCCCCGTTTACCCCCATATTCGCCCACCGTGCGAACAATTTAGGCAATCTTATGGTTGATCAATTAAGTATTTATCCCCCGGCCCCGAGGAGGCAGACGTGTCCGACCTGACCGCGCAGCGCAATCCGGTTGGCCACTCCGCGCCCGCAGTCAAGGCCCGCATCGAGCAGGCCGTCGATGTCGCGCTGCGCGAATTCGCTCGCAACGGGTACGCCGCCACCCGGCTGGAGACCATTGCGGCGGAAGCCGGCGTGACCAAACGCATGCTGCACTACCACTTCGGCGACAAGAAGGGCCTATACGTCAGTGCCCTGCAACGCGCTGCATGGTCCTTCTCCCCGCCGCAGGAATTCCTCGAACGCACCTTCAAGGTGCCTGTTGAGGGCATCCGCCGCTTTGTAGACTCGATCTTCCACCAGATGGTCCAGCACCCGGACTCAATCCAGCTGTTCCTGCGTGAGAACCTCGACCCGGTTCTGGACAAGCGCGACGTGACCGCCATCTGGAGCAACATGGACATGATCCTCCAGATCGAGCGGTTACTCATGATGGGTCAGGATGCCGGAGCATTCCGTCCCGGTGTGTCTGCCTCCGACCTTGGCTTCATCATCGCCTCGATCGCGTTCTTCCGTGTGGGAAACAAGGACACGATGGACAGTTTCGGCGCGATCAACCTGTTCACCCCGGACAACACGGAGGGGATGCGGCGGCTCACCATTGACCTCGTGTTGTCGTTCCTGACCTCGACGATCCCCGACACTGGGCATAATTCTTACCTGACAGTGTCGCTGCCGAGGGACATGCAGGCAGGCTCGTCTGACGTTGAGCAAGGGGACGATGCTCTGCCCGTCGATTACAGCGTGGGCGAATCCGCCGACGACATTTACGACAACGGCAGCGGCGCCGGCACCCTCTAAGCGGGGCACGCTGTGGGTCGAGCCCGCTGTAGGTCGAACTCGCTGAAAGTCCCCGGCTTAAGCGGACTTCTTGGCGTCGCGGAGCACGTAGTCCGGCTCAGCGTCGTCGTTGACCACCGCATCAGTGATGACCACTTCGTCCACGTCATCGCGGTCCGGCAGGTCGTACATGATCGGGACGAGGATCTCTTCCATGATCGCGCGTAGGCCACGGGCACCCGTGCCGCGCTCCGCTGCCTTTTTCGCCACGGCATACAGCGCCCCGTCGTCGAACCGCAACTGCGCCCCATCCATGTTGAACAGGCGCTGGTACTGCTTGACCAGAGAGTTCTTCGGCTCAGTGAGCACGCGCACCATGGATTCTTCGTCGAGGTTCTCCACAGCGGCAAGAATCGGCAGACGGCCAATGAACTCGGGGATGAGACCGAACTTGACCAAGTCCTCCGGCTGCACCTGGGCGAGCATGTTGGCTTCCTCGCGCTCCGCGGCCGAATCGATCTCCGCGCCGAAGCCGATTCCCTTCTTGCCCACGCGTTCGGCGATGACCTTGTCCAAACCGTCGAAAGCACCCGCCACGATGAACAGGATGTTCGTCGTGTCCAGCTGGATGAACTCCTGGTTAGGGTGCTTGCGCCCACCTTGCGGCGGCACGGATGCAACGGTGCCCTCGAGGATCTTCAGCAGCGCCTGCTGCACACCCTCACCAGACACGTCACGGGTGATGGAGGGGTTCTCCGACTTCCGGGAGATCTTATCCACCTCATCGACGTAGATGATGCCGTTCTGGGCACGGTTCACGTCAAAGTCTGCTGCCTGCAGCAACTTCAGCAGGATGTTCTCCACATCCTCGCCGACATAGCCCGCCTCTGTCAGCGATGTCGCATCGGCGATCGCGAACGGCACGTTGAGCATCCGGGCGAGGGTCTGCGCCAGGTAGGTCTTGCCCGAGCCTGTCGGCCCGAGCAGCAGAATGTTGGACTTGGCAATCTCCACGTCCTCATCCCGCTTGCGAGCCCCCGAAGCAGCGGACTTCTCCGTGCGGACACGCTTGTAGTGGTTGTACACAGCAACGGCCAAGGTGCGCTTCGCGCGGTCCTGCCCGATCACATACTGGTCCAAGAACGAGGTGATCTCAGAGGGACGCGGCAGGTGCCCGTCGTCGCTCGTCTCCTGCGCCTGAGCGCCGGCCAGCTCTTCCTCGATGATCTCGTTGCACAGCTCAATGCACTCATCGCAGATGTAGACGCCGCCGCCGGCAATGAGCTTGCGCACCTGCTTCTGGCTTTTGCCGCAGAAGGAGCACTTCAGCAAATCCGAGCTGTCTTGCGTTACTGCCATGGGATGTGTCTCAACTCTCGCTTCTGTCTCGCCACTTAGAACTGACAACCTCAACGCTACCCGGCGGGTGGAACATTCCCGTCCGCCCCCGACCAGAAAACATGTGAGGTTTCGGTCTCTCGAGTGTAACCGTCCGAGCCGCCAAAACCGGCATTGATCGCGCGTCTGCAGGATGCCGGTAGTTCGGGAACAATGAATGCCATGACAATCCTTGACGCAAAAGTATCCGGCAATGAAAACAGTGAAAAGACCGTTGTCCTGCTGCCGTCCATCGGCACGACCCACGAGTCGTGGGATGCGCAGCTTCCCGCATTAGAAGACGAGTTCAAAGTGGTGCGCATTAACCACCGCGGTCACGGCGAGTCCCCCGTCCCGGCGGTCAATCTGGGCATGACCACGGTCGACGACCTCGCAAGCGATGTCATCGAGACCCTCAACTCGCTGGGCATTTCCTCCTGCGCAATCGTGGGCCTGTCCATGGGTGGTGCGATTGCCCAGCACCTCGCCGCAACATCCGACTTGGTCGAGCGCGCGGTCTTCGCTTCTACGGCGACGTTCCTCGGCGGGGCCGGCAAGTGGCAGGAGCGCTCCGACACTGCCCGCAACGAGGGCATGGGCCCGATCGTGGATCCTACGGTGGACAACTGGTTCACGGACGGGTTCAAGGCAGAGCACGGTGATGTCGTCGATAAGTTCAAGGCCATGGTCGGCTCTGTCGATCCGGAGGCGTACGCGCAGTGCGGCGATGCCTTGGCCAAGTGGGGTTTTGATGAGCGCCTGCAGGAAATCACCGTTCCGGTCCTGGCCATCGCAGGTTCCGACGATCCCTCCACCGGCCCCGACAAACTCCGCGAAATCGCCGATGGAGTCACGGGCCCAAGCGAGATGACTGTCATTGAGTCTGCGTCCCACCAGGTGGCAACGGAACAGCCCGACATGTTCAACGAAGCTCTGGTCGCGTTCCTCAAGGTCTAAGCTTTACGACGTCTCCCCTCGCCCCGATCCGGGGCGTTTCCCCCACCACAACCGCGATCCCCGGCTATGTTTAAAGCATCCCGTTACTTGACGATGCAAGGAATATCGCCATGATCGCCCTCCCGCGCCTAAACACCCGCCGAGCAGCTGCTGCCGTCGGCGCAGCTGTTCTGCTCCCGCTCAGCCTCGCCGCATGCGGTGGAATCGAAGAACCCACTATCGACGACAGCGCCAGCCCCGAATCCCTCGACCCGGTGACCATCACCGAGACCGTGTTCGACGAGCTTGAAGCTGAAGAAGAGCCTGCCGATAATGAGCCCGCAGAACAAGCTCCGGTTGAAGAGTCCGAGGACCCCGTCGAAGTGTCTTGTTCCGCCGTAGAAGGAGACTTGGAGCATGACGGCAGGGTGCTCGGAGAATGCGACGGTGAATGGGCTTACGGCTACACCCCTCAGTCCGACGACTCCGTGTACTACATGCTTTCAGGAACCCACTGGGTGGAGATCCAGCCGGACGGCCAAACCTTTACCGGCTTCAACTGTTACGACGTGGACTCCTACGCAGACGATGGCGCACCGGCGTTCATCACTGACAGAATGATGGAGTGCGAGTAGGAATTTAACGGGCAAAAGCTGCGTAACCAGTGTCGAGCCATTCAACCTAGGTAATTTGGCCTGTACAACTGTTGGTTGATTTGCCGGAGGCCACAATGACCACTCGTTCTGCAACCCACACTCTCAGCACCCTCGTCTGCGCGGCTCTACTTCCTCTCGGGCTAGCCGCATGCACCGAGGACGCCCCGCTTCCAGAACCCGCCCCGAGTCCTGAGACCACAACGGAAACTGTCTCCGAGGAGACTGAACCACAAACAGACGATAGCTCCACCACGGTCACAGTCTCCGAAACGGAAGAAGCATCTGACGCAGCCGCGGCTGCGGAACCGGCCGAATCCCCGACCGGCCCGTGCGAGTGGACCCCCGCAGAGGAAGGCGATATCGGTGACACCATCTCCACCTACTGCGACGGGCAGTTCGCCGTGATCGGGAAGTACCGCTCCGACAACGTGGAATACCTGCACTGGGACGGCCACGACTGGCAGCCAATTGAGCACGACGGACGCGATCCGGCGTCGAACTTCAAGTGCTACGACTACGACAAGGTGCGCGAGATGGGTGCGCCGGAAGAGTTCGTCGAAAAGCTCACTCCGTGCCGCTAAGAGTGGCGCCAAGATTTAGTTCGCATGTTTGCATCGGCAACGAATTCTGACCTGGTCTTTTGGCTACCAAGATCAGGCCCGATGCAAACTAAATCTGCGGGACTAGAAGTCGTGGATCTGTTGCGGCGCCGGAACCGTTCCTCGGTTTGGCGCGTGAATGCGAATAAAGACAACGCCCCCGCGAATCCAGGCCGGTGAAGGCTGGACGCGGGGGCGTCGATAAGCGAAAAGCTCTTATGCGTTGAGCTTGCGGTAGTCGAAGACCTGGTCGATGATGCCGTACTCGACAGCTTCCTCAGCGGTGAGGATCTTGTCGCGGTCGGTGTCGATGCGAACCTGCTCAGCGGTGCGGCCGGAGTGGCGGGCCAGCGTCTCCTCCATGAGGCGGCGCATGCGCTCGATCTCCTGGGCCTGAATCTCCAGGTCAGAAACCTGGCCCTGGGTGCCCTGGGTGGCCGGCTGGTGAATGAGCACGCGGGAGTTCGGCAGCGCAGCGCGCTTGCCCGGAGCACCAGCAGCGAGAATCACCGCCGCAGCGGATGCGGCCTGACCCAGGCAGACAGTCTGCACGTCGGGGCGGACGTACTGCATCGTGTCGTAGATGGCCATCAGGGAGGTAAAGGAACCGCCCGGGGAGTTGATGTACATCGTGATGTCGCGGTCCGGATCCTGGGACTCCAGGACAAGCAGCTGCGCCATGATGTCGTTGGCGGACGTGTCATCGACCTGGGTGCCCAGGAAGATGATGCGCTCCTCGAAAAGCTTCGAGTATGGGTTGGTTTCCTTCGTGCCGTACGACGACTGCTCGATAAAGCTCGGCAGGACGTAACGGGAGCTAGGCATCTGGAAAGACATATTTTCTCCTTTGAATCTCTGCCGGGTTAGTTGCTGATGGTGCCTTGGGCGTTGGAGATCACGTGGTCGACGATCCCGTAATCCTTCGCCTCCTGCGCGGTGAACCAGCGGTCGCGGTCCGAGTCCTTGGTGATTTGCTCGAAGCTCTGGCCGGTGTGCTCCGCGATGAGCTCCGCCATCTCTTTCTTCGTCTGCGCGAACTGCTCCGCTTGGATGGCGATGTCAGCTGCGGTACCACCCACGCCTGCCGACGGCTGGTGCATCATGATGCGCGCGTGCGGCAGAGCAAAACGCTTGCCCTTCGTGCCGCCCGACAGCAAGAACTGGCCCATCGATGCGGCCAGACCCATGCCGTAGGTGGCAATGTCGCACGGCGAGTACTTCATCGTGTCGTAGATCGCCATGCCCGCCGTCACAGAGCCGCCCGGAGAGTTGATGTACAGCGAGATGTCGCGGTTCGGATCCTCTGCGGACAGCAGGAGGATCTGCGCGCACAGCTTGTTCGCAATCTCGTCGTCGACCTGCTGGCCGAGGAAGATGATGCGCTCACGCAGCAGGCGCTCGTACACCGAGTCACCCAGGTTCATGCCGGCGGCCGGGGTTGTCATCTACAGTGCTCCTTCTAAATCAGTTTTCGTTGCGTCTCAAGTAACGCCCCACCCTAGTCGCGGATTCCCGCCGGGTGGTCTGTGTTCGCTGTCAGCGTGCGGGCTAACGGCAAACCCCGGCAGACGGGAGAATGTCCAGCCTGCCGGGGTGCACGAAGATTTACTTCTCGTCTGCCGAATCAGCGTCAGCGGCGTCAGCGTCTGCCTCAGCGGCTTCAACCACGGCTGCGTCGGCAGCCTCTGCCTCAGCAACCTCGTCCTCGTCGAGTTCACCGAAGTACTCGTTCGGATCGATGGTGTTGCCGTCCTCGTCCTTCACGGTGGTGCGCGAAATGGCGGCGGCGAGCGCCTTGCCGCGGCGGACATCGGCGTAGAGATTTGCCACCTGGCCGGACTGCTGCAGCTGCATGATGAACTGGTTCGGGTCCATGCCGTAGGACTGGGCGGTGAACAGGATGTGGTCGGTCAGCTCCTGCTGGGACACCTCCGGCTCTTCCTGGTCGGCGACAGCATCGAGGAAGAGCTGGGTACGGATGGAGTCCTCGGCGTTCTCGCGGGACTCCTTGTCGAACTCCTCGCGGGTCGTGCCCTGCGCCTCGAGCAGCTGGGCGAAGGCGGACTCGTCGTGGGCCATCTGGCCGAGGATCTGGTGGAGCTGGTTGTGGACCTGCTCGTCGACAGCTGCGGTGGGCAGCTCGAAGGAGGACTGTGCCAGCGCGGCCTTGAGGACCTCGTCGCGGATGTCAGCAGCCTGCTGGTTCTTGCTGTTTTCCTCGAGCTGGGTCTTCGTGGACTCGCGCAGCTCCTCGACGGTGTCGAACTCGGAGGCCATCTGCACGAACTCTTCGTCGAGCTCCGGCAGGGTGCGCTCCTTGGTCTGCTGGACGGTCACGGTGATGGTGGCCTGCTCGCCCTTGTGCTCGCCGTACTGGATCTCGGACTCGAACTCAGCGGACTCGCCGGTCTTGAGGCCTTTAATGGCCTTGTCCAGGCCTTCCATGAGGTCGTCGCGGCCGATCTCGTAGGAAATACCCTCCGTGGAGGCTTCCTCAATCTTCTCACCGTCGACGGTTGCCTCGAGGTCGATGACCGCGAAGTCGCCCTTCTTCAGCTTGCGCTTGGTGTCCTTGAGTTCGCCGAAGCGGGCGCGCAAGTTGTCCAGCTCCTCGTCGACAGCGTCGTCGCCGACCTTGATCGACGGCACCGTGACGGAGATCTTGGAGAAGTCCGGAACCTCAATCTCCGGGCGGATGTCCACCTCAGCGGTGAACTCGACGTGGTCATTGTCCTCAATCTCGGTGATCTCGATCTGCGGCTGGCCCAGCACGTTCAGCTCGTTCTCGGTGACGGCCTGCTCGTAGCGGGTCGGCAGCATATCGTTGACAACCTGCTCGAGGATCGGGCCGCGGCCAAATCGGGCGTCGATAAGCTGGCGCGGAGCCTTACCGCGACGGAAACCCGGGATGTTGACCTGCTGAGCAATGGCCTTGTACGCCTGGTCGATTTCCGTGCCGAGCTCCTCGAAGGGAACGGTCACGGTCAGCTTCGCGCGAGTGTCGCTGAGCTTGTCCACGGAAGTCTTCACGGAAATACTCTCCTGGCTAGTTGTCTTCGTTGTCGTTAGGTTCACCTGGGCGCCGCGTAAAGCGGTGCCCTGTCGGGGCGACAGGATTTGAACCTGCGACCCCCTGCTCCCAAAGCAGGTGCGCTACCAAACTGCGCCACGCCCCGTAAGCTGCTCAGGGGTTCACCCCGCTAGCTCACGGGAGACGATTCTACGTGGGCCCAATGAGGGCAGTTTCATCGGGGGCCAGGAATGAACAAGAGCTGACTCCGGATTTCCAGGAGCCAGCTCTGTGGTGGAGGGAATGACGGGAATCGAACCCGCGTCTTCAGCTTGGAAGGCTGAGGTATTAGCCACTATACGACATTCCCACTGCGGTTTAAGCGCGCAGACAATCCTAGCCCAGCCTCACGCGCGGGACCAAAAATGGAACTTGCGGGGCGGTTCATCCGTTGTGACTAGTGTGAGCGTACTTAGTCTTCTCCTTATTGTCGTAGCGATCGGCGGCGTGATGGCGCTGATCAACAACTCCCAGAACAGCAGCCAGCGTGCGATCAATAGCAACGCGTCGCTTGACGACGCAAAAGCGGACGCCCAACGGTGGGTCGACCGCCTGGGACACCAAGTGTTGACGATTTCGGGCGAAGATGCCGCCTCGACGCAAGCCATGGCCGACGCTTCCGAGCGCTACAACGCAGCGAATTCCGCTCTGCAGAGCGCCACCACGGTCAGGCAGGCCCAGCTGGCACGTGAGTCAGCCTTGGAAGGTATGCACTACGTCAACGCCGCCCGAGAGATCCTTGGGTTGGCGCCGGGACCAGCCCTGCCTGAGCTGGAAGCGCAGCGTCAGGCAGGCAAGGTCACTGAGCGCCGCACCGTTGAACACGACGGCCAAGCTGTGACGGCGTCGCCGTACGCCAGCGCGGACACCCCGCACTACTACCCCGGCGGCGCCGTTGCTGGCCGTCCGGTGCCGGCTGGCTGGTACTCCACCGCGTGGTGGGGTCCCGCCATGATGACGGGCATGTGGGCGGCGAGCTCCATGATGTTCTACTCCGCCATGTTCGCCGGCATGGCGGGCACACCCAGCGCGGACGAGTTCGCCGCAGGCGACTTCGGGGCCGACGGCGGCGCAGAGGATATGGGAGATATGGGCGCCGGTGATGCCGGCGACATGGGTGATGCCGGGGACATGGGCGGCGGATTTAGCGATGGCGGTGGCTTCGGCGATGGCGGCGGATTCGACTTCGGCTTTGATTTCTAGCCGCTCGATCGTTATCCAGATCTCATAGGCTCGCCGGGTGTAATGTAGGTCTCAACCGACACGCTATTTGAGTTCAAGGAGGGCCGACATGGCCAAGATCAACACCCGCATTAACGAAATGCTCGGCATTGAGCACCCCATCATCCAGGGCGGCATGCAATGGGTCGGCAAGGCCGAACTGGCAGCTGCCGTTTCCAATGCGGGCGGCCTCGGCATCATCACCTCCTTGACCCAGCCCACCCCGGAAGACCTGGGCAAGGAAATCGACCGCTGCCGTGAGATGACCGACAAGCCCTTCGGTGTGAACCTGACCATCCTGCCGACGATTACGCCGCCGCCGTACGAGGAGTACCTCCGCGTGGCTATCGAAAAGGGCATCAAGATCGTTGAGACTGCCGGCGCCAACCCGGCACAGCTGGTGCCGGGCCTCAAAGCTGCGGGCGTGACCGTGATCCACAAGTGCACCTCCGTGCGCCACGCCGTCTCCGCCCAAAACAAGGGCGTCGACATCCTCTCCATCGACGGCTTCGAGTGCGCCGGCCACCCGGGCGAGGACGACATCCCGGGCCTGATCCTGCTGCCGGCTGCTGCGGAGAAGCTGGAGATCCCCTTCGTCGCCTCCGGCGGTTTCGCTGACGGCCGCGGCCTGGCCGCTGCCCTGTCGCTGGGCGCAGAGGGCATCAACATGGGTACCCGCTTCGTGGCCACCGAGGAAGCTCCGGTGCACCAGAACGTCAAGCAGGCCATTGTTGACCGCTCCGAGCTGGACACCAACCTCATCCTGCGCACGCTGAACAACACCGCCCGTGTGGCGAAGAACGCGGTGAGCGACGAGGTCGTCGAAAAGCTCAACCAGGGCGCGCAGTTCCCGGAGATCCGTGACCTCGTGGCCGGTAAGCGCGGCGCGCAGGTGTACGAGACCGGTGATCTGGATGCTGGCATCTGGTCCGCTGGCCCGGTCCAGGGCATCATCAACGACATCCCGTCCTGCCAGGAGCTGCTGGACCGCATTGTTGCTGATGCAGTGGAGATCATCGAGGGCCGCCTGGCTGGATTTGTGGCGAAGTAATATGCGCGAGTTCAAGGGCAACATCACCTCCGAGACCGTCGAAGATGGTGCGGTGACCATCGTGCGCATCTCCAACCCGGAGAAGCGCAACGCTTTGGAGCCGGAGTCCTACTGGTCCATCGGCGACACTGTGAATGAGGCGGACGCGAACCCGGCGACCCGGTGCGTGATCGTCACCGGTGATGACGCAGCATTCTGTTCCGGCATGGATCTGACCGTGTTCCTCAGCGGCGAAGAAGAGATCTCCGCCGGCAACTTCACTGCTATTGAACACATGGTGAATGCGATCACCCGCGCGTCCGTGCCCGTGGTGGCCGCGGCGGAAGGGGCTGTCGCGGGCATTGGCGCGTCGCTGGCCTGCGCATGCGACCTCATCGTCGCTGGCCAGAAGACCTTCATCACGCTGCCATTCGGGCGCATCGGCCTCATGCCGGACGGCGGAGCCGTGGCAACGCTTGCGGCATCGATTGGCCGCCACCGCACGATGCAGCTGGTGCTGCGCCACGAGCGCATCCCCGCCGCCGACGCCGTGTCATGGGGCCTGTTCACCGAGGTGGCGGACAACGCGCTCGAGCGTGCCCTCGAGTATGCACGTGAGTTCCGCTTCTCGCCGCGCGGGGCGCTTGCTGACACGAAACGCGCCGTCAACCGCGCTTCCTTGGCCCAGCTGCCGCTCAGCTTAGCTGAGGAAGCTCGCGCCCAGACCGCTCTGGCCCACAGCGCCGAGCACAAAGAAGGCGTGAAGGCGTTCCTGGAGCGCCGCGAAGTCACCTTCTAAGTCCGCTAGCCGGAAGTCTTCATAGCCCCACAGGATAAAGTGGGGCTATGAAGCGTTCCCCAGCTCTGCTCGCCGCACTGGCCCTGACTCTTCCGTTAGCCGCATGCGCGGGAGGCTCTGCGGGCGGTGCGGACGATGAAGAGAAGCAGGTCACTGTCGCGGATGACACCTGCGAGGTCGGCGACGATGAGGCCGGCAGCGGCAAAGTGGCATTCGAAGTGACCAACGATGGCGGGCGTGAGACAGACTTTCTTGTTCTTGCGGAGGACGGCCGCCGTGTCGTGGCCAAGCGGGGCGCCATCAAGCCCGAGGAAAGGGCGGAACTGTCCGTCGAACTGCAACCCGGCGCCTATCTCACCGCCTGCAGGATGAGCGAGCGAGGGCCGTACATCGAAGCGGCCGAATTCACCGTCACCGGCGACGAGGTCGACTATTCGCAATCCCGTGGCCAGCGCGAGAAAATCGCCCGAGACAATTACCTCACCTTCGTCCAAAACGAAGCGGCGGAACTTCTTCCCGCGGTCGAAGAGTTTGCCGAGGCGTACGCGTCCGGCAACGACGAGCGTGCCAAAGAGCTCTATCCCGCCGCGCGGGTCCACTACAAGCGCATCGAGCCGATCGCCGAAAGGTTCGGGCTTCTCGACGCACGGATCGACGCCACCGAAGTCGAATACACTGACCAGGCCGAGGAGCTGCTTGAGAAGGATCCGACGTTCACCGAATGGCTCGGTTTCCACCGCCTGGAAAAGGACCTGTGGCCGCCTGCGGAGGGCGACGAGAATTCTGACGGTAGCTCCGCCCTGCAAAAGTGGGAGCCCTCCACGCCGCAGGAGCGCCGCGAGCTTGCCGACGCTCTCATCGCCGACGTCGAGCAACTCCACGGCACCATCAACGACACACCGTTCCAGGAAAGCGACGACATCACATTCGAGTCGATCACAGGTGGCGCGCTGACCCTGCTCGACCGTATGGCGGCGACCGCAGCCACCGGCGAGGAGAACTGGTGGTCCGGCACAGATCTCAGTGACCTGAAGGCCAACACCGAAGGCGTGCGCGTCATCTTTGACACGGTTGCAGACCTCGACAGGGACAACGAAAAGCACGGAGAGCTTATCGACGACACCGACTCACGCCTCGACGCCCTCGACAACCTCATTGAAAAGCAGAAGGAAACGGAGCCAGACACTACTCAGCCTGGTGACCGAGCGAAGCTGGTTGAAGCGATCGAGGCGCTGCGCACGTCCTTTGGTGAACTGACTGCCTAGCGGCGCTGCCACGCGCCGTCGATAAGCGCGATGGCTCCTGCATCTTCGAACTCGCGAAGCCAGCCCTCCATTGGCCACGTGCCCCATTTGGAGTGGAAGACGGCGGCGTTGCGGAGAATGTCGTCGAGGTGCTCCCACGGCGGCGAGGACACGGGATGCCACTGGTGGTAGACGTGCGCGCCGCCGACCCAGAGGAAGTCGATGCCATGTTCGCGCAGGTTCCAGGCGAAATCGGTGTCTTCGCCGCCGTAGCCGGAAAAGGCGGTGTCAAAACCACCGAAAAGCTCATCGACGCGTCGCCACGTGTCAGCGGTCAGCGCGAAGGATAAGGACCAGAAAAGGTTGTAATCCTCGGCGCGGACAAGCTCGCCAGCCGGGGGGCTCGGCCGCGCGGCGTGGGGCTGGGGGTTGTCGGTGCGCAGCTCGCCCTCCGGCAGGTACGTCACCGGGCCGGCGAGAACGGCATTGGGGGCGCGGTCGAGAGCATCCAGATAGCGCTCCACGAGGTCTGGGCCCGGCAGGCAGTCCGCGTCGAGGAAGATGAGCTGCTCGTGCCCGCGAGCAAGCGCTTCGGCTGCGCCGGTGTTGCGGGCGCGGGCGAGGTTGGGCTCCTCCAGCGGAACCACATGCGTATCGGGCAGTCGGGCGGCGAGCTCCTCGGCATCAGCAAGCGCGACGAGAATGTGCTCGACGCCATCGGGAATCAGCCCCGCCTGGCCGGCGACGTGCTCGGCGCGCGCCGCGTTAGCCAATGTGACGATCGCGGTCATGAGGCCCCCAGGATGACATCGGCTGCTCGGCGCGCAGCGCCGTCGGTTTGCCAGCCGCGCTGGGGATCTTCCCAGAACGTGTCCATTCCAGCCGCTTGGTGCAGCAGCGCCGGCCACATGGCTGGCTCGGGGAAGGATTCGGGGACAAGCGCGAGGCCGGCGTTGCGGAGCACCGCGGCCGTGGCTTCCTGTTCGGCGAAGGGGCGGGGCTGCGGCAGGACAATCGCGGGAGCGCCGCAGGCGGCGACATCGGCAACGGAGTTCTGCCCGGCGGCGACCACGACGACTCCGGCGCTCTGCAGCATTTCGGTGAGCTTGGCATCATCGTCAACACGATTGGCGCCGTCGAGAATGGTGAAGTCCCAGTTCGGGCAGGCGCGCTCGACCTCGTCCCACGAGTCGCGGTCCCAGGTGGAGCCGCCCGTGCCGGCCATGACGAGCACCGACCGCTCATCGCGGCCGCGATCGGCTAAGCCGCGCAGCCGGGAAATGCCCCCGACGGCATGCAGCCGGTCCGCGTGCGCCTCCAAGTGCGCAGGCACGGGCACCCAATCCGGCCACGCTGCGACGATCGCGCTGGCTTGGGCGTAGCTGAGCTGGTGGGGAGCATCGTCGCGCACACCCGGCATGGCCACGGTGACCACGGGCACGCCGAGGAGCCGGACAAAGACGGCGACCTCCACGGAGCAGTCGACGTAGAACACGCAGGGGTCATTGGCCTCCACCCATGCGGCAATCTGCTGCATCCGGGCACGGTAGCCCTCATGCGTGGTCGGCGCGTAGTGGAGGGTTCCTCCGGCGGTGAGCGGGTCGGAGGTGAGGGCGCCGGCGTCGTCGATAAGCACGACGTCTGCGCTGGGGTGCGTGGACAAAATCGTCGCGTCGGGTAAGTGGCGCGCGATTTCGCGGCAGCGCTGGATGTGGCCGGAGCCGTGGTGGTGCGCATACAAGCCGATCATTTGACCATCACCTCGCGGTAAAGGCCCACGTAGCGGCGGGCGGTCTGGGTGAGGCTGTGGTTCTCCACGACCCACGCACGGGCTGCGGCGCGGTCAACGTGGAGAGCCTTGTGGATCGCGCCAGCCAGCGCAACGACATCGTCGGGCGGAACGAGCACAGCGGGCGCAGATGCTAACAGCTCGCCCATGCCGCCGCGGTCGAAGGCGGCGACGGGCGTACCGCACGACATCGCCTCGAACGCGACAAGGCCGAACGGCTCCTCCCAGCGCGGCGTGACCACGCACACCGCATGCTTGCTGACGAGCCGACGCAACTCCCCATGCGACAACTCCCCCAGCCAGCGGATCAGGTGGCCGTCCAAACGCGGGGCGATCTGCTCCTGGAAGTAGTCGTGGTCGCCCTTGCGGCCAGCGATCGTCAGCGGCAGGCCGAGGAGGCGGCACGCATCCATAGCCAAGTGCAGGCCCTTCTCGGGAACGATGCGGCCGAACCACACCGCACCAGGGCCGCCGGGACCCGGTGCCCACTTGCGCGTGTTCACGCCGTTCGGGATGACTTCAATCGGGCCGTGGACGGCAGGCGGCATCTCCCAGCTCGCAGCAGTGGTCGCGCTGACGGCGGCGAACCGGCCTGCGGCCTCACCGGCTGCTTCGACAGCCGCGAAGATTTCCGGCAGCTGCGGCGTATGCAGCGTGGTCACCATGGGCAGCGGGTCTGGCGACGCGGGTGAGGGGAACATGGCGGGACTCAAGCTGTTGTTGTGCACAACGTCATACCCCTGCGCGACCAAGTGCTCACGTAGCGCGAGGAAGGCCTGCTCCTCCCGCTCGCGCCCACCTACCGGATAGCCGGTGTCGGTGGCCAGTTCCAGCGAGTCTCCCCAGTTCACACCCGGCAGTTCGTGGCTTTTGACGTTGCCGTCCGAGCCTTTCGCGGCGTAGAAGTCCACCTGGTGGCCTTCGTTGCGCAGCGCGGTGACCATGGTGTGGCAGAACGCCTCGAGGCCGCCGGCGAACGGCTCGCGAATCGGGTAGCGGGCGGGGGCAACGAAGGCGATGCGGAGGTTCTGGCCGCGGGCAGGAGTGCACCCCTGGAGCAAGGTGATGGTCACGGGCGAACCTCCGCACTTTCGGCCAGAGCTGCACGGTACACCGCGGCGTAGGCCTGCTTGATGCCTTCCAGCTCAGCGTGGCGGTTCCCCTGGTACGGAATTTGGCCGCGCTCCAACAACTCTGCGGCGGCGCGGCCGGCGGCAGCGCCGTCACCTGCGGCATATTCGATGACGGCGTCAGCCGTATCTGCCTGTGAGGCGTAGCAGCCGCAGTCCGGCACGGCCACGCTCACACCCAGGTCGCGGCACATCTCCAACCAGCCCGAGTGGGTGCCGCGCACATACGGCAGAACGCATACCGCGTGGCTGGCCACCGCGTCATGCAATACGGCGTCCTCCATCGGCTCGTGCACGACCAGATTGAGGTCTGCCAGCTCACGGTGCAGCTCAGCTGTCGCATCGACATCGTGGACGTAGACAGTCAGCGGCACCTGCTCCGCCAGCTCGCGGTAGAAGTCCGGGTCGGCCACGACATTGCCGCGCAGGGACTTCACAAACACCGCCGCCCCAGTTGCCGCCGGGTCGGGGTCGCGCGTTTCGGTGATGAGGGGGTGGGGGATGACGTGGACGTCGTCACGCGAATACCGCTGCGCGATGACATCGGCGGCGGCGCTGGTAAGCGTGACCACCTGCGCCGGTGCATCAATGAGCACAGCCAAGCTCTCGTGGTGCGCGGTCTGGTCCTCGAGGTGTGGATTGTCCAGATCATGCACGGTGAGCACGAGCGGCGCCGGCAATGCTGCGACAAGTTCGCGCAGCTCATCGGGGGTGTAGTGCTCAAAACCGAAGTGGATGTGCACGAGATCCACATCGCGAGGCTCGTCCCAGTAGGACGCTGTGAGCGCGGGGTGGGGCCACCATTTGCCGTCAATATCCGGGTCCGGTGGAAAACGCACGCCTTCCGGCTGAATCGCCTGCGTGTAGACATGTTCAGCGGGGATCGACAGAACGTTCACACCCACCGCCTTTCCTCTTCCGGGGCACCCGACCAATATAAACGTTTCTGCAAGTGTTGGCATGACTATATTCGGGTCCATGTTCTTGACCGTCGTAGGCAACTGCCAAGCCGAGTCCCTGCGCAAACTCCTGGCCAGCACTGGGCATTTCGAATCCGAGCGCATCCCTCCTGTACACGAGCTCGCGCAAGCCGACATGGGGTGGTTCGGCGACATGCTCGCGCGTACGGATGTTCTGGTCACCCAACCGATCCGCGAGGACTACCGCGGCCTGCCCGTCGGCACCGCGCAGATGCTCGCCCAGCTGCCGTCCGGTGCACGCCACGCGATCGTGCCGGTGCTGCGTTTCGACGCGCTCATGCCGTTCACCGCGATCATCCGCGACCCCGCCGACTCTTCCCTCAACCCGCCGGTGGTCCCCTACCATGACCTGCGGATTCTCTGCGCAGCTGCGCAAGGTTTGGACGCGCCCGTCACGCCGTCACTCACGCCTGATGCTTATCGACGAGCACTTGCCATGTCCGTCAACCAAATCCGTACCCGCGAAGAACGCTTCGACTCGGTGAGGATTTCTGACTACCTGGAAACCCTTCCCGTTTGGCACATCATCAACCACCCCGACAATGAGACCTTGGCGGTCGTGGCATCCCGCATCCTGCAGACATTGGGGTTGTCCGGGTCCGTGACCATGCCTGGGTACGAAATGCTCGGCGAACTCGACGCACCGCTCGACCCCGGCGCGTGCGCCGCCCTCGGCGTATCGGTGCGCGGCCGGGACGCGTGGATGCACAGGGAAACGGGGGAGATTCCGTGGGACGAGATCGTCGACAAGCAACTGGCGCACTACCGCGAGCGACCCGCGCTGGTCGCGCACGGATTGGAACGCCACGCGGACCGGATTGCCAACCTAGGGTTGCTGGCATGATGCCCACGCACCTCATTGTCGGGCCCGAATCGCACGGGGTGACCCGGTACGCGCTGGAGTTGGCAGCAGCTACCGATGCCCCTGTGCTGCGCGAATCCGAGTTCAGCGCGGTCGCCCTGCCGGATTCTGTCGATTCTGTGCACGTCGCCTTCACCGACCACCTCTTCGGCGACTCCCCCGCTGCAGCTGTCGACGCTCTGCTTGCCCGGGTCGGGTCGCGTCAGCTCAGCGTGAGCTTCCACGACATCCCCCAGCCCGAAGAAGGCGCTGACCGTTTCGCCCGCCGCGCCGCCGCCTACCAACGTTTGGCCGCTGCCGCTAACGTCGCCGTAGTGAACTCGGAGCACGAGGCTGAATTCTTCCGTGACGCCGGTATCGACGTGGGTGTGATCCGCCTGCCGATCCCGCTGATCGACTCAGCGTTCGAGCCGGAACCGGGGACCGTGGGAATTCTCGGTTTTCTGTACCCAGGCAAAGGGCACGAAGAGCTTATCCGCGCCCTACGCGGCACCGACTACCGTCTGCGTTTCCTGGGCTCCGTCTCCCCCGGCCACGAGGAGTGGGCGCGTGGGCTTGAGGCCCATGCGGAGATCACGGGTTGGCTTTCCGACGCTGACCTGGCCGCCGAAATGGGCCGCATCCAGATTCCCGTCTGCGCGCACCGGCACTTCTCCGCCTCCGGGTCGCTGATGACGTGGCTCGGCGCCGGCCGCCGCGTTTTGGCTAGCGATTCCGCCTACACCCGCGAGATCGACGAGTGGCTGCCCGGTCGAATTACCCGCGTGCAGCCTAGCTCGTGGCGCTCTGCAATCGACTCCTACACAGTGGATCCTGCACCGCAGATGCAGGCACCGAACTACGGGTGGGATGACGTGGTCGCGCAATGGCGTGAGGTGTGGGCATGATCAGTGTCATTATTCCCCACTACAACGACCCTGACAGCCTCGCGAAGGTGATTGCGGCCGTGCGCGCGCAGGAAGGCGTCGGCGAGGTCGAGATCATCGTCGCCGATGACGGCTCCGCGGTCGTGCCCGACATGCCCGGCGCGACGGTGGTGACGCAGAAGGATCTCGGTTTCCGCGCTGCCGCGGCACGCAACCTCGGGGCGAGTACCGCGACGGGCGACGTGCTCGCCTTCCTCGACGCCGACACTGTGCCCGAGCCCGGTTATCTCGCTGCTGCGTGCCGGCATGTGGAGCAGGATTGGCGGGCGGTGGTCGTCGGCAAGCGACTCACGGGCGCCGCGCGCGAGGAACCCGCATGGCTGCGCGACGCCTGGCGCGACACCGACAACCTCTCGCGTGCCGACGACACCTCCTGGCGCTTCATCATCTCCTCCGTCCTGACCTGTTCGCGCCGGTTCTTCGACGCCATCGGCGGCTTCGACGGGACCTTCGTCGGCTACGGCGGCGAGGACTGGGAGTTCGGCTTCCGCGCCTGGAACGACGGCGCGACCTTCGTCCACGAGCCAGATGCTGTCGCGGTCCACGACGAGGAAGATTTCGGTGGACGCTACAACAACCCCGACGAGGAAGCCCGCGTTAAGAACATCGAATCGGTGGCGCTAGCGCACCGCATCACGCACCCGCTCGCCCGGCCCGACGGGGTGCACTTCGAAAACGCCGACATCGGCGTGCGCGTGAGCCAGCACGAGCTATTGGAATCGCCAGGGGTGCTCGAGCAGGTCATCGCATCGTGGTTGCGCGCAGACGCAATCGTGTACTGCGACCCCGCCCTTGACGTGCCGGACCTATTCCGCCACGAGCCCCGTGTGAGGACCGCGCCGACGGGCCCGGAGAACCCTGCGGAACAGCACCGCATCAGCGTCGATCTTGCCGGCCCGTGGGCTCTGTCCGATCCCGCAGCATTCCACCGGGCTACCCAGGACACGCGTGTCGGCACGGGGTGGAGGGTTGATGCGGCGGGGGTGGCGCCGATAAGCGTGCGTACTGCGCGGGCCCGCGCGCTGGCCAGCGAACCTCGGGCCATCGAGCATCCCGTTGGCATTGAGTGGGTCGATGGTCCCGTTCGCCTTGAGCGATACTTCGCCGGCTGGTAGAAAATGGTTATGGACCTCAACACGCTTCTTGGCCTCGAGCGCCAAGGCTGGGACTCGCTATGCGAGCAGCGCGGCGGCACGTTCTACGGCGAACTCATGACCGATGACGCCGTCATGGTGCTGGTCAACGGCATGATCATGGACCAGCCCACCATCGCCGAGAGCATGAACGATGCGCCGCCGTGGGACAGCTACCAGATCACAGACCCGCAGCTCATCCCGCTAAACGACGGCGCCGCCACCCTCCTCTACAACGCCTCCGCCCGCCGCGGCTCTGACAACTTCGAAGCCCTCATGACCAGCACCTACGTGCTGGTAGACGGGCAGATCCGGATGAAGCTGTACCAGCAGACCACCGTCACGCACTAGATCAAGCGGTGACCTTGCCGGGCAGGGTGCGCAACGTCCGCTCAATGTCTCTGACGATGTGACCCGAGACGACATCGCCCCAGCCCGCACGCAGGAAGAAATAGCCCTTCGCTTGCACGGCGTTCTGCCGGTCGAGCTGGGCCACGGTGACATCACGCACCTCGCCGTAGTCGCCACTGAACTTCACGCGCCCGTCGAACTCGACGACGAGCCACCCGTTGATGAGGACGTCGACAAGCGCTGTCCGCGGTTCCCCGTAGAAACCGACATACCGGATTTCCGCCTGGTATTCGATCGCGCGGATCTCCGGAATGTTAGCCTGCAGAATTGCGTCGCGCCCGATCGTTTCCAGTGGGCTTTGCGACGTATTCGAGCTGTACCGGATCAGCTCCTCAAACCCGCGTATACCGTTCGCCCTGGGCAGCCACCTCGCAGCATCGAGCAACCGCTCGATTGTGACCTGGTGCTTGAATCGGAGATGCTCCAGCGGCACAAGAGCTGCCAGACGACCGTGGAACCGGTAAATATCAAACAGCATTTGCATCATGTCGACGTGCGCGACCCCATCGCGCATGAAAATCTGGTCCGCCCTGAGTTTGCCGCCCCGGTAGCGCACTGAAGGGTCTTTCCCCCGCCCCGACGCATTCGCGGATGTCCGGTAGCGCAAATCCACGACTGTCACCCGATCGAGCGTTGGCAGCCCCAAGCGCTTCGCCGCCGCTGGCCCCGTCACCACCGCGTGCGGGCGCGCCAGTGCGACCTCCCGAATCAGCCGAAGTTCGGCATCGTCCCCCATGCGCTCAATTGTGTCGTGCGCGGCGGTTCTGCGCTAGCCGAGCACAGGGCGGTAGGCCATTTTCGTGCTGTCCACACGTCAAGTAACTGGGTTCACTCCTGTAACACGTGACCTGGGGATTTACGAGGGCATTTTCGACGGCACGAAAATGCGCTTTTCCTTATGCTTCAATTTTGCTTATCGACGTCGCTAACGCCCCGAAAACGCACCAGCCCCACGCGACTCACAGTCGACGTGGGGCGATTTCAGGCTCAGGAGGCGGCGACGAGCCTGCGCCTTTTCTAGAGCGTCTTCGGAGCCGGGATCTCTTCGGTCTCCCCGGTCTCCTCGTAGCGGGCGAGGATGTCGATGCGACGCTGGTGACGCTCCTCGACCTGGTGGTCCGGGGTAATACCGACAAAGGCATCGACAATCGCGAGCGTCTCCTCAAGAGAGTGCATCCGGCCGCCAATGCCGATCAGCTGGGCGTTGTTGTGCTCGCGCGCGAGCTGAGCGGTCTCAACGGACCAAGCCAGAGCGCAACGGGCACCCTTGACCTTGTTCGCGGCGATCTGCTCGCCGTTGCCTGAACCGCCGAGCACGATGCCCAGCGATGACGGATCGGCGACAGTCTTCTCCGCTGCGGCGATGCAGAACGCTGGGTAGTCGTCTGCAGCGTCGTACTCGTGCGCGCCGCAGTCGACGACCTCATGGCCGGCAGCCTTCAGGTGCTCGGCGATCTCGTTCTTGCGCTCGAATCCGGCGTGGTCTGCTCCAAGGTAAATACGCATGGTTCCCAGCGTAACCAAAAGCGACCGCGCCGGGCGTGAGCCGCACGCCTTAGACCTGCGGCGCCTCGGTACGGGAGCGCTTGAGCTCGAAGAAGTAGGGGTATTCCGCCAGGCCCAGTGCGTGGTCGAAGAGCGCGCCGGCTTCCTCGCCGGTGGGAACGCGGGTGATCACGGGGCCGAAGAAGGCAGTCTCACCGAGCTGGATGACCGGGGTGCCCACCTCATCACCGACAGCGTCCATCGCGCCCTGGTGGTAGCTGCGGAGCACATCGTCGTAGGACGCTTCGTTCGCCACCGATGCGTAAGACTCATCCAGACCGACTTCCGCAAGCGCCTTCTTGATCACGTCGTCATACGCGCCGTAGCCCTTCTGGCCTCCCTGGCCGCCGGGGTGGATGAGGGTGCCCATGGCGGTGTACAGGTCGTCGATAAGCTCGGGGCGCTCCTGCTTGACCTTGGCGAACACGCGCGCCGGGCCCCAGTTAGCTTCCATCATGGCCATGTAGTCCTCGGGGAGGTCGCGGCCGTCGTTCAGCACGGACAGCGACATGGGGATCCAGTCGATCTCGATGTCGCGGACTTTTTCAACTTCCTTGATCCAGCGGGAAGTCTGCCAGCAGAACGGGCAAGATGCGTCGAACCAGAACGTCACGTTTTCCATTATGACCCTTTCGTTGATGGGGGCTTGCCCCCTCAACGGTACGTTGGTTTGCATGAAGACGAATTTGCTTAGGACCGATGCTCACGCCCGCGCTGCTCTGATCAGCGACATTCACTACGACGTGGCTCTCGACATCACCGGCGCGGACACATTCACCACCCGCACCACGATCACATTCAACTCCGGCGAGGGCGAGACATTCTTCGACCTTCTTGCGGACAGCTTTGAGGCGACGCTCGACGGCACGCTTATCGACGATCGCACGCTGCAGCTTTCTACCGGACAGCACGAACTGACCGTGACCTCCACGCACTCCTACTCCCACACCGGCGAAGGCCTGCACAAGTTCACCGATCCGGCTGACGGCAAGGAGTACCTCTACACCCAGTTCGAGCCGGCGTACGCGCAGCTGGTCTTTGCCTGCTTCGACCAGCCGGACCTGAAGGCCACCTACGATATTTCGGTCACTGCGCCGTCGAAGTACGTGGTGGTGCTCAACGAAGAGACCACCCGCACCGAGAACAGCGAGGGCACTGCTACGACGTCGACGAACATCTCCTACCCGCTGTCGACCTACCTCATCGCGGTGTGTGCTGGCGAGTACGAGTCTGTCAACGACACCTACTCCGACGAGCAGAAGACGATCCCGCTGGGCCTGTACGCCCGCGCGTCGCTGATGGAGCACCTCGACGCCGACCGCCTGTTCCGCGAAACCAAGGAAGGCTTTACGTACTTCCACGAGAACTTCGGCCGGCCCTACCCCTTTGGCAAGTACGACCAGATCTTCTGCCCCGAATACAACATGGGCGCGATGGAGAACGTCGGTGCCGTGACGCTGCGCGACGAGTACGTGTTCACCTCCGAACCCACCCCTTACCGCATCGAGCGCCGCAACGACACGATCCTCCACGAGATGGCGCACATGTGGTTCGGCGACCTGGTGACGATGAAGTGGTGGGATGACCTGTGGCTCAACGAGTCGTTCGCCACCTGGTCCGCTGCTATCGCTCAGGCTGAGGCGACGGAGTTCACCAATGCGTGGGTGACGTTCGCCAGCGTCGAAAAGGCGTGGGCCTACGCTGCTGACCAGCTCCCGTCGACGCACCCCGTTGGTGCCGACGCCCCCGACATCGAGACCGCCGAGCAGAACTTCGACGGCATCACCTACGCCAAGGGCGCGTCCGTGCTCAAGCAGTTGCAGGCCTACGTCGGCCGGGACGAGTTCTTCGCCGGGGTGCGCAAGCACTTCGACAACCACGCGTTCGGCAACGCCGAGTTCGCCGATTTGCTCGGCGCGCTTGAGGAGACCTCCGGCCGCGACCTGTCCGACTGGTCCCAGCAGTGGCTGCGCACCACCGGCGTCTCGCGCCTCTACCCCGAGATCACCGCGGACAGCTTCACGGTGGTTCAGGAGTCCGAGGTGCAGCGCACGCACCGCGTGGGCGTCGGCCTTTATTCGCTTATCGACGGTGCGGTCCGCAGGACCCACCACACCGAGATCGACATCACCGGTGAGCGCACCGAGGTCCCCGAGTTCGCCGGCGTGGCCCACGACCTCGCGCTGGTCAACGACGAGGACCTCACCTACTGCCTAATGGGCCTGACCGAGGAGCACATGGACTTCGTTCTGGAGCACCTCGGCCGGATTGAGGACCCGATGGCCCGCACGCTGTGCTGGTCTGCCGTGTGGGAGGCGGCCCGCGACGGGCGGTTGCCGGCACGCGAGTTCGTGAAGCTCGTCGCCCGCTTCGGCGCGAACGAGGACCAGCCGGCGGTGCAGGAGCGCATCGTCGCGCAGGCCACCACGGCCGTGAAGAACTACGTCGATCCGGACTGGCAGGCGCAGGGGTTCGACCTGCTCAACCATGCCTTCCGCGGTGCCCAGCCAGCGGCGATTTACGACCGCGCGTTGTCTCGGCTGCGCCTCGACAACGATTCGATTCGATACTTCCGCGAGCTCCTCGAGAACGAGACCAACCAGGAAGTGCGCTGGCTGGTTCTCACGGCTCTCATTGCCGCAGGCGAGCTCGACCTCGACGCTGCCGAGCAGGAGAAGGATCCGTCCTCGGAGGGTGAGGTGTCGAGGTTGCGGGCGCGGGCGGTCGTCGATAAGCGGTGGGCGTGGGACGAAATCGTCGCTGGCGAACGCTCGAACCTGGCGCTGCGCTTCCTCATGGATGGCCTGACGTTCAACAACCGCGGGCTTGAGGGCTTGACCGATGAGTACTTCCGTGTCGCGCCTGAGCTGTGGGAGCGGCTGTCGAACGAGATGGCGCAGCGCACGCTCGAGGGCATCTACCCGTTGTGGGATGTGTCGGAGGAAGCTCTGGCGAAGGCCGACGAGTTCCTCACCGGCGGCATCCCGGCAGGTCTGCGCCGCATCATCTCTGAGGGGCAGGACCGGGTAACGCGCTCGCTGCGGAACCGGATCGTGGACGCTGCGGCAGCGGAGAGTGCAACGGGTGACGGCGCGTAGGGGCTCTCCCCCTACCCCTCGGGCCCCGTCCAGATATAGTTTGCACCGTTCCCGCTGCAACGAAATCTGACCTGGGGTTTTGATGCCCCTGGCGGACGCGGGTGTCAACTATATCTTGGGGGCCACCCGCGGAGGGTCGGATCTGCGCTAGATCTGCGCGATGGCCTGCTCGAGGTCGGCGATGAGGTCCTCGGTGTCCTCAATGCCGACGGAGATGCGCACCAGCTCCGGCGGGACCTCAAGCGCTGAGCCCGCGACGGAGACGTGGGTCATGGTGGCGGGGTGTTCGACGAGGGACTCGACGCCGCCGAGGGATTCGGCCAGGCAGAACAGCTTCGTCGAGCGGCAGAACGTCATGGCCTGCTCAGCGGTCTGGAACGCCACTGAGACCATGCCGCCGAAGCGGCGCATTTGCTTGACGGCGATGTCGTGCCCCGGGTGGTCTTCCAGGCCCGGGTAGTAGACGCGGGCGACCTTGTCCTGCTTGGACAAGTAGTCAGCGACAGCCTCTGCGTTGTCGCAGTGCTTGTCCATCCGTACTGCCAGGGTCTTCGCGCCGCGGGCGGTGAGGTAGGTGTCAAACGGCGAGGGGATCGCACCGATCCAGCCGAAGAAGAAGCGCAACTGCTCCTCCAGGTTGTTCAGCGCGTCGAAGCTACCTGCGGTGATCGCGGAAACGCCCTCGTGCCCTTCCACGGCGTTGCGGCCGACAACGACACCGCCGACCACGTCAGAGTGGCCGCCGATGTACTTCGTGGTCGAGTGCAGCACCACGTCCGCGCCGAGATCCAGCGGCTGTTGCAGGTACGGGGATGCAAAGGTGTTGTCGACGACGAGCGTGGCGTCACCCTTGACTGCCGAAAGCCCCTCGATATCAGCAATAGACAGCAGCGGGTTCGTCGGCGACTCAACCCACACCACCTTGGTGTTCGGCTGGATCGCAGCGGCGACCTCGTCGACGTTGGTGATGTCCACCGGGGTGTTCTCCACGCCCCACTGGGTGAAGATCTGCTGGATCAAGCGGTAGGTGCCGCCGTAGGCATCGTTACCGATGACGATGTGGTCGCCAGGCTTGAGCAGGATGCGCAGCAGCGCATCGACAGCGGCCATACCGGAACCGAAAGCCACGCCGTAGTCAGCTTTCTCCAGCGCCGCGACGGTCTTCTCCAGCGCGTCGATGGTCGGGTTGCCCACGCGGGTGTACTCGAAACCGTTGCGGGTCACTGCCAGATCGTCCTGCGCGAAGGTCGTGGACGCGTAGATCGGCGTGTTGATCGACCCGTACAGGGAGTCGGGCTCGTAACCGGCGTGGATGGAGTCGGTGGAGAAGCCGGGCATCGGCGGGGTCCTTTCGTCGATAAGCGGGGCGTCGATAAGCGTGCTCTGCCCCAGAGTAGACCAAGCGGTTCATTTGCTCTGATTCGCCCCCTGGTTAACATTCAATGCATGGATTCGCTTTATAGCGCACTTGGCGGCGAGGACTTTTTCCGCCGCCTCGTCAGCGGCTTTTATACGCAGGTCAAGACCGATGACCTCATCGGCCCGATGTACCCGGACGACGACTGGGACGGTGCTGAGGACCGCCTTCGCTGGTTCCTCGCACAGTATTGGGGTGGACCGCCGACGTTCAACGAGCAGCGCGGTGCTCCGATGCTGCGGCGGCGCCACTTCCCCTTCCGCATCGGCATGGCGGAGGCTGAGCGCTGGCTCGAGCTGATGAGCAACTCCCTCGACCAATTCAGCGAGGATGAACTCAACCCTGCCCAGCGCGAGGCGTTGTGGAACCACATGCAGCGTGTGGCGTACATGATGATCAATCAGCCTGGTGAACATCCCGGCATGCGATAAATATTCAAAACGGCCAACGGGTTAGTTTTGCCCAGCTACGATTACCCGTATGCCGTCTACTGTGACTCGCCCGTCCCAGACGCTGTTGAGCATCGTGCCGTCGCTGATCAGCGCTGGCCGCGCCGTCGCCCCCTGCGCCGCCGTCGACATCGCGGCGTTCGACTACAACGCGTCCCAAATGACGTCGCGGGCGCGGGGGTTGCCGATTCGTGTGGCGTCGAAAAGCTTGCGCAGTGTCGCTGCTTTACGACGCGCACTCTCCCACGACGGGTACCGCGGCATCCTCGCCTACAGCGTGCCGGAGGCGATCAACCTGGCACGCGAGGGTTTCGACGACATCGTGGTGGCCTACCCGTCGGTGAACAAAGTCGCGCTAGCTGAGCTAGCTGCAGATGCGTCGCTGCGCGGGACGATCACCGTCATGGTCGATTGCGTAGCGCACCTCGACCTCATCCGTGCTGCCCCCTTCCTCAACGGTGTCGCCGCCGACGCCATGGCCGCCAACCGCTACCGTTCCCGCGCCCACGAGGTCTTCGCCACCCCACGTCGCGTGAAGTTCCACGAGATGGAGGTCGCCGTGCCGCTCGAAGCCGGCCCGGAGACAGTGCGCGAGATCCGCCGCGAACTGGACAAACGCGGCTGGATCATTCCCTTCCCGCTCGAACTGCGCTCCACAGCCGCCGACGACGTGGCCCTGTCCACCTCCACCGGGCGTGAATCGATGTACATCGCTTTCCACGTGCCCAAGGCGATGAACCCGCACGACTACTTCCCCCACCTCGAGCCGATCCTCAAGGCCGCCGGCGGCCGGCCGCACTGGGGCAAGATGCACACCATGGGCCGGGAAGACTTCGCCAAGACCTACCCGCGTTTCGACGAGTTTTGCTCCCTCCGCGAGCAGATGGATCCGGACCGCACCTTCGGCTCGGAGCACCTCACCCGCTTGTTCGGGTAGTCGGCCCCAGCCAGTCTCGAGCTGGGTTCATATCGGACGGAGGACTGGTTCGCCTGCCATAGGTACGCCCATCGCAGTTCGCCTTTGACGGTTCGCCTTTGACGGTTCGACGACGGGGAAAACTGCAGGTCGCGTCTAGAACCGCAGCATGAAAGTCGAACGACGAAAGGCGAACGGAGCTAGAACAGCAAGTTGAGCCCAGCCGAGTGGTACACGCTACCGAAGGGCGCATCCATTCGGATCCAGCGGCCAGCCGTAGAGATGCGCAAGTGCCGGGGAATCTCCGGCGGCGCCGAGGGACCAGGTATCAGGCCGAGGGATGTGCAGGTGAAGATCATGCGCATCGGGATCTCTACTGCGTCCGTCGGCGTCGAACTCTCGGCCGGTGTGGTGGGGGACTGCACCGTCAGAACGATCTGCTCCAGCAAGGACCGCGGCGGGCCCAGGGGACCGGAGAACTGGCGGGCTAGCCTGCGCCCCTGATCGGCGAGGTCGCGGACCACGGCGACGGGCACCATCTCGCGCTCGACGAAACCGGTCTTCGGCGGCAGAGCGCCGATCCAGTCGTGGTCGCGGGCGGGGCCGAGCTCGGATCGCCCCTCGGCAAGTGCGGTGTCCAAGGCGCGGGCCGACACGACCGCTCCGTCGCGCGAGACCGACCCCGTCACCCGGCGCGAGGCCACGCAATCGAACGGGGTGGTCACGAACACGTCGATCGGGGTGCTGCTGCCGGGGGCGGATGGGGCGTCGCTAAGCACGGCGAAACGCGCGGAAGCCTGCGCATCAAGATGAAGCGCGCGGGAGGTCAGGGCTTTCAGCCCCGCCGCTCCCGCGCTGACATGTAGTGCTTCCAGGGCGCTACTCCCCAGCCTTGGCGGTGAGGATGCCGCGCTCCTGCTGGGTGATCTCACGCGGGGACGCGGTAGACAGGTCAACGGCGACGAGCACGCAGGTCACAATGCCGCACACCCGGCCCTGACGGTCCTTGATTTCCTGGACCGTCTTGAAAGAGGTGTTGCCGATCTCAACGACAGTAGAGACCACCTCCACCTCGAGAGAGTCCGGCATGACGGGACGCAGGAAGTCGACCTCAGCGCGGCGGACGAAGACGCCGAACTCCTGGCCGTTGTTCTCGAACTGCTCCTTGGTGAACCTGATGCGGGCCTCTTGAGCGATATCAAGGTAGGCGCAGTTGTTCAGGTGGCCGTAGCGGTCGAAGTCGTTCCAGCGCAGCGCGATGATGTGCGTGTTCGCCGGGTTGTTGTCTGCCATGTGGTTCCTTTCGAAGAGCAGCTCGAAAAAGCAGCGTTAGCGGGTGAGTTTACGGTGGGTGACGCGCGACGGTTTCGCCGCTTCCTCACCGAGGCGGTCGACCTTGTTGGCCTCGTAGTCGCCGAAGTTTCCTTCGAACCAGAACCACTTGCCCTCCTCGATGTTACCTTCCCAGGCGAGGATGTGGGTGCAGGTGCGGTCGAGGAACCAGCGGTCGTGGGAGATCACCACAGCACAACCCGGGAAGTTCTGCAGGGCGTTTTCCAGGGAGCCGAGGGTTTCAACATCGAGGTCGTTTGTCGGCTCATCGAGCAGGATCAGGTTTCCGCCCTGCTTCAGCGTCAACGCCAGGTTGAGACGGTTACGCTCACCACCGGAGAGCACCTTCGACGGCTTCTGCTGGTCCGGGCCCTTGAAACCGAACGCGGACAAGTACGCGCGCGACGGCATCTCGTTCTGGCCGACGTGGATGTAGTCGAGGCCGTCGGAGACGACCTCCCACACGGTCTGCTCCGGGTCAATATTGGCGCGGTTCTGGTCCACGTAGGACAACTGCACGGTATCGCCGACCTCGACAGAACCAGCGTCCGGGTCCTCCAAGCCGACGATCGTCTTGAACAGGGTGGTCTTACCCACACCGTTCGGGCCGATGACACCGACGATGCCGTTACGCGGCAGAGTGAACGACAGGTCCTTGATCAGGGTGCGGCCATCGAAACCCTTGTCCAGGTTCTTGACCTCCACGACCTTGTTGCCCAGACGCGGCGGCGTAGGGATCTGGATCTCTTCAAAGTCGAGCTTCTTGTACTGCTCCGCCTCGGCCGCCATCTCCTCGTAACGCTCCAGACGAGCCTTGTTCTTCGCCTGGCGTGCCTTCGGGGAAGAACGGACCCACTCCAGCTCGCCCTTGAGGCGCTTCTGCAGCTTCTGGTCCTTCTTGCCGGCAATCTCCAGACGCTCGGCCTTCTTCTCCAGGTAGGTGGAGTAGTTGCCCTCGTAGGGGTAGAGCTTGCCGCGGTCGACCTCACAGATCCACTCCGCGACGTGGTCGAGGAAGTAGCGGTCGTGAGTGACGGCCAGAACGGCACCCGGGTAGTCCTGCAGGTGCTTCTCCAGCCAGAGGACACTCTCGGCATCGAGGTGGTTCGTAGGCTCGTCGAGAAGCAGCAGGTCCGGCTGGCTGAGCAGCAGCTTGGCCAGTGCGACACGACGGCGCTCACCACCGGAGAGGTTGGTCACCGGGGAATCCGACGGCGGGCAGCGCAGCGCCTCCATGGCCTGCTCAATCTTGGAGTCGACCTCCCACGCGTCAGCGGCGTCGAGCTCCTCCTGGAGCTTGCCCATTTCCTCCATGAGCTCGTCGGAGTAGTTGGTGGCCATCTCGGTGGCGATCTCCTCGAAGCGCTGCTTCTTCTCAAAGATGTCGCCCAGGCCCTCTTCGACGTTCTCGCGGACCGTCTTGTCCTCGTTGAGCGGCGGCTCCTGCAGGAGGATGCCCACGGTCGCGCCGGGGTCGAGGAAGGCCTCGCCGTTGTTCGGCTGGTCGATGCCGGCCATGATCTTCAGCAGCGAGGACTTACCCGCTCCGTTCGGGCCCACGACACCGATCTTGGCGCCGGGGTAGAAAGCCATGGTGACATTGTCCAGGATGACCTTGTCACCGACGGCCCTGCGAACGTTCTTCATCGTGTAGATGAACTCAGCCACTAGGGGCCCCCTTTACATGCGTGTTGGCGGCTATTTGCGTAAACCACCACAAAGGGTACATCACGCACTCACCGCCTGATCCGCAAGCAGAGAAACCGTTCCTGTGCGCTCTACGCCGCCCCCACCGTTTCCTCTTCCGGGGCGTGCTCCCCCATGTCAGACGGGCCGCGGTTCATCAGGGACTCGAGTGCTTCGTCGTCATAGCTCGGTGGCTCTGGCTGGGCCGTCGGCTGGTTGGTGGGCTGGCTGGTGGGCTGGTTAGTTGGTGTCTCGCCGATCTCCCCGGCAATGTCCTCGCGCGTGCGCAGATTGACCGACGGGATGTCGCCCGCGGTGTGCTCCTTGGCGGTCGTGCATTTCGACGACGCCTGGTACCTGTTGAGCTCCAGCGCCACCTGAGCCGCCTTGATCAGCTGCTTGGAACGCTTTGTGCCGCCCTCATCCACCCAAGTCTCAGTAACGAGACGGCCGACTACGACGGCGGGTAAGCCCTTCCGCAGTGATGCCTCGACATTGACGGCCAGTTGGCCCCAGCATTCGACGTCGATGAACAGGCTGTCAGCGTCCGCCCACACGGGCCGGCCGTCAGCGGTGGTGCTGTCTGTGCGCACGCGGCGACTCGATGCGAGACGGAACTTGGTCAGGGTCGAGCCGGTCTTGAAGATCTTGCAGACGGGATCGTCGGTGAGGTTTCCAGAAAGCGTGATGGGTGATTGCATGGTCGGAGTTTCCTTTCGCGGTTTGCTGGTGGGTGGGGTGCCCTTCCAGGGTCGACCACGCAATCAACCTGCGCAAAGAGGCCCGAAAAAGCCTGTGGATAACGGTGAGTTATCCACAGGCGGGTGGGGGCGGGAGGCGTCGATAAGCGTGCTACTTCTCGCTGCGACGGCCGGTCTGCGAGTACTGCGCGAGCATCTCGTTGTAGGCGCGCCATTCCGCATCGCCCGTCTCGTCCTCACTGCGGTCTTTAGCCCTCGCATCAGCACGATCTTCCCGCAGCCACCCCAGAAGAAGGATGATGAAGACCACGGCCATGGGGAAGCTTCCCGACGCCCAACCAATGCCCCCGCCGACCTTCTGATCGCGTAGCAGATCCGGGTTCCATGGGAGCCCAAGATTTTCGTAGAAGCTTTCCGCCAGAACAATATTGAGCTGCATCAGGTACACGCCCATGAAAAGGTGCAGCGGCATGGAGACAACAAACCAACCGAAGCGGGCCACGGTCGGGCGTCGTCCCGGGATGTGGTCGGGGCCAATGAGATCCCAGAAGTAGAAGTACCCGGAGACTAAGAAAACCGCGTTCATGATCACGTGCCCCGCGTGCTCTGACACCGCGACTTCGTAGAGCGATGGGAAGACATAGAGGATGTAGAACACGACCAGGAACTGGATCGTCGACACCGGCGGGTAGGTGATCACGCGCAGGAACGTCGACTCCTCGAAGGCCTCCACCCACGCGCGGATGTTGAACTCCCCTGCCGGGTAGGCCTGTTTGATCAGCGTCAGCGGCGCACCCATCACCAGTAGGACGGGCGCACCCATGGACAGGATCATGTGCACGATCATGTGGATGGAGAAGCTCGCCGGCATGTACATGCCCAGGCCAGAGGACATGGTCACAACAATGGTCGCGCATCCGGCGATCCACCAGGCGGTGCGCCCGCGGTCCCAGCCTTCAACCCGACGGGTGAGATGCAGGTAGTAGATGGCCAGCAAGATGGCGATGACGCTGAAGAGCACCTCGAAGCGCCACATGGTGAAGATGTTTGCCACTGTCGGTTCGACCTCAAGGTTGTAGCCCATCTGGACCTGCATGTTGGTGATCGCCGGGTCGAGCGGCGCAGGCGGCGGAGTGCGCCCCATGGACACAGCCACACCCGTCACCGCAGCCATGACGAGCGCCTCCACGACCGCAATGCGGGTGAACAGCGGCGGTTTCCGGTCCAGCTGCGGGATTGTGATCTGCCGGTGGGCGAAGCCGAGCAATCCCAGCACGACCAAACCGATTGTTTTGAACAAAACGGTCCAGCCGTAGGCGGTGGAGAGAAGATCGTCGAAACGCACGCGGATGAGCGCGTTAATCACGCCAGAGATGGTCATGGCGAAAAACGCGAACAGGGCGATGAGCGAGTAGCGGTGCACCGCCTGCTGCATGTGCGGGCCGAGCCTGCGCCCGTGCGCGATGAGTGCGAGCAGCCCGCCGACCCAAATCATCATGAACACCAGGTGCCACAGGTACGAGTTGGTGCCGTAGTCGTGGTTGCCACCGGTCGCGGAGTGGCCGGACATTCCCAGCGGCATCACTGCGGCGATCGCGCCGAGGAAGAGCGGCGTTTGCGCCATCCACGATCCCGCCGCGAAACCGAATCCAGCGACGATCGCTGCAATGGCTGCCACGAGCAGCCAGATCTTCGCGTCCGCCACGCGGTCGAGCGCGGTGCCCCACATCTCGGCGGAGAAGAGAATCTGGGATAACGGTGTGCCGGAGACGTCGGAAAGCACGAGCGGAACCATGAGCACACCGATTACGGCCAGCCCGGCGCTCGCCCATGCCCCCGTGCGCGCGGCCAAGTGCCCATCGACGGTCAGTCGGGCAGTTTTCAGGGGGCCGTCTGGCGGGATGAGGTAGGCGGAGAACATGAAGGAGCCCGTGGCCAGAGCAGCAAGGAGCCATGCAATTGCGCGTATCGACGGCAACCCCACCGTGGTCACCACCCCCGGGTCCGGAATACCCAACGACGCCAACGAGCCGCCCAGGAACGCCTGCGCAAGGGCCCCAGCGACCACCGCGGCGACTGCGAACGCAGCCAGATAGATCGGCCAGGCCGCACGCACATGCCCACGCGACCGCTCGCGGGCCACCGAGTCCTGCTTGCGTTCCGCCTGCTCCACCGCCTGGTCTGCTGACATGGCCTTTACCCTACTTTCGGTGCAGTGGGATACGATAATTCCCGCCCCAGTGGGGCACTGCCTCCGTAGCTCAGTGGATTAGAGCATCCGGTTTCTACCCGGCTGGTCGCGGGTTCGAATCCTGCCGGGGGCGCTTTTTCATAGGCCTTTCACCTGCGATTACGGCCCCGCGCAGCGCAAAATCGCTAGACTGGTCGCATAGCCGAAATCACCTAGCACGATTGAGGAGCGACCATGAGCAAGGACAGCATCCCAAGCTTTGACCAGGCGCAAGACGCCGACGATGCAGCCAAGGCGGCCGTCAACCCGACGCCGACCCGCGACGACAGCATCAACAACCTGGGTGACCCGGACGCAGACGGC
The DNA here is from genome assembly GCF_024454075.1 of Corynebacterium sp. CCUG 71335. NCBI lineage: Bacteria > Bacillati > Actinomycetota > Actinomycetes > Mycobacteriales > Corynebacteriaceae > Corynebacterium > Corynebacterium sp. CCUG 71335. The sequence continues at coordinate 43,994 of NZ_JAGPYY010000012.1, forward strand.
AACTTCCAGGACCGCACCGAGAAGGAAAGCGAGAAGGCGAACTAATGGCCGACAACACGCAGGCAAATAACGCCCAGCCGGGCGACGGTCCCGACAAGCTTCTCGACGCTGCAACGCGCCGCATCGGCAACGAGCCCGACACTGACCCCATCTCCGACCTTGAGCGCCTGGAGTCCCGCGATCTGAACAACCTGGACAAAGAGGACTTCGGCGACGGCAACGAGGGGGACGACGACTCCAGCTACGCCAACGACAACCCGGACGGTCCGTCCGAGGTCAACCGCGGCGGCGAGTAACCCGCAAACGCACTCAGCGCCGACCCCGATACTGGGGCGGCGCTTTTTCACCCTTGACACCATATCGAATAGCGATATTATCGAATTACGACAGCATCGAATATCGATAAGGAGTCGCACCATGAACACACCTACGCCCCAACCGGCAAAGCAGCCCACAGCGAAAGACGAGCGGGATTTGAACTCGACCACGTTCGGAGTCACCGCCCTAGTCGCCCTCTGGATCAGCTTCGAAATCTTCGAGATGATCCACAACGGTATCGTGATCACCCGCCTATCCCCTGCCGTCGAGGGTGGCATCGTCTTTGCCGATATCCCCAGCGGCGCCCAGTGGCTTTACGGCATTGGTCTGGCCACGAAGTACATCGGCCTCCTCGGCACCGGGATGACACTGAGCATGATCGGCTGGAACATGTCCAAAGGGCGGATCTTCACGCAACGCAACGTCACTCTCCTTAACTTCGGCACTGGCGCGATGTTCGCTTATTTCATCGGTCGCATCGGATTCGAGGGTCTGGGTAACAATTTCGTTGCCTCGGATCTGGGCCTGGAGCAATGGTGGGACACCGGTGTCAGCACCCCGTACTCCGAGTTCACACCAGCACTGATCCTCCTGTTCACCCTCGGCCTCGCTTCCATGCTTCTGCGCCGCGGCGCCCGGTTGAAGGAGGACGTGGACGGCCTTGTCTAATCCGATCAATCCAGCGGAGTCCCAGGTCGTCTGCCACCTGGACCGGCTCATGGCGGAGCGCGGCATCACCGGTGCCGCGCTCGCGGAGCAGGTCGGCATCACGCCGGTGAATCTATCCGTGCTCAAGAACAACCGCGCGAAGGCAGTCCGGTTCTCCACGCTCGCCGCGATCTGCCAGGCCTTGGACTGCCAACCGGGAGACATCTTCTCCGTGCAGTAGCCTGCAGTAACCTGCAGTAGGCTCGCACGCATGAGCTTTCCCCAACCCTCCATCAATTCCTACGCGCTGATTACCGGCGCCAGCCAGGGCATCGGCGAGGCTATGGCCCGCGACTTCGCCAAGGCGGGCTACAACCTCATTATCGTGGCCCGACGCGAGGACGTCCTGCAGAAACTTGCCACCGAGCTCGAAGATGCCCACGGCGTCGGAGTCATCGTCGCCGCTAAGGATCTCTCTGTGGCCGAGCAGGTCGATGAGCTCATCGAGCTTATCGACGAAAAAGCCATCTCCATCTGCGTCAACTCCGCCGGTATCGCCTCCTTCGGGCCGTTCATGAACCAAGACTGGGATTACGAGACAAACCAGTACAACTTGAACGCCACGGCGGTCTTCCGCATCACCAAGGCAGTGTTGGACCAGATGGTTCCGCGCGGCGAGGGCGCCCTATGCAACGTCGGCTCCGCCGCCGGCAACGCCCCGATCCCGAACAACGCAACCTACGTGTTCACCAAGGCCGGCGTGAACACGTTCACCGAATCGCTGCACTACGAGCTGAAGAAGACCGGCGTGCACTGCACCCTGCTCGCCCCCGGCCCGGTGCGCGACGCCGTCGTTCCGGAGGAAGAACAGTCCATCGTGGACAAGGTCGTCCCAGACTTTCTGTGGACCAGCTACGAGTCCTGCTCCGAGGAAACCATCGCTGCGATGATGAAGAACCAGCGCCGCGTCACCCCCGGGCCGCTGTCGAAGGCGATGGACTTCCTATCCTCCTACGCCCCGCGGGCCGTGATCGCGCCGGTGACCGGCTGGTTCTACGCCAAGATGGGCTAACCGCCCCCACAACACGGGCGGGTAGGTTGGAGACCATGAGCGAAGAACCCTCCGCAGAACCCACTGCCCTACCCGCCAAGGACGACCGCATTGTTTGGATCGACCTGGAGATGACGGGCCTCGACCCGCAGCGTCACGTCATTGTTGAAGTCGCAGCACTCGTCACGGACGCGGAGCTGAACATCCTCGACGGCGGCATTGACCTTGTCGTCCACGCCACCGACGCAGAACTCGCCGAAATGGATGACTTCGTCACCGAAATGCACGGCAGCTCCGGGCTGACGGAACAGATCAAGGCTTCCACTGTGGCGTTGCGGGAGGCAGAGGAGGCGGTGCTGGAACTCGTCGATAAGCATTGCGGCGAGCACCGCCCACCGCTGGCTGGCAACTCGATCGCCACTGACCGCACCTTCATTCGCGCGCACATGCCGGAACTGGACGAGCGTCTGCACTACCGGATGATCGACGTCTCCACCATCAAGGAGCTCACCCGCCGCTGGTACCCGAAGGCGTACTACAACCAGCCCGAAAAGGGCATGGCGCACCGTGCTCTCGCCGACATTGTAGAGTCCATCCGCGAGCTCGACTACTACCGCCGTGCCGTGTTCACCCCCGCTCCCGGCCCCGACTCTGACGCGGCGGCGGTATGCGCGACCGAATCGACCGAGACCTACCAGCCGTTTTTGTAAAACCGGCGCAGTGAACTAATGTGATGTAGCGCTGCCCACGCACGCGACGGGCAGCGATGGTGGCTGTAGTTCAGCTGGTAGAGCACCAGGTTGTGATCCTGGGTGTCGCGGGTTCGAGTCCCGTCAGCCACCCCAAAAATACCCCGTGACCTGCATCAACAGGTTACGGGGTATATTGCTTTAATCGCCGGGTACGTTAAAGAGTACGTTATAGATTCTGGAAATTCAGCTCAGCGAGGCGAGTCCGGCGAGTCCGGCGAGTCCGGCGAGTCCGGCGAGTCCGGCGAGGCGACCCGATGCTGTTGCTGCTGTTGTCTCCGCCGTGCCGTATCACGACGCACCGCATCGAGTCGCCGCTGGTTCTCTCCGACAGTACGCAACATCTCATCGCGACCGAACCGCCCGCCAATAGGGTCAACCAAACGCGTACGCGGTGTCACATACGCGTCGTGATCGCGGGCGACGGAACCATCATCGTCAATCAGATGATCGAGAAACTCAGCGTCAGTGCCGTCAAACCCCGAGCGCTGGAATTGCCGAAACTCATCGTCCATCACGCGCTGTTCGAGGAAATCAAAATCGACCTGCCGCATATTCTCTACCGAGCTGTCGGGCGACCACGGCGCGGGCGTACTGGTGTGCCGAGGCGAGGACGGCCCCGCTGAGGCCGCGCTGCTTCGTTCAGTGGGTTGCTGTTGTCGGCCCCCAGCCTGCTGCGCATCTCGTTGTGCTTCGCCTCGGCTTCGGCCAGCTCGCGCTCCCTCTTCTCGTCGTGACCGTCGTTGTCGAAGATCTCGTTCATCCTCGCCTGAACGACAAGCTCCGCCTGGTTCTCGCTCATCTCCAACAGCTCGTCCTGTTCCGCCGTCGTGAACAGTGTCGGCAGTTGTTTCTGCGGCTGCGGCGGCGGGGGCGGTGTCGTTGCTGGTGTCGGCGAAGATTTCGGAGTATCGCTCGCGCAATGACGGTGCTCCGTCGGCACCGGCGGTACCGACGGCTTGATCTGCTGGCGCGGCTGTAGGTTCTTCTTGCGCTTCTTGGGCATGGTAGTGCTCCTGTTGTGTGATTTGCTGTTGCTGGATTAACTGTCGCTGATACTGCTGCTGCAGCTGCTCAATGCGCTGCTGTACGGCATCAAGGGTGTACTTGTCTTTGCCTAACCGCGAGCCGGTGCGTTTTGTCGAGCGCGAGCCGCGAGAAGTGGCGTAGCGAATTTCTTCGCCGTCATCGTCGACCAGGGCGTAGCTAGTGGCTGTTACATCATCGCGGTCTTGCTTCTTGTGAGTCGTGACGCGAAAAGACACGCTGTACTCACCGGCGATGGCCTGCGCGACTTCAAGGCCGCCTGAGACTGTCGGAGCGGCCGTTACGCGCGGGTCTGCAAAGACAGCATCTACGCGCTGCGACATTTCGCTACGCCAATTCTCTTTGGTGATTTCGGGTAGTGGCGCGCCGCGAAGATTCCGCTGCGATTGCCCTTGCGGTTGCCCCGGATCAGGTGCGTACACTTCTAGGCCGAGGTCGCGCATCACGGCATCATTGACGTTCGCTACAGCGTAAAAGTTCCGCGCATTACGGGGAGTTTTGCCGGTCACCCGGTCGTGATTCGCAATGATGATGTGGTTATGAATATGACCGCTCTCACTGTCGATGTGCGTCGCTACTACTACATCACTGTTCGGCGCGATACGGCGCGCGAGTTCCATACCGGCGAGATGTGCGAGCTGAACATCGAAGGGATTATCTTTGTCCAATTCATCAGGATGGAAAGACTGGATTATCAACTCAGCTTGATTCTCACGCCGAGGGTGGCGGGCAATCTCCGCGACAGTCTCGCTAATAAACTGCTCCGGCGTAGCGTCTGGCGTAGCGCTGACAACACTGTACGCAGCGGCGCGCACATCGTCGTTGCGCATATTCTCGTACGTGCCGTAGACCGCGTACACCGTGGCCGCGCCTACACTTTTCGTTCGCTGAATTTTGGTTACTGACATGCCTGTTTCACCCGCTCTTCCAGTAACCGCAGTTGGTCTTTGACACAAGTGAGCGCTGTCTCAATCTCGAACGGGTCAGGGTCGTAGCCTTCAATTAACAGTTCAGCCGTCAGTGCGTTCGCGGCGCGGACGAGCTGATTCACGTTCGTTCCGATGCGGTTGACTTCCTGCGTCAATCGCGCGAGTTCCTGACGCGTCTCAGGCGGCAGTTGGCGTAACTCTTCAAACACTGACGGCGGCACGCGCCCTGTCAACGAGTCGAGCGCTAGGCGCACAACTTCCGCCGTCGGCAATTCCATTCTGTCAGCCAATGCACGTAAGTAATCGGCGCGCTCTGCATCGAAGCGACACGTTAGCCGCAATGCGTCTAGATTCTGTCCAGTCATGATTTCATCTGCTTTCTCGTTGTAACTCTTCGTATCGCCGCTACGCGACGAGGCGGCTACACCGCTGGCGCGATCTAGCCGTGACTTACTTACCCCGCACGCGTTGAGCGATTACCGTCCCGAGCGAAACTTCGTTGTCGTCGGGCACTGGTAATCGTCAAAGACGGCGTGGCAAGTAAGTGGCAAGCATCCCCTTCAGCACCGCTCCGCGGCACTGGGGGAGCTTGTGAGGGGTCTAGCCGACCCCTTCAAACCCCGGCCTAAAACTCCGGCGCGTTCGCACCTTCGTTATGGGTCTCCGGCGCGTTCGCACCGTCACCGTCCTGGCCGTCGCCGTCCTTCTGGTCTTCGCCGTCCTGGCCGTCGTCCTCCTGGTCGATGACTCCCAGATGTACGGCAAGTTCGGCGACAGACAGATTCAGAAAGTCGCCGTACGCCTCGCCACCGTTGGCGGCGTCGCGAAACGCTTCGCCCAAAAGCCGGTCCTGTTCGCGGCGCGTGAGTTCTTCGGCTACGGCTTCATCGGCCGAGTCGATGAGGCCGACAGCAACCGCGAGTTCCGCGACTGACTTGTTCAAGTAATCGCCGAAGTCGTCGCCCTCGTTGGCGGCGTCCATCAACGCCCGACCGCAAAGCCGTTCAAATTCCAGCTTTTGCTTTCGGGCCTGTTCCGCCGCGCGACGCTTCTCGTCTTCGAGCTTGCGCATACGAGCGGCGGCCTTTTCGATCTGATTTGTCTTGACAGACATGAGGGATTGAGTCCTTTCGGTTAAGAAAATTTTGGTTGAGATGATGAACCCACCCGCGGCGGACCACGAGCGAGTGGAAGGACAATCACGCAACTTCCTCCTCTAACGAGTCGAGGAAGGCGCGAACCTCGTCGAGGTCGCAGTCAGCGAGGACAGACTCACGGCGCGAAGTTTTGGACATGTTGTCCCACTGAGATTTCGTAAACTCGCCCAACCCGAGAGACGAGAGCCACGCGAGTTTGCCCTTAAGCGCGAGACGTTTCGAGGACAACTCGGGCACGTCGATAAGCCCGGCCTTGTGACAGGCCACAATCTCAGTCAACAACGCACTGCCAGCGGTACGAACGCGCCGACCACCCATCGAGCGGTAGCGCCGATGCCAGTTATCCCAGTCCTCACGAGTGCGAAGACAACCGGTCAGGTCAGGCGCACCAGGCCGGTGGTTTTGCATGTGCTGCGCACGATTACGACCCATGTCGTAGTGCAACACGGTCAACCAAGGGCGGGTATCAAACCCACAAATCTCCATCCCATCAACGAAAGCGGACTCGAAGGTCTCAGGGATAGGCTCACGCTTCATGTCATAGTCCAACGCCGAGAGCGCAGGCTCGCGACTTACAAGTACACAGTCCAACCGGTTCTCAGACCGAGACAGGTACTTGAAGCTCGGGAACGTCTTATAAGGGTTCAGGATTTTTCCATCGCGCGAAAGAGCGAGGTCACGGAAATACTTTCGTTCCTCGACACCCCCGCGCTTCACGCTTTTGGGGTTTTCACACCGCCCTTAGCCAACACACCACCCTCTTCGAGGGAAACGTTCGCACGGGTCGAGAGATTCACAAGGTCAGATTGACGGTGCTTGATTTCCCAGATCGAATCATCATCTGAGAGCGCGAGACGAGACTCACGCAGGATGTCGGCAATACCGAACAGGTCGTACCGCTCAAGGTCGTCGTCGGCAGTGATAACACCGTCAGTCGTCGCGCTGAGGATCTTGGTCTGGTTAGAAACCGCGAGCAGTGTCGCGCGGACCAACGAGGTCACCATAGACGCGTGATAAGGCGACGTAACAGCGGAACCGCCGATGTTCTCCATTTCTTCTTCATATGCATTCCAGCCCGTCTGGTCTACAACGTCCTGGGCAAGTTTGCCGTAGCAAGAATTGGTAGCAACTTTGATTGTCAATTCTTGAAGCGACTTTTTACCGTAAGCCTTCTTCGCAGCAGCCCGGTCCACGACCATTTGTCGGAGGGCGGGGCGCAGCGAGCGCGAGCGGACAACCTCACCGTCAACCTCGCGGGTAAGCAGTTTCAGGACCACACCGGTCTGACAGAACACCTTTGCACCAAGCTTCAGCGCGAGATAAATCTCCGGCGCGGCACAGGTCGTACCGTGAAACACACCGCCCACATCACCGTTAACACGAGAGGCAATTTCATCGAGCTGCTCACGCGTCAGGTCACGCCCACCACGGTCATCACCATCGAGGTCGAGACCATCCTCATTGAGCCGGAGAGACAATCCAGTATCTTCATCGAAACCGCAACCGTAGGAGGTCCGTGGATAGATGAGACTGTTTCCACGACGCACAGGCAGGCACGGCTCCACACCGTCGGGAAAGACAAACGAGACATAACCGACCAAAGGCGTTACAGGCCCAAGCGGGAAATCATCGAGCGTGAGATAACGCTTGTCAATGTGCGTATCAATAACACCACCATCGGTGTAATCAGGGTCGTACACACAGCCCATCGAAGTCGGATAAGCAGACTGAAGGTCCCAGTCAAAAGTCTGATAATCATGAAGTCCAGGGGAAGGGCAAGTGTTGTACCCACCCGCGTAAGCATCAGCCCAGAGGGCGTGCGACACACGCGCATCACCGTCTACAGGTTCGAGACCACGCACTGCATAGAACGCCAGCGAGTCACCGTCAAACTCAAGTTCAACCTTACGAGTCTTCAAACCCTGGAACATCCGACGGAAAATCGCATTGTCCACCCGACCGGACTCGACAAACGCATCAACGAAAACCTCGGGCCCAAGGAAGCCAGACCGATTCCAGTAGTCGAAAATGCCAGACTTGAGAGCCGTAGCACCACCGGATGAGATAGTGACCGGCGGGACGACGTTGTAACCCCAAACAGTGCCTAGGTAATGAACCACAATCCGAGCGTCATTAGCGGAGTAGTCCAGGAACCTAGGCAAGTCTTCACGAGACAACTTCTCCATGTCCTCAATGGCATCGCCAACGTCGAGCTTCTCAACACCACAGGCATCACCGAGAGCCTGCAAACTCTTATGGTCGGGAGACGCCTGGTTACGCGTATCTCTGAAAACGACGCTAAATCCCAGGACGCGACGGGACTCGCCATACCCAGAAGTACGAACCACGCGAACAGGCTGAAGACTCACAAGTCCGCCACCAGCAGAGGTGAGCCTATGGAGGATGTCATCGCACCGACGTTTCGGACGACGGAAGGCCGTAGCGTCAACGTTGAGAAAGTGACCAGCCAAGACGATACGAATCGATGCACGTTTAAAAAGCGAATCACGAAGCTTCCCACCAAGTTCACGGCGTGGAATACCTCGCGGGTCCATATCAGAAGGACCATTCTCGATTAGATCCTTAAAACCATTGGTGTAGCGCTCAAACCCACCTAGCAGCGAGCACGCATACAGACCATCTTCGATAAGAACACGCCGACCTTCGAGCGGAAGGATGACAACCTCATGTTCAGAACCGTCGAGAATGTCAATCCAACTGAACTGAAAGCTGACGAGTTCACGCCGACCCTCACCGTCGAAGCTCACATATTCGGTGTCATAGCCAAGGACAAGACGGACCTCGTCACCGGCCATTGCACGAACGCTAGGCAAATCACCGAACTCAACAACGGCAGAGGAATCCGAGGCGTCAGCCGCGCCGGTTCCAGATTGACTGCCCGGACGAGTCCGGTCAGTCAATCTGCCCGCCCACAGGGTATATTGACCGGATTTTGTTCGAATGGCTTGACCTGCGGATTTGGGGTCAATGTTCGAATGATCTTTGGCATCATTCATCTGTTTGATGCCAAGATTTGCGCCATTTTCACCCTCACGCCAGGCATCCACGCGGTGCAAAACGGCGGCCACATCAGTCAAATCTCCACGCTGATCTAACTGGAAATCAACCAACCGCACAGACCAACCAACGGCGTCATTTTCGATTTGCGCGTAGCGCTCACGAATCTCCGGTGATACACTGGAGGGTGATATTTCAATGTTCCAGGCCCCGCCGTTGGCGGGGTTTTGGTCTTTCAGGGTCATGGCTACGCACCACCACCGACGAGGCGAGCGCGAGCGAAGTCATCGAGGTCAGCAACCGCATAGACGACAGAGCGAGAGCGACCGAGACGGGAATAACGCGGACCTTTACCAGCCCCACGCCATTTCTCAAGCGTGCGCGGGGATAGGCCGAGATAGGCAGCAGCGTCTGGCGTTTTCAGAAAAGCCGGGGACATAAAAAATCTCCTGGGGATAGTGAAACTATCCGGCAGGAGGTCAGTCTTTCCGGCGTTATGCGTGGCGGTCTATTGCTACCGTGCACAAACTTGCTTTACGTGGGTGCGACCCACTACCACATTTTCCCTGTCAGCCACACACACGACTTACCTTGCCTAAGGGGCGACGGGCGACGTCTCCGGCTTAAACCTCACCGGCACGTGTGCGTTTAAGTTATGTCACGGCTTACAAAGTCTCTAGCAAAGCGAGAACTTTCGCGCAGTAACTACCCTAACCTACCCCCATCTATGATGCAACTAGACTCGAACCTGCGTTATAGAGTACGTTAAAGGCATGAGCACTACAGCAAAGACCTACATTGAGCCAGGGCACACATCAATCGACCGTGTCACCCCTAAGAAGACACCGAACGGCTGGAAGCTCGATTGGTCAGTACGACTACACGACGGGCGCATTGAACAGCGGCGCTCCAAGGCCAAGACCAAGGGCGAGGTGCGGGCACGCGCACGGCGCAAGGCCGAGGAAATGCTGGCCACCACCTCAACAGACTGGACACCGCGCACGCCGATAACGACGTACATCGACAAGGTCACACGCCCAAAGATCGAAGAATCATCGCAGCTTAAAGACCTATCGAAACGGCGCTATCTCGCATCGCTGAATCTCGTCGCCGCCGAACTCAAGGGCTACAGCGTGCACGACGCTATGCAATTCCGCGTACTAGAGCACACACTGCAAGCCGTCGCGAACACTCACCCGGGCAGTGTGTCGAGCGCACGTACGGTGCTATCGACCTACATCGCTGACGCACTTGTCCGCGATGGAGTCATTGCGGGAAACCCCATACGCGGGGCCAGGCTAGACATTCGAACACAGGGGAAAGGCGAGGTAGACAGCCGTAGAACGCTCACGAGCGAGGAATACGACACGGTTGTCAAGCACCTGCTCACGCGCGATACCAGCGGGCCGCTGGTGCAGCCAAAGAAAGGCGGCGCGCGACAGTCAACAATTAACGCGCACGCCCGAGTTACGCGGCTGACGCTGCTACAGGCGGTAACAGGGCTGCGCATCTCGGAGGCAAACCGCCTGCGCTGGGCACACGTCGAGGACAACGGCGAGAACATCATCATCAACGCAACGCGCGACATCGTCAAAGGTCGCAAGGGCAAAGAGAAAGGCCGCTACATACCGATTATGCGTGAAGACGTGGCGGAATACCTGCGCCGACACCGCGAGGACGACGAGCACTACGTCGTAGGCTCACCAACGACAACGGCGAGCGCATGGGACGCGACCAACGCCGACGACAAAATACCGGAGCTGTACTCACAGATCGCCGACGAGACGGGTGTCGAGATTCTTCGCGACCTTCGCAGCCACTCATGGCGCGCCACACTACACGGCGTGTACGCCGACGTGATGGACGCGAGGACACGGGCGAACATCTTCGGCCACACCGAGCAGATCGCAGACGAGTACTACAACGACCGCGCCAACGTCGAAGCGCTCGTTCGAGCGACCAGACAAGCACGGTCGTAGTAGGGCGTAGAAGTACGTTTAAAAGTACGTTAAAGGACGTCGTAGATGGGAGTAGACCAGCGCAGAGCAGCGTAGAGAAAAAGCCACTGACCTCCCACTATGCTCACATACGCCCTGGCACTACCGTTTCACGTTAAGATCCTGGGTGTCGCGGGTTCGAGTCCCGTCAGCCACCCCAACGCGAAAGGCCCTGTCCGCCCTTGAGAGGGAACGGACAGGGCCTTCTACTTTGGCCGCTTTGGTGGCTAGAAGTCCTCGCCTGCCTTGACGGATTGGCCCGGCTCAAGCTCGATGTTCCAGTAGCCCAGGCCGTCGTACGGGCTCAGCGTTTCGCCGCCGGTGTTAATGATTTCCACCGGGTCGCCGCGCTTGGTGTTTTGCAAAAACCACAGGGCATCGTCAGGGCGCGCGTTGATGCAGCCGTGCGACTGGTTGTGCTTACCCAGCGCCCAGATTGCCCACGGCGCGGAGTGGACGTAGATGCCCGAGTAGGACAGCTGCGTCGCGTAGTCGACCGGGGTGACGTAACCACCGTTTTCCAGCGCCAGGCCGTACGTGCGGGAATCCATGACCAAGTGGTCGTGCTGGTCGCCCACGACATAGGTGCCGTTCGGGGTATCAAATGCCCCGTCCTCACCGAGGGAGACCGGGAACGACTTGATCTCTTCGCCGTTCTTGAACACGGTCAGCGTCTTGCCGTAGTTGTTCACCACCGTGCGGAACTCATCGCCGACGGTGAAAGAGGTCTCTGTGTCCTCAGCGCCATAGATGCCGTCGCCCAAGTCGCGGCCGTAGAAATCTGCCTTGACGGTCACCTCGGTGCCGGGCTCCCAGTACTCCACCGGGCGCCAGCGCAGCTGGTTGGCGTCCAGCCAGATGAATCCACCCTCGGTGTCATTGGATGTTTCGACAGTGATCGCGTCCTCAACGGCCTGCTTGTCGCTAGGAGCGATGTCGAAGTAGAACGAGATCGCCTGGCCGACGCCAACCTCTTCGCCTTCCTGCGGGCTCAGGGAAGCGGTCGACTGCGCCGACGGAGTCACCGTCGAAAACGTCGCCGTCGAGGTCTTGCCGGATTCCGTGGTGGCTTCGACGGTGTACTCGCGGCTGTACCCCAGCGGCTCTGCCGTGGTCCACTCCGTCTTGTCGTCGTTGAGCTCGGCTTCAACCTCTTTGCCGTCTTCGTTGGTCATGGTGACCTTCTCAAGACCGGCGGGGGCTGTCACGGTGACTGGGACAACCGGTTCCACGTCCTCGGCACCGTCTTCGACAGAGATCTCTGCGGGGTCATCCTTGACCTCTTCCGTCGTCTCTGTCGCCTCTGAATTCTCCGCTGCGTTCCCATCCTGCTCGATGGTGCACGCCGCCAACGCCGAACCCGCGATGATCAATGCCACACCTGCGGCTGCCGCGCGCCTGACACGCGAACCCCAGCTCTTACTCATCCTCGAAACACACAACCCTTATTCAAGTCCCAAACAGGTGCCATACACGTGCAAGGCCCCGTCGCAACAACTTCTCACAATATAGGTGGCCGACACACGAATTCCAGTTGCATCACGGGCCTTCCACCAACCTGCCACCAAGCTGATATTAACCGTGTACCGTCGCGTTATCGCACCGTTACCCTCTGTTCAACGGCCAGCGAAAACAGGGCTCCCTCACCCTTTCCACCACCTCCCCGCTTTTCGGCAGTGACCTGGCGATTTCACTCTGCGCAGACCTAACTGCTATATTTTCTCTTCGTTGCCGTAACGGCCAACGCGCCACTAGCTCAACTGGCAGAGCAGCTGACTCTTAATCAGCGGGTTCGGGGTTCGAGTCCCTGGTGGCGCACACTACGACAGGCTGGGAGTTGCTCCCGGCCTGTTTTTCTTTGCGCGCATTCCGCACCCAGCCTTTTGTACCCTGGGGCCCGTGAATATCTCCGCAGTGACTGTGTTCGCAGGGGCGCGCGAGGGTGTGGACCCAACAATGACGTCCCTCGCGCACGCCTTCGGTACCGCGTTGACGCGCCACGGAATGACCCTGGTGTACGGCGGCGGCCGGTTGGGCATGATGGGCGCCGTCGCCCAGGGGGTCATTGATGCCGGCGGCGCCAGCGTGGGGGTCATGCCAGAGCACCTCGCCGCGCACGAGGTTGCGCACACAGGGTTGGGGGAACTGGTCATCGTGGATACGCTCGCGCAGCGCAAACGCATCATGAGTCAGCGGTGCGACGCGTTCGTCGCGCTCCCCGGCGGTGCGGGCACGCTCGACGAGCTTTTCGACGAATGGACCAACCAGCAACTCGGCCTGCACACCAAACCTATTGGCCTGCTCGGGGCTGATTTCTGGCGGCCGTTGACGGACATGATCGATCACATGGTGGCCCACGGGTTTGTGCGCCAGGAAGACCGCGACAGTCTCGTCGTGGCTGACGATCCGGATGAGCTCCTCGCCGCACTGACACAGTGGACACCCCAACCGCCCCGGTGGTGAGCACGGCGGTGAAAGCATCCGCGCGCCGGCCGCGCGGGCTAGGCTGGCACGCATGAACCGCGCACTCGTTGTCGTTGACGTACAGAATGACTTTTGCCCCGGCGGCACCCTCGGCACCGCACGCGGTGATGAGGTGGCTGCCACCATCGCTGAACACATCGCCGCCGCCGATAATCACTCCCACATCGTCGCTACCCAGGACTGGCACATTGATCCGGGCAGCCACTTCTCGGAAGAGCCGGACTTCGTCGACACATGGCCGGTCCACTGCGTCGCGGACTCCGAGGGTGCTGCACTGCGCGCACCTATCGCAGACGTCCGCTTCGACGAGTACTTCCGCAAAGGCGAGTACGAGGCGGCGTACAGCGGCTTCGAGGGGGCGTCGGCAAGCGAGGGCGCGCTGCTCGCTGACTGGTTGAAAGCGCATGATGTCGCTGGCATCGATGTCGTTGGCATCGCCACCGACCACTGTGTGCGCGCCACCGTGCTCGACGGGCTGAAGGAAGGCTTCAACGTGCGTGTACTGCGCGAGATGTGCTCGCCTGTCGACGACGCATGCGGCGCCGCCGCCCTCGAGGAGATGCGCAGCGCCGGCGCCGAGCTGGCCTAAACCAGTCTAGAAGCACGACAAGCGCACCCCGCAACGGATATTGCGCAGGGTGCGCTTGGGCGCCACGGCAGGGTGCGCTTGGGCGCCACGAAGGACTACTTGCGGTCTGCCAGCAGGCGCTGCAGGTCCTTGAGATCCTTCTTCTTCTTGCGCTTGTTGGACACGTTGATCACCACAATGGCGGCAATAGCGACACCGATGCCGGCGAGAACCTTCTGCACCTTGTCGTCTTTCATCTTGTTCTGCACCTGAGCCTTCGCGTTGTTGGCCAGGTTCTCCGGGCGGGTGCGGTCAGCGATCTCGTCGATCGTCTGGGCCAGGTTGCCGCGGGTGCGCTCGATGTCGCGCTGGATGTCGTTAATGTCGCGTGCCACGTCATACTCCTTTGTGGATAAATTTCTCTCGCCACCACAGTACTGCATCCCCGCTACAGTGGCGGGCATGACTGAAAACACACGCTTGACCCCCGGCGATAAGGCTCCCGACTTCACCCTCACCAACGACAAGGGCGACACCGTGTCGCTGAGCGACTATGCGGGTCAGCGCGTCATCGTCTACTTCTACCCGAAGGCGAACACGCCGGGCTGCACCACCGAGGCGTGCGATTTCTCCGAGAACTTGAGCCAGTTCAACGACGCTTCTGTCGCCGTTGTGGGCATCAGCCCTGACACCCCGGAGAAGCTGGCGAAGTTCCGCGCCGACCACGACCTGGGCTTCGAGCTGCTGTCCGACCCGGACAAAGAGGCAATGACCGCATACGGCGCATTCGGCGAGAAGAAGAACTACGGCAAGATCGTCCAAGGCGTCATCCGCTCCACCTTCCTGGTCGATGCCGACGGCACCATCGAATCCGCCCAGTACAACGTCAAAGCAACCGGCCACGTTGGCCGTTTGCTGCGCGATCTGGACCTCTAGCTTTCGCCGTGAACTACGCGCCCTGTACACTGTGAACCGCTTCGCGCACCGGACATCGGCTCATGCGCGAATAGGCGCCCGTGGCGGAATTGGCAGACGCGCTGGATTTAGGTTCCAGTGCCGTAAGGCGTGAGAGTTCAAGTCTCTCCGGGCGCACTACTCATTCCCGGCGCTTTTGGCGCACTTAGGCCGGTTGATAGACTTTTCACTGTGACCGAATCAGCGCCGGGCTCCTCTTCCAGCCCCGAAGAACAGCCGCAACGCGACCATGTGCGCGTGAAGGCGTGGCACGTGCTGCTGCTCATCGCCGCTGTGATCGTCTCGCTGATGCTGGCTAACTGGCAGTGGTCGCGCTACACCTCCGGCACCGGTTCGCTACAAAACCTCGGGTACGCGCTGCAGTGGCCCATGTTTGGCCTTTTCCTCATTTTCATTTACCGCGCGGGCATGCGGATGGAAAACGAGAAGATTGACGCGGAGAACTCCGGCGACCGCATGCAGGCGCTTTACAACGCTGATGCCGCCACCTTCGGCGACCCCTCCCCCAGCCCGAACCCGACCGACGGCGTGCCCGAGTCCCGCCGCGCTGCCGACGAGGACCTCCTCGAGGACTTCCTGCCCTCGCGCCCGGAGCTCAACGTCGAGGAGTTCAACGCCCTGAACACGCCGCGACGCCGCCAGCACGACGCGTGACGCCCAGTACTACAAGGAGAAACTACACCCCATGACAACGCCCGAAAGCCAGCCCGCCCCGCAGCCGGGCCAGCCCCGTGTTCACCCTGAGCGCCAGCGCCGCGTGAAGACCGCACTGAATCTTTTCTCCGTCGCTGCGTGGGTCACCGGTGTCATGCTGCTACTCCTGTGCGCACGCATGATCATGGAATACGGGCTGAACATGGATGTCAGCGCACTGAACTGGGTGGCGGTCGGCCACGGCTGGATGTACGCACTGTTCCTTCTGGCCACACTCAACCTGGGTATGAAGGCACGGTGGTCGGTGCAGACATGGCTGGTGACCGCACTGGCCGGCGTGGTGCCGTTTCTCTCCTTCTTCGTAGAGTACTGGCGCCGCCGGGAGGTCAAGGCAGAGTTCGATCTGGCGTAGTGCCAACGCTGGGCGGGCGCGTCCAGCCCCCTAGAAAACATGAAAGGACCGGTGTGAAAACCGGTCCTTTGTTGTTGCGCTAGTAGTCGTCGGCGCTATTCGCCGACCTTGGTCAGCACGAGAATGTCCTTGGCGTCGCCACCGTCCGGGGTCAGGGTGAGCGAGTTCTCGGTCTGCTCGGTCTTGTACTTCAGATCCTTGCCGGTAATAACGTCGGCAAGCTTCAGGTCGTCGCCATCGACCTCGCAGCGGGCGGTGTCAGACTCGTTAGTGTCCGGGTTGGTGACCATCCACTCGCAGTCACCGCCGTTGATCTTCAGAGTGACCTTGCCCGCTGCGACGCCGGTCTCTGCGTCCTGACCGGTGCCCTCCCAGGTGCCGTCCAAGGAGTTACCACAGGCAACGAGCAGACCTGCAGACATCACGGTTGCACCTGCGAGTGCGATTGCCTTCTTTGCTGACTGAACAGTCATTTTTGCGATTCCTCCAATGAGTTTGATTAGCATTTAATATTTCGACTCTACCAGCGCGGTGCTCCCTCACTCCGAGACGCAGCGGCCCGAGCCGATTGCTACCGTAGTGCCGCGATATGCGTGGCGAGCTCGCGCAGTGCTTTTCCGCGGTGGGAGCGGGCGTTCTTCTCCTCCGCACTGAGCTCAGCAGACGAGCGCCCGTCAGCATCAGCGGGCTGGAACAGCGGGTCGTAACCGAAGCCGTTGGAGCCGCGAGGCGCGCGCAACAGCGCACCTTCCCAGCGCCCCTCAGCGGTGACCTCGGAACCGCCGGGCACGACGAGCGCGCAGCAGGACACGAACGCTGCACCGCGATGCTCGTCAGGAATGTCGCTGAGCTGTGCTAACAGCAATTCGTTGTTGGCAAGGTCGTCACCGTGGCCGCCCGACCACCGCGCAGAGAGAACACCAGGCATGCCGTTCAAGGCGTCGACGGCGATGCCGGAGTCATCCGCCACGCACGGCAGACCGGTAGCCGCTGCCCCGGCGCGGGCTTTGATGAGCGCATTTTCGGCGAATGTCAGCCCCGTCTCCGCAGGTTCAGGGTAGGCCTGCACGTCGCGCAAGGAAACGAGCTCGATCCCGTCGATGCCGAGCTCAGAGAGAACAGTTTCCAGTTCTCCGAGCTTCTTCGCGTTTCCGGAGGCGACGAGGACACGCACAGGATTGGGGGTTACCACCCGAGGGCCGCCTTTTGTGCGTCGATAAGCTCACGGCATCCCTTTTCCGCGGCGTCGAGCATCAAGCCGAGCTGCTCGCGGCCGAAGAGGCCGTGCTCACCGGTGCCCTGCACCTCGACGAAGTCACCGGAGTCCGTCATGACCACGTTGAGGTCGACCTCGGCGCGGGAGTCCTCTTCGTACGGCAGGTCGAGGCAGACGCGGCCATCGACAATGCCCACAGAGACCGCAGCAACAGGGGCGAGCAGCGGCTCGCCGGGGACGACTCCTTGCTCCTTGAGGTAACCGATCGCGTCCGCAAGCGCGACGTACGCGCCCGTGATCGAGGCCGTGCGAGTGCCGCCGTCAGCCTGCAGGACATCGCAGTCGAGCTGAATCGTGTTCTCCCCCAGCGCCGTGAGATCCACAGCGGCGCGCAGCGAGCGGCCCACCAGACGCGAGATTTCATGCGTGCGGCCCTTGACCTTGCCCTTCATCGACTCGCGCGGCATGCGGTCGTGGGTCGCAGCCGGCAGCATCGCGTACTCGGCGGTCAGCCAGCCTTCGCCAGAGTCCTTCTTGAAGCGCGGCACGCCCTCTTCGGCGGAGGCGGTGCACATCACGCGGGTGTTGCCGAACTCGACGAGCACGCTGCCCGCCGGGTTTGAGGTGAATCCGCGGGTGATGCGCACGGGGCGCATTTCGTCCAGAGCGCGGCCGTCGGCACGCAAGAAAGCTTCAGTCATGCCCACGAGCCTACAACTCGTAGACTGCCTTAGCCTCGCCGAGCACGATCTCGCCTTCGAACTCCGTGCGCGCAGCTTCCAGCGTGGCTTCCTTGTCCGACCACGGTTGGATGTGCACGAGCACAAGCTTGTCGACGCCTGCCTCACGCGCAATCACACCCGCTTCCTGCCCCGACATGTGCATGCCCTCAGGGGTGCCGTCACCCTTGTACGGGCCCCACGCGGCTTCGCAGAGGAAGAGGTTGGCGTTACGCGCGGCGTCGATAAGCGTGGGCGTGTAGCAAGAATCGCCGGAGAAGCAGATGACGTTGCCTGAATCGCGGTGCTCCACGCGCAGTGCGTGCGACTCAGCAGCCGGGTGGACAACAGGGAACGGGGTGACCGTCACCGAGTCGATGTCGACGGGCTTGCCGGATACCCATGCCTGGAAGTCGAACGTGTCGGACAAATCCGCGATGTCATCCGGCCCGTCGCCGCACATCCGGCCAATGTGTTCTGGGGTGTAGCTGGGCCCGCACAGCTTGTGGCGCTGCCTGGCAGGAGCCGTCGGGTGAAAGCGGCGCCACACGCACAGCGACGCGGTATCGGAGCAGTGATCCGCGTGCAGGTGGCTAAACAGCAGGTGCGCATCAGACGGGTCCGCGACTTCCTGCATGGCAGCCAGCGCACCGGGACCAAAATCCATGAGGATACCCGGCTCGTTCGCCCCCGTCTCAATCAGGTAGGAAGAGCCTGGGTTGCCCGGCGCTGCCAAGGACCCCGTGCACCCGAGAACTGTCAGCTTCATAACTTTACTGTTACACAAACCTGAGGGAAAGGTTAAGCCAGAGAGCGGAAGATCACGCATGGTTTTCCTCTGAGACACCCGCCACAGACGCGCCTGCAGCTGGGCCGAGGAAGCGCGGGCCGAGGCGGTGGAAGGGTTCCGGATCACCGGTCGATTCGAAAGTGCGGACTGGCTCATGGTCAACATCGGCGAACATATCGCGCTCCGTGAGAATGCGCAGAACGTCCTTGGCGGTCTCTTCCGCAGAGGAGACGAGGGTGACATCATCGCCGATAGCCAACTGAATCACGCCAGATAGCAGCGGGTAATGGGTGCACCCAAGCACAAGCGTATCCACGCCCGCCGCCTGCAGCGGCTCCACATAGCCTTGGGCTACGCCGAGCACTTGACGGCCGTGAGTGATGCCGGCCTCCACAAACTCGACAAAAGCGGGACATGCCGCCGCCGTCGCTTCAATCCCGGGAGCAAGGGAAAACAGATCTTGGTACACACCAGAACGAATGGTGGCTTGGGTACCAATGACGCCGACTTTGCCGTTCCGTGTCGTCGCAACAGCGCGGCGGACGGCGGGTTTGATCACCTCGATGACGGGGACGCTATAGCGCTCGCGCGCGTCATGCAGGAAGGCGGCGGAAGCCGTGTTGCACGCAATGACGATCATCTTGCAGCCACGCTCCACGAGATCGTCCGCAATTGCCATAGCGTGGCCGCGCACCTCAGCGAGCGGCTTCGGGCCATAGGGCCCGTTCGCGCCGTCGCCGATGTAGATAACTGATTCCCCCGGCAGCTGGTCCATGACAGAACGTGCGACTGTCAGACCGCCGAAACCGGAATCAAAAATGCCGATGGGGGCGTTATTGCCCCCACCGACGTTGTCATCGCTGAAGCTGTCACCACTGTCCATCATGATTGGCCAGTCTAGTGACAGCCGCAGCCGAACTGCATTAAGCGGCGTCCAGGCCGGAGGATTCGCCGACCAGCGGGGAGTCCGCGACGACCGGGCGAGCCGGCTCCGCCAGAGCAGCAGCCATCTTGGCCAGAGCGGAGGAGACGACCTCCATCTCGTAGTCCGACAGGTTGTCGAACATGATGCGGCGCATCTCGCCCACGTGGCCCGGGAGCCCTGCATCGACGGTCTTGGTGCCGGCCGGCGTCAGCGTAGCGAAGGTGGAGCGGCCGTCGTTCGGGTCCGGGGTACGGGAGACGAGGCCCTTCTTCTCCAGACGCGTGACAACGCGGGAGAGGTGAGACAGAGACATCATCGTTGCGTCAGCCAGTTCGGTCATGCGCAGAGACTTCTTCGGAGCCTTTGCCACGTTCAGGAGAGCCTGAAATTCGAAGTAGGTGACACCTGCATCACGCTTGAGCTGTGCGTCCAGAGTCGACGGCAGCTTCATGTGGCAGGCCCAAACGCGCGTCCAGGTCTCAGCCTCGTGCGCAGAAAGTCGTGTGTTCAAGTTCGCGTCCATGTTTCCCATAACGCTTAGTATAATCTAAGACCTTAGAAGTTCATGTGCTGACACAGAAAATATTTCTTTTGCATGTACCGAAAACGCAGTGAACAGGTCTTTTGCTCAGAAAATTTTCTGAAAATCTGAATTTAATCTGATTTCCTTGTCCATAACCGAACAATGAATGCGCGACAAAGAAGCCTTTGCCCATGTAGTTCACAGGTTCAGCGCGCTTGCCTCCGCGCCTGTTTCTCAGCCTTCCGGGATTGCTTCCTGGCCTGCAGTTCCGGCGGATCGTCCGAGGTGATCAGCACACCAGCGGCGACACCGCCAAGGCCGCCGAACAGGTGAGCCTGCCAGCTAATGCCGTCCTGCATAGGCAAGACACCCCAAATAAATCCTGAGTACATCAGGCCCAGAACACCCGCCAGCGCAATCTGGCTGCCGGAACGGTTGAAGAATCCGCGTACAAGCAAGTAGCCCAGCCAGCCGTACACGAGCATGGAGGCGCCGATGTGGTTTGTCCCCAACCCGCCAAGAATCCACGTGCCGATCCCGCCCACCAGCACCACGAAGGCCGTGACCTCCCAGAACACCCGATGCCCGGAGTAGCCGATCAAAAACGCGAAAATCGCGCCGGGGATCGTGTTGGACATCAGGTGCTCGAAGTTCGCGTGCAGGATCGGCGATGAGAGGATGTGCGGCAGCGAAGAAGGGTCCAGCGGGTGAATGCCGAAGTACGTCAACCGGCCGCCGAAGATGACCACATTGACTATGTGCACCGCCCAGATGAGCACCACATATCCGATGGCGTAGGTGAAGCCCGTTCGCGTTTGCTGGCCGCGGGAGCGGTACGGACTCCTTTGCTGAGAGGGCACAACGGGACCGCCGCCAACGCCGGGAGCACCGTGCTGACCGGGTTGACCACCGTAGGGGTTGAAACCGTATGTAGGTCCCTGGCCAGGATGCGGGGAGGAATATGGATAGCTCATGGTGCGGCCAAGCTTAGGTGATCTCGTTCCACGCGGCGACACCATAACCAGGTTCAGCGGCCGCGACGCCACGGACGATTGCAGCTTCGACGCACCGAGCGGACGCGTCGCACAAGGCGTAGTAGAGGTCCGGGTCCGCGGCGGCTGCGGACCCCGTGTATGCCTCCGGCTCGGCGGTGGAGACGGCGAACAGGGTATCGCCGTCGAGAGGCGAATGTGCGGGGCGCACGGCGCGAGCAATCCCGTCATGGCCGGTCATCGCGAGGCGCTCAAGCTTTTCGATGCCCACCGGGCAGTCCGTCGCCACCACCCCGATCGTGGTATTCAGTTTCGGTTGGGGTCGCACCAACGCGGCAAAGGCATCCAGGTCCACAGCGGGGCGGGCGGGGTCACCGAAGAAGCGGCCAGTATCCGGGTCAATGACACTGCCGATCGGATTGGCCACGACAGCGGCGGCAACGGTGAAATCGCCGACACGTGCTTGCGCGACGCCGAACCCGCCGCGGAGAACGCCGGCGGTCGCGCCACAGCCGGCACCGACTGAACCAACAGGCACGGCAGAGACCGCATCACCGCTGTGGCCGTCGAGAGCCGCACGCACTGCGGCGGCACCGTCCTCGGGGCTGGGCCGGTGGTTCGGGTCGCCGATGATGAGGTCGAAGATGACGGCAGCGGGGACAATCGGCACCCGGGGGCCCGGGTTGCTTTCACCGAATACTGCGAACCCGAGGCCGCGGGATTCCAGCTCGCGCATCGCGCCATCGGCTGCGGCCAAACCGAAGGCAGAACCCCCGGCCAGCACGATCGCGTTCACGCGCTCCACTGTGTTGTGGGGTTTGAGTAGGTCAGTTTCCCGGGTGCCGGGGCCGCCACCGCGCTGGTCGACGGCTGCCACCATGCCGGCGGCAGACGTGGAGACAAGCGCCGTCACTCCTGTGTCGCCTAGCGATTGGTGGCCGAGGGCTAAACCGGGGAGGGAGAAACCGTCGATAAGCTCCATGCGTTTATTCCCCCATCAGCGCTTGCAGCAGCGATTCCTGGCAGTACGCGAGCCACTCGACAAGGTTGTCGCGGTCCTGCTCAGCAGCCTCTGTCGGAGCGTCGGCGGCAGCGACGTAGAGGCGCATGTCGTTCAACGCGGCGATGACCTGCTGCGCCTCGTGCTCCTCGACACTCACCGCGACCCCGCCAGTCGGACCAAGCGCAGTGTTGATCACCTGCAAGTTCGCCAGCTTCGCCTTGATGATGTCCGTTTCGTGCAGGCTGCGCAGCAGAGCGTTGTCGCCGTCGAATTCTTCGTCCCCGGCGCGCTCAAAATCCGGCAGGAGGCGGGCGAGCGACGGGTCCGCCGGCGCCTCGGTGTGGCCGGAGGGCATATCCATCATCTCCGCGAGCTCATCCTTCGGCGCAGACTGCGCGCGCTGGATCAACGCCTCCGACACCGTGGCCGTGAGATCCCCAATGACCTCGCGCTCCATCGGCTCGAACACAGTGCTAAAGCGTGTGGCCCGCATCAGGCCTTTCTTCCGCCGCCACGGCTGCATGCCTTATCTCCTTTCCAAGCCCGGCCACATCACGCGGCCGGACGGGAACTTTAACCAGCTTGCTGCATCGTGGCCCACAGACCCGCGGTGTGCAGCTTCTTCACGTCGCCCTCGACCTTGTCTTTCTCGCCGGAGGACACCACGGCTTTGCCTTCGGTGTGCACCTGCATCATCAGCTCCTGGGCGCGCTTGCGGCCGTAACCCAGCACTGTCTGGAACACGTAGGTGACGTAGCTTTGCAGGTTCACCGGGTCGTCCCACACAATGCACATCCACGGCAGGTTCTCCGCCGTGTCGACGTTGACCTCAATCTGCTCATCAAGGTCAGGTGTGGCCATGGGGGAACCCATCCGGACACCGGGCCGAATCTCAGGGTTGACACCAGTCATGGCTTCAAGCGTACTAAAGAGTGCTCTGCGCGTACGCCCCACGCTGCCACGGCCACTGCCACTGCTACTGACACGGCGCTGACACAACACCGACACAGCTCTGTCCTTGTCGTTCGAAGACGAGGAAAGACTAGGCTTGACTGCATGAACGAACAGCCGTCAACCGCCTTTCTCACCGACATGTACGAGCTCACCATGCTCGATGCATCCATAAAGGACGGCACCCACTCGCGCCAATGCGTTTTCGAAGTCTTCGCCCGCAAGCTGCCCAACGAACGCCGTTACGGGGTTGTCGCAGGCACTGGCCGCCTGATTGAAGCCGTGGAGAAATTCCGTTTCACTGAAGACCAGTTGTCCACGGCCGACTTCCTTAGCGAGGAAACCCGTGAGTACCTGCGCAACTACCGCTTCACCGGGCACATTGACGGCTACAGGGAAGGTGAGCTGTACTTCCCCTACTCCCCCATCCTCACCGTGCGCGGCACATTCGCAGAATGCTGCATCCTGGAGACGGTCATCCTGTCGATCCTCAACTCCGACTCCGCGATCGCCTCCGCCGCCTCGCGCATGGTCACGGCTGCCGACGGCCGCCCGATCATGGAGATGGGTTCGCGCCGCACCAACGAGCAGGCTGCGGTGACAGGTGCACGCGCCGCCTACATCGCCGGGTTCGGCTCCACCTCCAACATGGAAGCCTCCCTGCGCTACGGCATCCCGGCATCCGGTACCGCCGCCCACGCCTGGACGCTGCTGCACACCAACCCTGACGGCACCCCGAACGAGAAGGCCGCTTTCAAGGCGCAGATCGACTCCCTCGGTGTGGACACGACCCTGCTGGTGGATACCTATGACATCACCCAGGGTGTGGCCAATGCCGTGGAGGTCGCGGGCCCGGAACTCGGCGGCGTACGCATCGACTCCGGTGACCTGGGCATCATGTCGCGGCGCGTGCGGGCGCAGCTCGATGAGCTCGGTGCGTACAACACGAAGATCATCGTTTCCTCCGACCTGGACGAATTCGCCATCGCCGGCCTGCGGTCGGACCCGGTCGACGGCTACGGCGTGGGCACGTCGGTAGCCACGGGTTCCGGAGCTCCCACGGCAGGAATGGTGTACAAGCTTGTGGAGGTTGACGGTGTGCCCGTCGCTAAGCGCAGCTCCGGCAAGCAAATGAAAGGCGGCGCGAAGGGCGCCCTGCGCACGTACCGCGGCTCCGGTGTCGCGGTCGACGAGATCGTTTACCCGCTCGATAAGCACCCCGGCACCCCGACGACGCTGGATTACCGCGAGTTGGTTGTCCCGCTCATCCGCGACGGTGAAATCGTCGAGGGGCTAGATGACCTTGAAGCGACCCGCACCCACCTTGCGAAACAACGCGAAACGCTGCCCTGGGAAGGTCTGTCGTTGTCCCGCGATGAACCGGCGATCCGCACACGCTTCGTCGGATTCCCGGAAGAGTGATGGAACGGTTGTCGCTGTCTGCGCGCGAGCTTCTCGACGCTGCCGTCGAATCCCTCGGCGGCACGCAACGCCCGGGGCAAATCGCCATGGCTGAGGCGGTTTCTCAAGCGCTTGCCGACGACCGTCACCTCGCCGTCCAAGCCGGTACCGGAACCGGTAAATCCCTGGCCTACCTGGTGCCCGCGATCCGGCACGCACAGGCGAACGACACGACCGTGATCGTCTCCACGGCAACGCTCGCTCTGCAGCGCCAGCTGGTCGAGCGCGACCTGCCGCGCCTGGTGGAAGCCCTTGACCCGCTGTTGCCGCGCACCCCGACGTTCGCCATCTTGAAGGGCCGCTCCAACTACGTGTGCCTGAACAAGATCGGTGTTTTGGACGGAACCGGGGACGGCCAGGAAGCGCTGGTCGACGAAGAAGACGTCTCCTGGCTCGGCCGCCACGTCAAACGCGTGCACGAATGGGCCGAAGAAACCGAGACCGGTGACCGCGATGACCTTGAACCCGGTGTGCCCGACAAAGCGTGGCGGCATGTCTCCGTCACCGCCAACGAGTGCTTAGGTGCCACACGGTGCCCGCACGGTGCCGAATGCTTCGCCGAAGCCGCTCGCGTGCGCGCCGGTGAGGCCGACATAGTGGTGACCAACCATGCGCTTTTGGCTATCGACGCGCTTTCAGGCGCCTCCATCCTGCCCGAGCACTCTGCTGTCATCATCGACGAGGCCCACGAGCTCGACGGCCGCGTCACCTCCGTGGCCACCAATGAGATCTCCCCGCACGCGCTGCGGCTAGCGGCCCGCCGCGCCGGGAAGCTGGGAGAAAACAGGCGCAAAGACACGCTCGAGGAGCTTATCGACGACTTCGCCGCCGTCCTCGACACCGAATCCCCTGGCCGCTGGGAAACCATCTCGGATCCCGCCCGCGCCGCCTTCGTCGCAGTGCAGGATGAACTGCGCCGCACGGGCGAGGCCATCGCCCGCGCCCCGGAGGGTGAAGCCACCAAGGACCCGGAGACCGCAGCCGAGCGGGAGAACTTGCGCAACCACGTAGGCGAGCTGTACACCTCCTTCGATCGCATCTTGAGCGTCTTCGACGAAGACGACCCCGCTAAGCACTTCGACGTCGTCTGGCTCGCCCGCAGCGCCTCCTCCAGCCCGGAGTCCGCCTCCGTTTCAGTGGCACCGCTATCGGTGTCGGCCTTGTTGCGCGACAACCTGTTTGGTGAGAAGACGGTCGTGCTCACCTCCGCCACCCTTGCTGTAGGCGGCAACTTCCGCGCGATGGCCGCGGCCTGGGGGCTTCCCGACGGCACCTGGGACAGCCTCGACGCCGGCACCCCCTTTGACCCGCGACGCTCTGGAATTCTCTACACCGCTAAGCACTTGCCGCCGCCGGGCCGCGACGGCATCAGCGAGGGCACCCTCGACGAGATGGCTGAGCTCATCACCGCGGCCGGCGGGCGGACGCTGGGATTGTTCTCCTCTCGCCGTGCCGCACAAGAAGCCGCGGACGCTTTGCGCTCTCGGTTGCCGTTCGACATTCTGGTCCAAGGCGACGACACCATCGGCGCACTGGTGAACAAGTTCGCCGCCGGGGAGAACGTGTGTCTGTTCGGCACCCTGAGCCTGTGGCAGGGTGTCGATGTCCCCGGCCGCTCCCTCTCCCACGTCATGATCGACCGGATCCCCTTCCCCCGCCCCGATGACCCGCTGCTCCAGGCCCGCTCCCGCGCCGCCGACGCCGCCGGCCGTTCCGGGTTCATGGATGTTTCCGCCACCCACGCCGCACTCCTGCTCGCCCAAGGTGCCGGCCGGTTGCTGCGCAGCACCACCGACCGCGGCGTCGTCTCCGTCCTGGACAGCCGTTTGGTGACAAAGCGCTACGGATCCTTCCTCCGCGCGTCCCTCCCCGACTTTTGGGAGACGACAGACCCCGAAGTGGTGCGCGGCGCGCTGCGCCGACTCGTGGCTCAGCCTGCTGAGAAGTCCTCGGCCGAGTCTTCCGCGGAGTAAGCGCCAGGATGCGCCACCACCGTCACTGACCCTGGAGCGACCTCCGTGAAGCCGCTATCGCGGACGGGGACAGACGCGGGAAGCGCCGCGGTGGCGCGGATAAGCTCCCGTGGCACCTCGCGGACCGCAAGGGGAAAGCCGTCGAGAGCCCAGCGCACCGCCCACGCTTCGCTCATCTGCGCGGCAAGCAGCATCGACCCGTGGCCGACCTGGGCGGCGGCCTTACCCGCGGTCATTGCGAGCGAGTCGTCGACAAGAATCACTGGCACCGATGACATCTCGATGCCACCGACACTGGGCGCCGGCAGGTCATCGTGCGGGAGGTCGGTGCCTTTGATCTGCAGTTTGCTGATCGCGTGCGGAACCTCCCCGACGGCGGACGGAATGAACGCGCGGGCTTCGGCGACCGGTCCCGTTGCGCTGGATCGGAACGTGCAGCCGGGCAGCGTCTGCACGTTCTCCCACGCGGCGCCGCGGGCACGCCGGGCGATCTTGCGGATCCGGTGGCCGTACCACTGTGCCAGCGCGTCGCGCCAGGCGGACTCTTGCCCTGCGCGCGGGTCGAGACACACAGCGGCGACGGCTCGGGCAGCGGCCACAAGAGCGTCGTTACGCTGCGGCGGGTCCGCTTTCGGAATGTGCAGCGCGATCTGCATCGCCTGAACGGTGGCGGGATCGTCTGGGTCTTCTCCGCCGCGGTGGTCGTCGGCAAGGCTCGCGGCTAGGAAGCGGTGCGCTGCCGCGATGAGCGCGGCTGTGTCAGCTGTTTCCGGCATTAATCGAGCGCGACTTTGCCGTCGATACCCTGCTCCTCGTTGAGCGTATCGATCTCATGGCGCGGCACACCCATGATGTACAGCACCGAATCCAGGAACGGGTGGGTGACCGAGGTGTCCGCGACCTCGCGCAGCGCTGGCTTCGCGTTGAAGGCAATACCCAGGCCGGCGGCAGTGAGCATGTCGATGTCATTCGCACCGTCGCCGACCGCCACCGTCTGGGACAAACGCAGGCCCGAATCTTCAGCGAACTCGGCGAGGAACTCCGCCTTCGCCTTCCGGTCGACGACTTTGCCGATCACCTTTCCGGTGAGTTTGCCGTCCACGATCTCGAGCGTGTTCGCGCGCACGTAATCGAGGTCCAGGTCGGCCGCCATCGGCTCGAGCACCTGGATGAACCCGCCCGAGACAACCGCGGTGCGGTAGCCCATCTGCTTCAACGTGCGGATCGTTGTGCGGGCTCCGGGAGTGAGTTCGATGTCGCGTGCGACGCTGTCAAGCACCGACGCGCCCAGCCCCGCCAGCGTTGCGACGCGCTCGCGCAACGACTCCTCAAAGTCCAGCTCCCCGCGCATCGCGCGCTCGGTGACCTCGGCGACCTCCGCTTCACGACCCGCGTGAGCAGCGAGCATCTCGATGACCTCGCCCGTGATGAGGGTCGAATCGCAGTCGAAACACACCAGGCGTTTCGAGCGGCGGGCCAGACCAGCGCGCTCAATCGCGATATCGACGCCGAGGCCCGTGGTGAGCTCCGCTAACGCTTGGCGCACCGTGTGGCTGACCTCGTCGCCGGAACCAGGAATGGTGATCGACAACTCCAATCCCGTCACCGGATAATCAGAAATGCCGCGGATACGGTCGATGTTCGCACCGAAGTCCGCGAGGGTGCGGCCGATTTCAGAGACCGCCTCCGCCGTCACCGGATCGCCCAGCACGACCACAGCATGGGTGGAACGGCGACGCTGCGGAGCCAAAGATGCCTCGTCCGTCTCGATGGTCACCGTTTGGTCCGCCAGCTCCGGTGCCGCTTCGAGGTCGTGGCGTAGCGCCTCAACACCGCTCGTGGTGACCCCGGCGAACGCTGCGAGAGCGAGACGGCCACGGAACTGCGCCTGCTCAACGTCCAGCAGCTGCACCCCGTGCTGGGACAACACCGCGAAGAATGCCGCACTCACACCGGGGTGATCAGCCCCCGACAACGTGATCACTGCGTGCTGGAGGCCGGGTTGAAGGGTCACCGAATACGTCATGAATTCGAACCTACAGCAACAGGCCCCGCTCCACGATGTGGGGAGCGGGGCCTGCCGGTTAGTTCAGGAGTGGCCTACTAGTCGGTCGCCTTGGTGGAGCCGGAGTCGCGGCCGTCTGCCGGACGCACCTTGGTCACGGTCTCCGTGGCAGTGCGCTGCGAAGAAGAGGTCACGGTCTCGGACTCACGGGAGTCAGAGCCAGTGCGCTCGTTCTCTTCCGGGGTGGTTGCCTCAGAGCGCGGGTCGTGGTGGCCGGTGTGGGCCTCACGGCGCAGGGTCTCCACCATGTGCGGGTAGTGCAGCTCGAACGCGGGGCGCTCAGAGCGGATACGCGGCAGGGAGGTGAAGTTGTGGCCAGGAGGCGGGCAGGAGGTTGCCCACTCCAGGGAGTTGCCGTAGCCCCACGGGTCGTCGACGGTGACGACCTCGCCGTAGCGCCAGGACTTGTACACGTTCCAGATGAACGGCAGGAAGGCGATACCCAGGATGAAGGAGCCGATCGTAGAGATCTGGTTCAGCAGGGTGAAGCCGTCGGAGTCCAGGTAGTCGGCGTAACGGCGCGGCATGCCCATGTTGCCCAGCCAGTGCTGGACCAGGAAGGTCATGTTGAAGCCGATCATGACGAGCCAGAAGTGGATCTTCGCCAGGCGCTCGTCGAGCATGCGGCCCGTCATCTTCGGGAACCAGAAGTAGACGCCTGCGCACGACGCGAACACGACCGTACCGAAGAGGGTGTAGTGGAAGTGCGCGACAACGAAGTAGGTGTCAGACAGCTGGAAGTCCAGCGGCGGGGCAGCCAGCATAATGCCGGTCAGACCACCGAAGAGGAACACGAACAGGAAGCCGACGGACCACAGCATCGGGCTTTCAAAGGTGAGGTGGCCGTTCCACATGGTGCCCACCCAGTTGAAGAACTTCACGCCGGTCGGAACGGCGATCAGGAAGGTCATGAAGGAGAAGAACGGCAGCAGAACCGCACCAGTGACGTACATGTGGTGCGCCCACACAGCCATGGACAGGCCACCGATGGCCAGGGTTGCAAAGACCAGGCCGATATAGCCGAAGACCGGCTTGCGGGAGAAGACCGGAATGACCTCGGAGATGATGCCGAAGAACGGCAGTGCCAGGACGTAGACCTCGGGGTGGCCGAAGAACCAGAACAGGTGCTGCCACAGGATGGCGCCACCGTTGGCCGGGTCGAAGATGTGGCCGCCGAGTTTGCGGTCGTAGAGGACACCCAGGGCTGCAGCGGTCAGCAGCGGGAAGATCATCAGGGCCAGGATGGAGGCCACGAAGATGGTCCAGGTGAACACCGGCAGGCGGAACATGGTCATGCCCGGTGCACGCAGGGTGAGCACGGTGGTGACCATGTTGATGGCGGAGGCCAGGGTGCCGATACCGGTGGCACCGACGCCGAGGATCCACAGGTCAGCGCCCACACCCGGGGTGTGGATCGCGTCAGCCAGCGGCATGTACATGGTCCAGCCGAAGTCAGCTGCGCCGCCAGGGGTGAGGAAGCCGGCGAGCATGGCGATGACACCGGCAGTGGTGATCCAGAAGCCGAACGCGTTCAAACGCGGGAATGCGACATCCGGGGCACCGATCTGCAGCGGCAGAACGAAGTTGGCGAAGCCCCACACGATCGGGGTACCGAATGCCAGCAGCATCACGGTGCCGTGCAGGGTGAACAGTTGGTTGAACTGCTCGTTAGAAAGGAACTGGAGACCCGGGGAGAAAAGCTCCGCGCGGATCAGCAGGGCCATCAGGCCACCGACGAAGAACCAGATAAACGCCGAAATAATGTAGAAAATGCCCAGCTGTTTGTGGTCCGTGGTGGTCATCAGGTCCCAAAGGCGGGTGCCTTTGCGGGCCTTGCCGGTCGGCTCCGGCCGTGCCGGTGCAGCCTCGACGACATCAGCGTCGAGCCGTGGTGCCACAGCAGTCATACGTATCCTCCTGAATTAACCTCAGCCGCTCCTCCCCCAGTGGGATTTCCCGGGGGCGCCCCGGCCAAGCCTTCCCGGAGCTGACGAAAATCAGCTCGCAGACGGCATAGATAGGGCGCGGCTAATACCGCTTCATCTTAACCAGCGGTCCAGCGAAAATCCAGATGACGTGCAGCCTCTTCGCGCTGCTCATTCCGGGGGCAACCACTCCCCCAGCTCACAGCCCTGGACTGGACGGAAACCACCAGACACCCGACCACCGCATGCCCGGCAATGCCCGGATTTCAACCCAGAACGGGGGCGGTATAACCCCGGAATAGGTTAAGCCAAAGAATGCCCCGACCGGTCCAGGAAAAGGAGCAGCCGGGGCAAGGGACCCACAGGTCAAGGAGGGGTTAGAAGTCCCAGTCGTCGTCCTGCGTGTCCTCGGCCTTACCAATGACGTAGGAGGAGCCGGAGCCGGAGAAGAAGTCGTGGTTCTCGTCGGCGTTCGGGGCAAGCGATGCCAGGATGGCGGGCGACACGCGCGTCTCGTCGACCGGGAAAAGCCCCTCGTAACCGAGGTTGTTCAGTGCCTTATTGGCGTTGTAGCGCAGGAAGCGCTTGACGTCCTCGGTCCAGCCGAGCGGATCGTAGAGGTCCTCGGTGTACTGGATCTCGTTGTCGTAGAGGTCGTAGAGCAAGTCGAAGGCGTGCTCCTTGAGCTCGTCCTGGCGCTGCTGGGACTCGTCGCGCAGGCCGACTTGGTACTTGTAACCGATGTAGTAGCCGTGCACTGCCTCGTCGCGAATGATCAGGCGGATGATGTCGGCGGTGTTGGTCAGCTTGGAGTGCACCGACCAGTTCAGCGGCAGGTAGAAGCCGGAGTAGAACAGGAAGGACTCCAGCATCACCGAGGCGATCTTGCGCTTCAGCGGATCGTCGCCGCAGTAGTAGCTCTGGATGATTTTGGCTTTCCGCTGCACTTCGGCGTTTTCTTCAGTCCAGCGGAAGGCGTCGTTAATCTGCGGTGTCGACGCGAGCGTCATGTAGATGTTCGAGTAGCTCTTCGCGTGGACGGACTCCATGAACGCGATGTTGGTGTACACAGCCTCCTCGTGCAGTGTCTTCGCGTCCGGGATGAGGGAGACTGCGCCGACGGTGCCCTGGATCGTGTCCAGCAGCGTCAGGTTCGCAAACACGCGCATCGTGGACAGCTGCTCAGCGTCGTTGAGCGTGTTCCAGCTCGGGATGTCATTGGACACGGGGATTTTCTCCGGCAGCCAGAAGTTACCGGTGAGGCGGTCCCACACCTCCTGGTCTTTGTCGTCAGGGATGCTGTTCCAGTTCACGGCCTTCAAAGGCGCGGGGTGGGATTCGACGTACGCCTCGTAATCGTGGGTCTCCTCGTGGGTCATGCCACCCATCCTAGAGGGTTACGGGCATTTGCTTGACAGCGCACCCAACCCCTCCCCCCAAAAATGTCGCACCCCGAGGGGGAACGCGACGGTTCCGCGCCTCGGGGTGCGACTGGGTGCAGAAAAACTAGAGCATGCAGGACACGCAGCCCTCAACTTCAGTGCCTTCCAGCGCCATCTGGCGCAGGCGGATGTAGTAGAGCGTCTTGATGCCCTTACGCCACGCGTAGATCTGGGCGCGGTTGATGTCGCGGGTGGTGACGGTGTCCTTGAAGAACAGCGTCAGCGACAAGCCCTGGTCCACGTACTTCGTGGCTTCAGCGTAGGTGTCGATGATCTTCTCGAAACCGATCTCGTACGCGTCTTTGAAGTAGCCGGCGTTCTCGTTGTCCATGTGCGGCGCCGGGTAGTAGACGCGGCCGATCTTGCCTTCCTTGCGGATCTCGATCTTGGAGGCGATCGGGTGGATCGACGAGGTCGAGTTGTTGATGTAGGAGATCGAGCCGGTCGGCGGAACTGCCTGCAGGTAACGGTTGTAGATGCCGTCACGAGCAACGTCGGCCTTGAGCTGCTCCCATTCCTCAGCGCTCGGGGGCTGGGCGGAGGAGCCGTCGAAAAGCTCCTTCACGCGCTGCGTCTTCGGCTGGAAGTCAGCTGGGTTGTAGCGGTCGAAGAACTCGCCGCTGGCGTACTCGGAGTCCTCGAAGCCCGCGAAGCGCTGGCCCTTCTCCACGGCGATCTTGTGGGAGGCCTTGAGGCACTCGTACATGATCGTGGCGAAGTAGGCGTTGGTGAAGTCCAGGCCTTCTTCGGAGCCGTACTCGATGTGCTCGCGGCCGAGGTAGCCGTGCAGGTTCATCTGGCCCAAGCCGATGGCGTGCGAGGCATCGTTGCCCTCGCGCACGCTCGGCACCGAATCGATCGAGGTCTTGTCCGCGACAGCCGTCAGGCCGCGAATGGCGGTCTCGACGGTGCGGGAGAAGTTGTCCGAATCCATTGCCATCGCAATGTTGAGAGAGCCCAAGTTGCAGGAAATGTCGTGGCCGATCGTGTCGTACGTCAGGTCCTCGTTCAGCACGGATGCAGAGTTGACCTGGAGAATCTCCGAACACAGGTTGGACATGTTGATCCGGCCGGTCTTCACCGGGTTCGCGCGGTTCGCGTGGTCCTCGAAGAGGATGTACGGGTAGCCGGACTCGAACTGGATCTCGGCGATCGTCTGGAAGAACTGGCGCGCCTTGATCTTCGTCTTGCGGATGCGCGGGTCCTCCACCATCTCGTCGTACTTCTCCGTGACAGAGATGTCGGCGAACGGCACACCGTAAACGCGCTCGACGTCGTACGGGGAGAACAGGTACATGTCGTCGTTGCGCTTGGCCAGCTCAAAGGTGATGTCCGGGATGACCACACCGAGCGAGAGCGTCTTGATGCGGATCTTCTCGTCCGCGTTCTCACGCTTGGTGTCCAAGAAGCGCATGATGTCCGGGTGGTGCGCGTTCAAGTACACCGCACCAGCACCCTGGCGGGCGCCGAGCTGATTGGCGTAGGAGAAGGAGTCTTCCAGCAGCTTCATCACGGGGATGACACCGGAGGACTGGTTCTCAATGTGCTTAATCGGTGCGCCGGACTCGCGGATGTTGCTCAGCAGCAGCGCCACACCACCGCCGCGCTTCGATAGCTGCAGGGAGGAGTTGATGGCGCGGCCGATGGACTCCATGTTGTCCTCGATACGCAGCAGGAAGCAGGACACCAGCTCGCCGCGCTGTGCCTTACCCGCGTTGAGGAAGGTGGGGGTGGCGGGCTGGAACCGGCCGGTCATAATTTCGTCGACAAGCGCGGAGGCGATCTCCTCGTTGCCGTCGGCGAGGAACAAAGCGGTCATGGCCACGCGGTCCTCGAAACGCTCCAGGTAGCGGCGGCCGTCGAAGGTCTTCAGCGTGTAGGAAGTGTAGTACTTGTACGCGCCGAGGAAGGACTGGAAGCGGAACTTGAAGGCGTACGCCCGCTTGAACGTGGACTTCACAAAGTCCCAGTCGTAGGCCTTGATGACGTCCGGCTCGTAGTACTTGTTTTCCACCAGGTAGTTCATCTTCTCTTCCAGGTCGTGGAAGTAGACGGTGTTCTGGTTGACGTGCTGGAGGAAGAACTGGTTCGCGGCCTCACGGTCTTTGTCGAACTGGATGTGGCCGTTCTCGTCATAAAGGTTCAGCAGCGCGTTGAGCGCGTGGTAGTCGAGCTGATCTGCCGTGTCGACGGGCTCAGCGACGGTCTTTCCCGTTGTGGCGGTCACTGTAGTCGGGCCTTTCTTGTGCGGGAGTTCATGGAGCGTTTATAGGAGAGGTACAGCTATGAAGTTGTGAAGTCTGTTTTCACACCGTTTGGTAGCGCTCGCGCAACTGTGCAAGCCGTCGCGCGCTGTCGTCGACGCGGGTCTGCACGTGCCCGTCGAGCCGATCTTTTTCCGTGGATGTCATCGGGTCCAACCCGAGCCGCTCGCGGTGGGCGATAAGAGAATCACGCACGTGCGTAACGTCGTATTCGGTGCCCATCATTTCGAAGCGGTAGAGGTAGGGCACGCCCGTCTTAGCGGAGATCACCTCGCCTGCCCGGCCGAAATCAGGGCCGAAGTTGGAGTTGCCTCCCGCGATCACACCGCGCAGCAACCCGCGATTGTGCGGGTCATTGAGAAAGTGGATAACTTGCGGTGGCACGGGGCGCGAGTTCCCTTCGCTTATCGACGCCCCTCCCCCATACGTCGGCACAACCAAGACATAGGGCTTCTCCACTGTCAGTGGTTGCTGCGTGCGGCGCAGCGGAATGCGTGCCGCCGGCAACCCCAGCTTGCCGACAAACCGGTGCGTGTTCTCCGTCGTAGAGGAGAAATAAACCACCAGCATGCGCTACTCACCTATCTTTGGGCATACGATAAGCCGCCAGCTGGTGACGGCTTAACGGGCAGTGGGAATCGAGCTTAGGCAGCAGCCTCAGCGAGGGTGCGGATGCGGTCCGGACGGAAACCGGACCAGTGGTCACCGTCAACTTCCACGACCGGGGCCTGCAGGTAACCCAGCGCCATCACGTAGTCGCGGGCGGAATCATCCAGGGAGATGTCCACAGTGGTGTAGTTCAGACCTGCGCGGTCGAGGGCCTTCTTGGTCGCGTTGCACTGCACGCATGCGGGCTTGGTGTAGAGGGTGATGGACATGGCGGGGACGACTCTTTTCTGCTCGGGAAAACTGCTCTGATTACACGGCTTTGAACGTGGCACTTGGGCCTGTTGGCTTCCGGGGAACAACCAGCTGTTCACATCCCGGGGGCGAACACTTTGAAACACTATACGTTGTAGGAAAAACAAGCAACCACTACTACATATAGTAGTTACAAACATGGTATTTGCAGGATACGGCCACTAAATCACCTACATGTAGTTACCCCGGAATGTTTTACGCGTCCAGAATGGCTTACACGGGTGAAATTTTCCCGGAAAAGTGACTTATTTCACATTCTTTGGAAAATGGAGAGCGCCCCCGCCGCGAGCTTTCGCACGCAAGACGGGGGCGCTGGCGCTAAGAACCGCTTAACCCTGACGGGCCTTGAAACGCGGATCCTTCTTGTTGATCACGTACACCTTGCCGTGGCGGCGCACAACCTGGGCGCCCGGCTTGTTCTTCAGCGACCGAAGCGACTTGCGGACCTTCATCGGGCGCTCCTTTCTTTGTTGACTCTGCTGACACAATAGGCTCTGCGTGAGTGCCTTTATTTATCACGGCGCGCCAAGACAGGCGCTGCCGCACAACGGGGGACCATGTTACCCGAGCAGCCCCTTAACCACCAAAACGCTGCTTCATCTCACCAGCCACACTGTCGAGGGTGCGGCCCACCGTCTCCGGAACCATGACCTTGACAAATCCGGCGGCCGCGACACCGCACATCGCGAACATCACGAACGTCGCCGTCGCCCCCACGGTATCCACGAGCGGCAGGAAGAACTGCGCCACCGCCCAGTTTGCCATCCACAGCGCCAGACCCGCCACACCCATTCCCACGCCGCGGATCTGCGGAGGCACCAGCTCGGAGATGAGCAGCCACGTCGTCGGCGACACCGCAGCTTGTTGGGAAGCAATGAACAACGCCATGAACGCCAGCGCGAGCATTGCTAACGACGTATTCGCCTCAGCCGCCCGGTACACCACCGCCAGCAGCACCAGGAAGATCACGTTCAGCGTCAGACCGCCGAGCAGCAGCCGCTTCCTGCCGATCCTGTCCACTAGCTGCAGGCCGATGTAACAGGCCACCACCGACACCAGACCAATCACCATCGAGGTGTACACCGAGTTCTGAGTGGACACCCCGACGTTGTTCATCATCGTCGGAGCGAAGTAGACGATAGCATTGACACCGGAGATCTGCTGCGTCACACCCAGCAGCGCAGCCACGAGCACCGTCATGCGCATCCACCTCGACCCCGCCAAGGTGCGCCACTGGCCCTGCTGAGCTGCACGCACCTCCGCGTCCTCGCGCGTTGCCTGCGCGAGTTCGTCGGTGTCGATGCCGGTGCGGGAGGCGACGGCGCGGGCGTCGCTGATACGCCCATGCCGCGACAGCCAGACAGGCGTGTCCGGCAAGAACACCATGCCCACAGCCAAGACAGCGCCCGGCACCGCCGCCGCACCCAGCATGAGCTGCCAGCTGCCCGACGGTGCGAGAAGCGAATTGACCACGTACGCGAGCAACTGCCCCACCACAATCATCAGCGTGTTGAGCGACACGAGCCGACCACGCACCGCTGCCGGCACCATTTCCGAGATGTACATCGGCGTGACAATCGATACCGCACCCACTGCAACACCCAGGAATGCCCTGGCCGTACCGAGCATCTCCGGAGACGTCGCCAGCGCGCACCACACCGACCCGGCGACGAAGAGCACTCCGCCCAGAATGAGCGTCACACGACGGCCCAACTTGTCCGCCACTGCCCCGCCGCTGACAGCGCCGAGTGCAGCGCCGACGAGCAGCATCGCGGTGACCATGCCCTCCTGCGCGGGCGACATGCCGAACTCGGGCGTGATGAACAGCAAGGCGCCGCTCATCACGCCGGTGTCATAACCGAAAAGAAGCCCGCCGAACGCCGCGATCGCGGCGACCGTACGGACGTACCTGCGCTGCTGCGCCGATGCTGTAGAACTCGTGGTGGACACAGCCTCAGTTGAAGTCATGCCCCACATAGTGCACCCGGCTACCATGGCTGTCATGTCAGACTCCGACCGGAACACGCAGCGAGAGATAGTGAACGCGCTGGCTGTGAAGCCCTTTATCGATCCAGCGGAGGAAGTCGCCGCCCGCGTCGATTTCCTCGCCGATTACCTCGCCGTGACTGGTGCCCGCGGCTACGTGCTGGGGATCTCCGGCGGGCAGGACTCCACCCTCGCCGGACGGCTCGCACAGCTCGCCGTGGAAAAGGTCCGTGCCAACGATCCCTCCCGTGAGTGTCAGTTCGTCGCCGTCCGTCTCCCCCACGGTGTGCAGTCCGACGAGGATGACGCGCAGCTCGCGTTGGACTTCATCCAGCCTGACCGCCGTGTTACCGTCGACATCGAACCGGCTACGACAGCGATGGGAGGCGCAGTAGCCGCCGCACTCGACGGGGCCGAGCTCACTGACTTCAACAAGGGCAACGTCAAAGCCCGCATGCGCATGATCACCCAGTACGCGATCGCCGGCGAGCTCGGCCTCCTCGTCGTGGGCACCGACCACGCGGCGGAGAACGTTACCGGCTTCTTCACCAAATTCGGCGACGGTGCAGCCGACCTCGTGCCCCTTGCCGGGTTGAACAAGCGCCAAGGTGCCCAGCTTCTCCAGCATCTCGGCGCCGACAAGCGCCTCTACGAGAAGGTTCCCACCGCCGACCTCGAGGACGATCGTCCTGCGCTTCCCGACGAAGAAGCACTCGGCATCACCTACCCCCACATCGACGACTATCTCGAGGGGAAGCGAATTCCCGACGATGCGGCGCAGCGTCTCGAGCACCTCTGGGCCGTCGGCCAGCACAAGCGCCACCTTCCGCCTGGTCCCGCCGACACGTGGTGGCGTTGACGCCCCCGCCCCGAGAACCTAGAGTTCGCTTCCAAACGGATGGATGACCGTTGCACCGACAGTCGTGGCTGCACGCGCTAACTGTCGATCTGCCGTGACGAAATCACAGTGGAACTCACGAGAACGCAATAGAAGCCAGGTCCCCAGATGAATAGCGTCGAGCGCCTTCAGGAAACCAGGTATCGCCCCTGCAAATTCCACGACCTCGCTATTCAAACCGACGAGATTCAGTTTCGCCGCAAGGCCGAGGATCTGTGCGCCAAACTCTTCCGTTCTCTTGGGAACACGGGCGAGTTCGACTTTTGCGATCACAGAACTGACGAGATCTTTATCGTCGAGCACTTGCTTCGCCCACGCACTATGCACTTCGGAGACGGCGAGCGGAATGAGCGCTGACGTATCTACGTAAACCGCACCACTAGAATTCACTACTCAGCGCCGCGTCAATGCGGTTGTCCTTGCGGTCTTCGAGGAATTGCTCAAGCGAATAACCGGTTCCCTCAATGGGCTCCCAGTTGATCTCCATGGGTACGCCCCTCTGCATGATCAGTCCGAGGTCCTCTAACCGGTCAATTCCGGTTCGCTGGCTCAGTGGCCGGATTTCCGCAACCGGCTTGCTGCGGTCTGTGATGGTCAAAGCAACCCCCTCCGATTGCACACGATCGATCACCCTGCGTGTTTGCTGGTTCAACTCACGCATAGACACCGTGTGGGAACGGTGGTGTTCTGCGAGAAGCTCTTGGAGCTTGCGTTCAACCTCGCCCATGGTGCAGACCCTCGTTTGTAGTACGAGTATTACATTGCGATTTTAGCAGCTACAACCAGTAGTTCAATCCCCTAACGGGTGAGGTCGAGGGTGCGCTCGGCGGCGTCGATAAGCGGGCGGGCGTAGCTTGCGCCATGCGTGTAACAGTGTACCGCGAGCGGGTGAAGCTGGTGGATCGGGATGCGAGCCTCCCAGTCGCGGCCGAGGTCGCCGCCGGCGGCGAGGTAGCCCGATGCGATCTCGCTGACGTACGGAGCGCTAAAGAGCTCGAGCATCGCAATGTCTGTCAGTGGGTGTCCGCCGTGCGCCGCCGGGTCGATGAACCGCGGGCCGTCCGGCGAGAACAACAGGTTGCCCGCCCACAGATCGCCGTGGATGCGGGCGAGCGGGGCGTCTTCATCCTCCGCGACGAGTGCCTCGCACGCGCGTTTCACCGTCTCCAGCCCATCGGCGCTCAGCGTTCCGCCTTTGTGGGCTTTTTCCGCGAACGGCAGCACGCGCTGCTCCGTGTAGAACTCCGCCCAGCGCCGCGCCGGGATGCAGTCCTGCTGCGCGCGGCCAATATAGTTCGGCCCATCCCAGCCTTCTGCAGGCGCGCCGAAGGCGTCTGCCCCCATGGCGTGGATCGCGGCGAGCTCCTCCCCGGCGCGGCGCGCGGCCTCGCGAGTCGAGCGGGCGGAGGCGACCTCTTCAATGGTCAACGTGTTGGCGTCCGCGTCGACACTGTAAACCTTGACGACTGCATCGGAGCCTTGGCGCAGCCAGCGTAGATAGGCCGCTTCAGCTTCAGCGGCGCGGGGTCCAGTTCCGGTTTTAGTGAAAGTCTGGGGAGCAGTCATGCCTCCACGCTAGCTGCGCGCGGCGTTTTTCTGCTCTAGATCCAGCAAGTACTGCTTCATCTCGAGTCCTCCGGCGTAGCCGCCGAGTGATCCATCGCTACGCAGCACGCGGTGGCACGGCACGACGATCGGCAGTGGGTTCGTCGCGCATGCCGAACCGACTGCCCGCACCGCCCGCGGATTGCCGATGCGCGCCGCAAGCTCGCTGTATGTTTCTGTGCTGCCGTATGCGATGTCGCTCAGTGCGGCCTGTGCCTGTTCGCGAAACCCATCGCCGGAGCGGTCGAGCGGTACGGTGAAGTCTCGACGTTCACCGGCGAAGTACTGTTCAATCTCGGCTGCCGCCTGGCGCGTGACGGCATTGCTCTCGCCGTGCACAGCTCCAAAGACAACGCGCACGAGTCCGCTTTCCGACGCTTCTAACCCCAGCTCCCCCACCGGTGTCTTCACTGTTTGGGCTGCGACGATCGGCTGTGTCATGGCGTCGATGCTACCCGCTCTCACCACCCCGCCATCTTGCGCTGACTGAGCTGGCCCTAACGGTGATCATCCAGCACAATCGATTTCAACCACCTGCGCTGCCACGGCGTCTCAACAGCGCGGGGATGGTAGTTCTCCCGCACCCACCGGATTCCTTCCTCCGCTGAGAGTCCATTGGAGGCAGTGACTAATGCAAGCGCGGTGCCAGTGCGCCCGATCCCACTGCCGCACATGATGGCAACCTTTTCGTTCCGAGACCGTTCTCGTGCGAGCTGAAGAGCAGCGACCGCTTGATCAGTTGATGTGGGGACACCGAAATCTGGCCATCGCACCCAAATATGTGGACACGGAACCTCGACAGGTTCACGTCCGAGTAGAAGAACTAGAAAATCCGGATAGTTGCGCCGCGTGCGTCGAAGTCTTTTCCAACTACCACCCTTGAGGCGCGACCCGTCCGGAAGATCAACAACACCGTGTTCTCCGTCCGGCCACGCGCTCATGACCGTATGTTAGGCATCCGCCGGGCTGTCTACGTAGACCAGCGGTTGACGGATCTCCACCTGCACTTGATCATCCACCTCGGGCGCAGAGCTGGTGGATGTCCACGCACGGAACTCTGTCCCGTCCAAGTCGACGGTCACGGAGAACCCACTGACCTCGAACAAAGCGGACGTCACGGTAGCAGTTACTTCAGTGCCCGAGGATGACGAGTCAATGGAAACAGCTTCCGGCAGCACCGCCACAGTGACCTGCTGACCATCCTGGAGGAGACGATGGTTCTCAGACGCATCACCGTCTTCCGACACAACCGTGACGTTGTCGACGGACCACGACAACGCCGGCTTATCGACGGTGACGCGTCCGCCTGCAACCACACCTTCCAACAGTGTCGCATCGGCGATGAACGACGCCACCCAGGCAGTAGCCGGGCGGGACACGATCGACATCGGGGGGCCGAACTGTTCCAGCTTGCCGTCCCGCAAGACCGCGATCCGGTCCGCGATGGCCAGCGCTTCCT
The DNA here is from genome assembly GCF_024454075.1 of Corynebacterium sp. CCUG 71335. Classification (NCBI taxonomy): domain Bacteria; kingdom Bacillati; phylum Actinomycetota; class Actinomycetes; order Mycobacteriales; family Corynebacteriaceae; genus Corynebacterium; species Corynebacterium sp. CCUG 71335. The sequence continues at coordinate 85,119 of NZ_JAGPYY010000012.1, forward strand.
TCCGGTCGTGCGTGACATGCACCGATGTCAGATCGGATCCCTTCGTCAGTGACACCAACTCGCGGCGCAATGAGTCACGGAGGGGTTCGTCGAGTGCCGAGAGGGCTTCGTCGAGAAGCAGCACCTTCGGCGTGGAGACAATCGCGCGGGCCAACGCCACGCGCTGTTGCTGGCCACCAGACAGGGTCGCAGGTTTGCGTTTGCCGTAACCTGCAAGTCCGACAGTCTCGAGAGTCTGCTCAACCTTGCTGGTGATCTCTGATCCCGCCGCACCTGAGCGGCGCAGAGGGTACGCGACGTTATCGGCGACACTCATATGCGGCCAGACCGCATGCTGCTGGAACACCATGCCCATGTTGCGCTGCGCTGGAGGTGTTGCGGATTGATCTTTTCCGTCAATCCGGATCTCGCCTGTCGACGGTGCAATGAAGCCCGCGATCGTTCGCAGCAGGGTGGTTTTTCCAGACCCCGACGGCCCCACGAGCGCAACGAATTCACCACTGGAAATATCGAGCGTGATGTCTTTCAACCCCTCGGTGCCGTCAGGGAATACGACGGACAGATCCCTTATCTCGATGTCGCTCATCTTTAAGTCTCCTTATCGGGGTTACGCACCGTGAGGGCGAGAGCGGCGATGCCAACGACCGCGAAAATGAGCGCGAGCGCCGATGCTTGGTTGTAGTTTCCGGATTGCTGCAGGTTGAAGAGTTGAACACCGATGGTGGTGGTGCCGGGGGCGACCAGAAGAACGGACACGGTGAGCTCACGAACTGCCGTGACTGCAACGAGCACCGCCCCGGATGCCACCGCTGGCAGTGCCATCCGGCCGCTGGTGTCCCACAGGGCGCGGAGTCGGCCCGCACCCGAGATCTCTGCCGCCTCCTCCATCGCGCGTGGAGTCTTCGCCAACGGTGCACGCACCGCCTGCAGGACCATTGCCGTGAACGCGCATACGTAGGCCAACAGAATCACCCAGCGGGTGTTGTAAATTCCCGTGTAGCGGCCCACAATGACCCAGCCGACGCCGATGATAAGACCCGGTAGAGCAGACGGCAGCAACGTGAGCAGACTTAGCGCAGTGTTGGAGCGCGCCCGAGTTCGCGTCACCAGCAGGCCAATGCTCCACCCGAGCAGCGCGCACAACAGGGCCGCGCCCGCAGCGAGTATGAGGGAATTTTGGAAGCCGTCTTGCACACGCGGGTTAGACAAAGTGCTGGCAAAGTTGCTGAGCGTAATGGTCTCCAGCGTCATCGGGATACCAGGGGCGGGCAACAGCGCCCGGTAAGCCAGCCCCAGAAGCGGGCCGAGCGTGATGGATAGCGCGAGAATCCAGGAAATGATCGTGATGGGCCATCGCGCTTTACCCAGAGGGAGCTTCATCGACCCTTTACCTGTCGTGGTGGAAGCATTCTTCGACACCAAGTAGTCGGCGACCACGGTGGCAATGCCGAGAAGCATGAGCACCGTTCCCACGGTTGACACCACCTGCAGCGGATTGCTTACCGTCCCCGATTCCATGAACCGGTAGACCATAGTCGCCAGCGTTTCAAACTGCACCGGAGAGCCGAGGATCGACGGGATCCCGAAGTCAGCTAGGTTCGATACAGCGGTGAGCGTGAAAGCACTGAGCAAACCTGGACCGAGAAGCGGGATCGTCACCGTGCGCAAGACAGTCGCGTTACCTGCTCCGCTCACCAATGCGGCTCGTTCAAGGTCCGCCGGAATCGAGCGCAACGCCGCAGAGACAATGACGTACACCACTGGATAGGAATGCAATGTCATCAAGAAGATGATTCCGTCGGCACCGTAGATGTCCCACACTGGTCTGCCGAAAACGGCATTGAGCCCCTGATTGCGGCCGAACAATTGAAGCCATGAAATCGCGCCCACGAAAGGCGGCACCAGCAGCGGTGACAGAAGGAAAAGACGCAGCACACCAGACCCGGCCACGTCGGTTCGCTCCAGCAAGATCGCAACCGCACCGCCTACGAGGACTGCACCCAGTGACGACAACAACGTGGTGTACGTCGAGTTCCAGGTAGCACTCCACAGTCCTTGCTCAATAAGCGTCGGAAACTGGTTCCCGCCGAGCGCGAGCGACACCACCATCGCGAGCGGAGCAATGAAGATCGCAGCGGCTAGTAACCAGATCCCGATTCGGGCAACGTTGAGGCCCGGCCAACGCTGTGCCTGCACGTACGGCCCCTACTTCATAGCCTTCTCGAAAGACTCCACCGAGCGATCCCGGTCCCCGGTCAACGTCTCCAGGTCAGTGTCCATCAGCTCAATATCGTCCAGGCCAGGGGCATCGCCCGGGGTGTCGATTCCCTCGATAACCGGCAGGTAGTTCTGCTCGACCGCGAGCTTCTGACCGGCCTCCGAGAGCAAGAACGTGATGTACTTCTCCGCGGCCTCCTGCTGCTCCGAATCGGCGAACACGCCAATGGGTTCCGTGATGTACGGCGACCCCTCCGTCGCGTACACCTCCTTGATCGGCGAGCCTTGCTCTGCGAGGTCGCGCACCAGGTAGTCGACGACGATGCCGACCGGGTGGCCGCCACCTGCGATCTCCTGCGACGTCGGACCGTTGGACGCCGCAATCATCGGGCTGTTTTGTCCCAGGCCTTCAACCCAGGATTCCCCGAGCTCTTCATTATTCATCCACACGGTGGCGTTGAACGCGGCCGCACCGGACACACTCGGGTCCGGAAGGACAATTTTGTCGCGGAATTTCTCGTCTGTCAGGTCCATCCAGGACTTCGGGGCGTCCGCTTCGTCGATCACATCTGTGTTGTACGCGATGACAGTCGGAATGATGCGCGTACCCACGTAGTATCCCTCGGGGTCAACTGCCTCCTCCATGACACTGCTGGTGTCGACGTCTTTGAGCTCGGCGAGCAAATCATCGGACTTGAGACCTTCGAAGGTCGGCGCGTCAGCCGCCCACATCAGATCCGCTTCGACCTGGCCGGACTCACGTTCAGATTCGATGCGTGCTTTCAAGTCACCAGTTCCCGCGCGGTACACCTCGACCTGGATGTCCGGGTGCTCTTTCTCAAACGCTGCGTTGATTTCGTCGACCTTCTCCTCCGGTTCGGACGTGTAGATCGTGAGGACGGTGTCATCACCAGCGGCGCCGATGCCGGCATTGGGGTCCTCGGCCGGCTCCGAGCAACTGGAGAGACCGAGTGCGAGAGCACCCGTAAGGGCGGTGATGGTCAAAGACGTGCGGAGCAAACGCATGACGACTCCTTTGAAGAGCGCAGTGAAATCGTGGATAGCAAAAAGAAACAAGGGGATGCCAACTGGTGCATAACCATCCTCATCCGCGACAGAACTTACCAAACTCTCAGAATTCTGCAGTGCGAGACGAAAACCGGTGCATAGAGCCGCAAAATATGCGAAAACCCGCGGCCACAACGGCCACGGGCTGAAAAAAGTGGAGCTAACGGGATTCGAACCCGTGACCCCCACACTGCCAGTGTGGTGCGCTACCAGCTGCGCCATAGCCCCGTAACTTCAGCGGATCTCCGCGAAGCGACTTCGATCAATATACACCGGGTGCGGACGAGACCAAAATCGCCCGCAGCCAGTGACTTTTAGCTAGCTAGCAAGTCGTCGAGCCAGTTCTCGAGGGGCTTGGAGTCGACATCCTTGCCGTCGACAAGCACGCGCGGGGAGGAAAGGTCGCCGGTCTTGTCCACGAGGTCCTTCTCGTTGGCTTCTCCGAGCTCCTTGGCCTTGTCGACGTACTCGCCGTTACGGATCGCGTCAACCGCATCCTTGGAGGCACCGACTCCCTTCGCAAGGTCGGCGAGCTTCTCCGGGTCAGCGCTGCCGTACAGGCTCTCCTGCTCTTCGAGGAGGACCTTGCGCAGGTTCCAGTACGCCTCGGTCTCGCCCTTATCGGCGAGCGCGAGAACAGCGGCCAGAGTGTTCGTGGAGTGGCCGAGCTGGTACTGCTCGCCGGTGCCGTCCAGGAAGACCAACGGCTGGATGTGGACCTTGACCTCGCCGGCTTTGATCTTCTCCAACATTTCGGCATCAGTCTTCTTCGCCAGGTCGGCGCAGTAGCTGCACGCGAAGTCCTCGTAGAGAGAGGCTTCCTTCGCGCCGTCGCTATTCTCGCCGGACAGAGTGATTATGTTGTCGGTCAGCTCCATGTTCACGCCGTCGACGGGCTCAACGTTCTCGGCGATGCGTTCAGCCTGCGCGCCGCGTCCGTTGTAAACGATCAGGCCGATCACCAACGCGCCGACGAGGAGAAGAGCGAGGATCGCCCAGAGGAAGCCTTTGCCGCCGGTCGAGTTGGGGTTGGACACCTTGGTGGAACCCTTGGTGTTCGACTTAGAAGAGGAAGTCACAGTGCATCACCTTATGCATTCGGGGTCAAGCTGTTCCAGCAGGTAAGTCTACGGGTACAGCGCGAATTTCTTAAACGGTCGGTAGATCATGAACAGCGTCACGGCAATCAGCCCGACGTCGCGGATGATGGCCCACCTCAGATCGCCGTCAGTGTGGTCCGGGTCGGGCCCGAAGCAGCCGCAGTCGATCTGCAGTCCGCGGGCATAGGCGGATGCCAGGCCGATGATGAAGAGGACGAGCACACCGAACGACACCCAGCCAGCGGGGCGAATCTTGATGCCCAGCAGCAGAATAAGGCCGCCAGCGAGCTCCAGTGGGCCGATAAGGTTCGCCAGCAGGCCGGACCAGTGCGGAGTGAAGATCTCGTACGCTTCGATGCTCTGCGTCACGGTCATATGTTTGCCGAGTTTCGACGCGCCCGACGTAATCCACATCGCGGCAAGTCCGAAGCGTGCGAGCGCGGAGAGCACATCGAGCGCACGTTCGCTTGTCGACGTCTCCTCTGTCCACTGGTCCCCGCCGTCTACGGCGCCAGCCTCTGCTACCTGCGCATCTTGCTTAATTGCCACCTCAATGACCTTAGTCGATGGGTGGGGTGCCGGGAAGTTTCCCGTGATGAGGTTTCTATCACCCTCACTAGCGGATTCTTATTCGTCGAGCACCGAACTGACCAGGTCTTGGGCTTCCTTCTGGACCTGCTCAAGGTGCTCCGCGCCCTTGAAGGATTCGGCGTAGATCTTGTATTTGTCCTCAGTGCCGGACGGGCGGGCGGCGAACCAGGCGCTGTCGGTGGTGACCTTCAAACCGCCAATGGCAGCGCCGTTGCCAGGGGCTTCGGTCAGCTTGGCCGTGATGTCCTCACCAGCGAGAGTGTCGGCAGTGACCTGGTCCGGGGACAGCTTCTTCAAGGTGGCCTTCTGCTCTCGGTTCGCCTCGGCGTCGGTGCGGGCGTAGACGGGGTCCCCAAACTTCTCCGTCAGTTCACGGTAGCGGACTGACGGGGTCTTGCCGGTCACCGCGGTGATTTCCGCAGCGAGCAGGTCCATGATGAGGCCGTCTTTGTCGGTCGACCACACCGTGCCGTCCTTGCGCAGGAAGGATGCGCCGGCGGATTCTTCCCCGCCGAAGCCGACGGAGCCGCTGATAAGCCCCGGCACGAACCACTTGAAGCCGACAGGGACCTCGACGAGTTCGCGGCCGAGCGAGGCGACGACGCGGTCGATCATCGACGACGACACCAGCGTCTTGCCCACTGCCGTGTCCGCACCCCAGCCGTCGCGGTGGGAGAAGAGGTACTCGATGGCCACGGCGAGGTAGTGGTTCGGGTTCATCAGGCCCGCGTCGGGTGTCACGATGCCATGCCGGTCCGCATCCGCGTCATTACCGGTCGCAATGTCGTACTTGTCGCGGTTGGCCACCAAACTCGCCATCGAGTTCGGCGACGAGCAGTCCATCCGGATCTTGCCGTCAGTGTCAAGAGTCATGAACCGCCACGTGGCATCCACATGCGGGTTGACCACGTCAAGGTTGAGCCCATGCGCCTCCGCAATGGCGCCCCAGTAATCGACGCTGGCGCCACCCATCGGATCCGCTCCAATGTGCAGTCCGGAGCTGCGAATCGCCTCAATATCCACGACATTCGGCAGGTCAGCAACGTAGTTCGCCATGAACGGGTGCTTGCCGGCGCGCTCATCGAGCACACCGCTTGTCGACGTCGTGTGCACCCCCTCCAGGTCATTCGCCAGATACTCGTTGGCGCGCGCGGCGATCCAGTCCGTCGCGTCAGTGTCCGCCGGGCCGCCGGATGGCGGGTTGTACTTGAACCCTCCGTCACGCGGCGGGTTGTGCGACGGAGTGATCACGATGCCGTCCGCGCGCTGCGGGTCCGAGCCGGTCACACCGCCGGACAGCGTGGCGTTGTGCGCGAGAATCGCGTGGGAGACAGCGGGAGTCGGGGTGTAGCGGCCTGCGTCGTCGACAAGCACTGCGACATCGTTGGCGAAGAGCACCTCGAGCGCGGAGGTAATCGCGGGCTCCGACAGCGCGTGCGTGTCCCGGCCGATGTAGACCGGGCCACCGATGTTGTTGGCGCGACGGTAGTCGACGATCGCCTGCGTGGTCGCCCAAATGTGCTGCTGGTTGAACGCGTTGTCCAAGCTGGAGCCGCGGTGGCCGGATGTGCCGAACGCCACCTGTTGGTCCGGGTTCTGCGGGTCGATGTCGCGGGTGTAGTAGGCGGTGACTACCTCCGCAATATCGATGAGATCGTCGGGGCGTGCTGGTTGACCTGCTCGTTCATGCGCCATGGGTGCTCCTTGAAGTCCTGGTGTGTCTCCGTCGGGTACACACCCCATCTTTCCTTCACCGCTGACAAATTTCCACGAAAATCCGCTACCGTGAACCGCGTGGTAAGAGAAGGACTCGTTGTCGGCTTCGGAGCGTCATTCGGCGCGCTGGTGCGTTTCGCCCTCACGCCGCTCATGGCGTCGCACCCGCCGGCAGAACTGCTGGTGACGTTGGGGATCAACATTGTCGGGTGCTTCCTGATGGGCCTGTTCGATCCACCTGAGTTCTGGGGCAAAGGCTTCCTGGGAGGCTTGACGACGTTTTCCGCCGTATCCCTCGCATCCATGCAATCCAGCGCGCTCTTCGCGGCTGTGTACATGTTCGGCACGCTGGCAGTCGCCATCGTCGCATGGCTGCTGGGCGACGCTTTGCGTAACCGCGCCGGAGCCCCCGCGTGATCCCCGGGAATGTCGGTCCCGACGGCCTCGTCGGCGTGGGCCTCCGGGAAGCGCTGGGCACCGAGGCAGCCCTGGAGGTCGTGTTCATCCTCTTCATGGCGGTCGGCGCCGGCGCGTTCCTCGGCGGCATTGCGCGATGGGCACTGTCGCTGGTGCCCGGCACCCATGTGGGTACGTGGGCGGCGAACATTGTCGGATCGGCCGTTTTCGGGTTTTCCACCCTCATGCCGGGAATGTGGCCCGCGTTCTTGGGCGCCGGGTTCTGCGGCGCATTGTCGACGCTCTCAACGCTCGCCAAAGAGGGCGGCACCATGATTAAGCACAAAGAATGGGGCCAGTTGACCAGCTACGTTTTAGCCACCGCAGCCGGCGGAATCATTGCGGCGTGGTTCGGCACACTGTGGGCATCGCGGGCGTTTATGTGACTGTGTGACTGAGTGACCGCCTGATCCTAGCCGGCTACTCGGCGATGGCGTCGAGCGGCGGTGTTTTCGCCGCCCGCTGCGCCGGCCACAACGCCGCCACCACGCCGACAACGACGGAACTGGCCAGCATGATCGCCAGCATCCTCCACGGGTAGGCGATATTCTCTAGGCCTTGGTCTGCGAGCACGGTGAGGAATGCCCAGCCCAGCGCAAGGCCCGTGATGATGCCCACGATGGCGCCGAAGACCGCGATCTGCACCGATTCGAGAATGATCATGATGCGCACTTGACGCCTTTGCGTGCCGACGGCCCGGAGCATGCCGATCTCTTGCCGTCGTTCGATCACCGACAACGTGAGGGTGTTGATGATGCCCAAGATCGCGATGACCACAGCCAGCGACAGCAGCGCGTAGAGGATGTAGAGCATCTGGTTGATCATCTGCTTGGCCTCACCGCCGACTTCCTCGGGCGAGCGGACCTGGACAACGATGTCTTCTTTCACGGCCTTCTCGAGGTTCGCACGCAAGGTGTCCTCGTCGACACTGCCGTCGCCGTTGGCGCCGACCATGAGGACGTTGAGTGTCTCTTCCGGCAACAGCTCGGCTGCAGTTTCTTCTGCGACCACCCAGGTCTCAAGGATGTTGGACTCTCCGAATAGCCCCTTCACTTCAACCGTTGCCGGTGGAACAGGCACGCCTGGTGCTGCGACCTCGACGGTGTCGCCGACGCTGATCCCCTTCTCCCGCGCGAGAGCCTCCGGCAAGATGACACCGCCGCCGGTGAGGTCGGATGTACCCTCGACCATGTCCACGGCGATCAGCTTGCCCGGGTCTCCGCTGATCACGTCGGTCACGCCGGCATCACCAAATTGGTAGCCGAACTCTTCGTTCACCGTGAGCTGGGTTTGGGAGTAGGTGACTACTTCACCCACACCGTCGACACCCTCGACCTTTTCGGGCAGGTCCTGCGGGACGGGGAAGGCGCCCATTTGGGGGCCGTACATGACCATGTCTGCACTGACTTCGTTTTCGAGGATGTCATCGACCGAGCGCTGCATTGTCGCCCCGAGCATGCCGATCACGGTCACCAACGCCACGCCAAGCAGAAGCGCGAACGCCGTCGCTGAGGCGCGGCGGGGATTGCGTTGCGAGTTCGTTGCGGCCAGCGAACCCACTGCGCCGAATGGGGCGCCAATGGCGCGGCCGAAGACGGGAACGACCGGCAGGGACAACGCTGGCCCCGCCAAGAACAGCCCGATGATCACGCAGACCGCGGCGACTCCCACGAGACCCGCACGCTGCCCTGTCGAGCCGTCCTCCCACAGCACTCCCCAGGCGGCAAAGGCTGCACCGGCGATAAGTAGCACCGCACCGATGATGGTGCGCACCTTGAGCGGCTGCGGCGCGGCCGATTCCGACGACCGCATCGCCTCGACCGGTTCGACTTGGCCCGCACGCTGCGCCGGCGCCCAGGCCGACAGGACAGTCACGATGGTGCCAATGACGATCGGCACCGCCACAGCATCCACCGACAAACCCCAGCCAGCTCCGGGCAATTCCATCCCCTGGGTTTCCATCAAGGCGCGAATCGCGGCGACCATGCCCATACCGGCGATCACACCGAGTGCGGATCCAATGAACCCGACGATGAGCGCCTCCGCCACCACCGAGCGAGTGATCTGCCCCTTCGAAGCGCCGAGCGCGCGCAACAGCGCGAATTCCTTCGTGCGCTGCGCAACGATCATGGAGAAGGTGTTGGCGATGAGGAAGGTGCCCACCAGCAAACCGACCAGGCCGAAGGCAATCAGAAAGTATGAAATGAAGGACAGGGCGTTGCGGATCTCTTCGGAGGTCTCGTCGGCAAGCACTTGCCCTTCTTTGACCTCGTAGTCCGGGTACTGCTCCCGCAGGTGCGCGCCGAGCTCCGGTGCGTCCACACCGTCCGCGGCTGCGACGGAAAGACCTGGGAGAGTGTCTTGTGAGGCCGACATGTCGCGGTAGGCCGGCTCATTCACCAGCAAGCTTAACGACGCCCCCTGGTCCAGCTCATCCGTGTACATGCCCGTCACCGTCATCGTGTGGCGGGCTTGCGGATCGACAACGATGATCTCGTCGCCGACGTTGATGTTGTAGCGCTCCGCCCCCTTCTCGTTCACGACAGCCTCACCGACTTCAGCCGGCGCGGCCCCCTCGGTGATGTCGTAGGCCTCCCCTACCGCTTCTTCCGGCGGGTAGTACACCGAGACGGTAGATATGCCCGCTCCGGTCTGGTACGCCGTGCCGTTGGCATCAGCAATGACAACGGCTTTATTCGCACTGATGTTGACCCGGGAGGTCTTTGGGTCAGCGGCAATGTCGTCGTAAAGCTGCGCAGGGAGCGACGGTGCGTTCTCTCCCGGCAGGACCACTGCGTCGCTATCGGCGTAGGCGCTTGCCACAGCCGAATCGAACGTCTTCTCCAGCATGTTGGTGAACATTAGGGAGCCGGAAATGAACGCCGTGCCCAGCACGACTGCAAGCACAGTCAGCGCGAGCCGGAGCTTGTGCGCCGCGATGTTACGCAGCGACACTTTCGTCATAGCGGAAGACATCGTGGCTAGTTCTCGATTCCGGACATCGTGGAAAGGATGTCCTCCATCGTGGGATTGCGCAGCTCATCGACAATCCGGCCGTCGGCAAGGAAAACAACGCGGTCGGCGTAAGAAGCCGCGCGGGCGTCGTGCGTGACGATGACCACCGTCTGCTCATCATTGTCAACAGCCGTGCGCAGGATCTCCAGCACCTCCCGCGAGGAGTTCGAGTCGAGGTTGCCAGTCGGCTCATCGCCGAAAATGATCTCCGGCCGGCTCACTAGCGCGCGGGCGCAGGCGACGCGCTGCTGCTGACCACCGGACAGCTCGCTCGGACGGTGCGACAGGCGCTTACTCAGACCGAGGCGCCGCGTGATCTCGTCGAACCAGGCCTGATCGACGTTGCCACCGGCAATATTGGTCGGCAGCGTGATGTTTTCCGCCGCCGTCAGAGTCGGCACAAGGTTGAAGGACTGGAAGATGAAGCCGAGTCGATCACGTCGCAGCGCGGTGATCTGCTTGTCGTTGAGAGTGGACAGGTCCGTGTCACCGATGAAGGCGGAGCCGCTCGTGAAAGAATCCAGGCCAGCCATCGTGTGCATCAGCGTGGACTTGCCGCTTCCCGACGGCCCCATGATGGCCGTGAACTCATTACGACCAAAATCGACATCAATGCCGTCCAGGGCGACGACCTGCGTGTCACCGGCGCCGTACGTTTTGCGGAGCGCTACAGCGCGGGCCGCTGCTGCAGGAGCGTGACGCGTATCGACGGCATCACGCACACTCTCCCCCTCATTCAACGCGTGCTTACTCATGGCTAGAGCCTCCTCGCTCGTTCCGGCACCCGACACTGCGAGTTGAATCGGTCACATCCTACAGTTTCCTTTGGATGGGCGAAAGACTCATAAGGGCGCAGCATCGCTCTCTGTGATGCTGCGCCCTCCGTCGAACTAACCCGGTACTAGCGCCCGATACCGGCAGCGAGTTCGTTGTTCCGCTTGTTCCAGTAGCGAAGATATTCAATCAACAAGAAGACGAGCGGAACCGAAGCTGCGGCAGAGATCCACCTGACAATACTGAACGGAAAATCCGAGGACAGGTCGTTGGTGATTCAGCGTGTGCTTTCGGCCCATGCGGAGGATTCTTCGGCCCGTGTGCGTGTGTTATTTGCGGTAGTGTCTGCTTGCGCTGCTGATACGGTGTCGGGTTGTGCCGGGGTGGTGTGTGCGTGTGCTGGGAGTGCGGCTCCGGTGGTGAGAATAGCTGCCATCGCGGTAGCTGCGAGTGTGGTGCGAGCCATGATGTTTCCCCCTTTTTTTCACGGTTATGTGGTTCTATCTGTGAAGTGTTCGGGGGAGGAGGAATCGTTACAACCAGCGTGGGTTTAGGCAGACGCGGTTAACCCCCGGGGTGGCGCTGTGTGGCGCCGTTCCTCGGGGGGTTGTTTGTGTCTGTATTGAGTTGTTTTTGTTGTTGTTGGTCGGCGGTAACTTACTCTCCCACACCCTCCCGGGTGCAGTACCATCAGC